>NZ_CP125650.1:0-300000 GCF_030053135.1 Rhizobium sp. BT04 | reverse complement strand
ATAATGTGCTGATCTCAATCCGTCCCGGCGTTTCGTTCCAATATGAATACAACATCGCCGTTGAGCATCCCGCCGGCACCTTCTGGTATCACCCACACCTACACGGATCAACCGCATTGCAGGTGTCGAGTGGCATGTCCGGGGCGTTGATCATCCGTGGCGATCGCATGCCGACACCGACCGAGACTGGCGATATCGACCGCCTATTGAAGCAGCCGGGCGGCTCCGATATCGCCGAACGGGTTTTGGTGCTACAGCAGATTCAATATGCTTGCACCGATAACAATGGCGACATCACTTATGATTGCCAGCCAGGACAGGTGGGCGGCATCGAAAGCTACGATCAGTTCGGACCTGGCAGTTGGCCGGCTTCGGGCCGCTTCACCAGCGTCAACGGCCAGGTGCTTGGTCAGTTGGCATTAGCGGAGGCTGGCTCGGTCGAGCGGTGGCGGATGATACACGCCGGGGTTCGCGACACCATCAATTTCGAAATCCGGCGCAAGACCGGGACGACCGCGTTCCGCACGCTTGCGGCAGCGGACACCGACAGATGGATCGATCAGAATTGCGGCAAGGATACTATTCCGTATGGGGTGGTGGCCCAGGACGGGCTGACAATGGCGCAGGTGCAGATGCGGCAGCAAGCGATCCTGCAACCGGGCTACCGCGTTGACGCGCTGGTGGTGTTGCCAGGAGCGGGTGACTACTGCATCATCGATGGCGCCGCACCGGCAGCGGCCAGCGTCAACCAGGAGGCTCCAAGCCGACGGCTTCTCGGCATAGTCACTGCAGTAGGCGGCCATGCCGTCAATGGCGAGATCGGCACCTATCTGCAGGATTGGCTGATTTCGGCGGCTGAGCGCACGATGTCACAGAATGTCGCCGGCAAGGTTATCGATGACCTCAAGAACGAGATGTCGCTCTCAAGCTTTATTCCCCATCCGGACATCGACGCGGGCGAGGTCACCGGCGAGCAGCAACTGGTGTTTAACATCGATGTGAAACAGCCGGGTGCCACCTTCTTCGAGGTTGACGGCAAACCTTATGATCCCAACCGCATCGACCGGACGTTGCCGCTGAGCGGAGTCGACGAATGGACGCTCCGCTCGGATTTCGTCAGCCACCCATTCCATATCCATGTCAATCCGTTTCAGATCATCAAAATTGTCGATGCGGCCGGCAACGATGTCAGCGCGCTTGGCGCCGATGACGACGGCGATCCGCAATATCCAGGCTTGAAAAATGTCTGGAAGGACACGCTGTGGATCAAGAATCCCGGCACCGATCCGTCGGCGCGCTACACGATCACCGTGCGGACGCACTACCAGCGCTATATCGGCGAGTTCGTTCTGCATTGCCACATCCTCGATCATGAGGACCAGGGCATGATGCAGAACATCAGGATCACCCTGCCGGACGGCCAGGGTGGCACCGTTTCCGGCCATCATTAGGGCGTCGATCGCCATTGGGAGGAACTATGAGCTTCACTGGCACTTGGAGTTATCGCAGCCTGATCAACAATCCCGATTTATCGGTTGATTTCAATGCACTGGAATTTGGCCAGGGAACGCTGGTGCTGACCGAGTTGGCTCGGCGCAAGGTCGGCGGAACCATTGGTGGGCCCGGGTGGTCGCTGGAATTGACCGGTACGGTGCGTCCGGGAGACCCTGTCGAGCTGCAATTCACTGGAAAGGGCGATGTGGCCGGCGAGACCTGGATCTACAGCTATCGCGGCTACATCGTGCCGAACTGGCCGAATGGCGTCGATCAAAGGGACGCCATTGTCGGTAGCATCGTCCGCGACGTCCCGCATTCGCATGGGGTCGCCGCAGCCGGCTACGTTGCCTCCTGGTATGCCGTGCGACAGTGATGCTCCAGCATTTGCCGCAGCTCGAAGACATTCGGATCAACATTCACCGGCCAGGGTCTGGGTCGACGGACCGATGCCTCACATTTGAACCGCGTGCTCTGGCGGTTCAGCGGGATGTGCTGCCCGAACTTGTCGAACACGATCGTCGCCAGCAACTGAGGGCCGATGAAGCCGCGCGGGCGTCGCATGGAACGGTGCGGGAGCCTGACTGATCGCCTCGCAATCGCGGCAGGTAAATTTCTCGCGCACCGTCTCGATCACCTTGAATCGGCGCGGGATATCCTCCAGCGTTTCCGTCACATCCTCGCCCAGCTTCGACAGCCGCGAGCCGCCACAGCAGGCACATGCCGTCGGCGCTTCGATGACGATGCGTGCGCGCTCGACGTCTTTGGGCGACGCCTTGCGCACTGGACGCTTGCGGGCGAAGGCGCGCACGGACTGCGTTCTGGCCGCGGCCTCTTGGACGCTCAGTTCGTCCTCGGCGGCCTACGCCACGAGCTCTTCGAGCTGCAAATTCCAACTGATCGATCAGCCGCTGCGTGCGCTCGCGGCGCGGCCCGTGCTTCTCGCGCTCCAGCTTGCCGATCAGCAACTGCAAATGCACGTTGAGCGCCTCAATGCTCGACAGCCGCGCCTTCGCGTTGGCCGCGTCCGCCTCAGCTTGCAGCCGCGCAGCACGTTCGGCCAGCAGCGCCGGATGAGCGCTGGCAAGGTCCGATGGCAGGGTAAGCGGCGGCAATGTCATAACGACATTGAATCAGATTTCTCAACAATCTCAATGCAAAAATTGAGTCAAACCCGGCTGGGGCGCCAGGTTTCCTGCCGTGCGCGCCAGTCAATTCCCTCCAGCGACAACGCATGTTGATGCCCCTCCTGGTGAGGCTGAATGATTCTCAGATCGAGTTGATGAATGGTACGGTTGCGAAGGTCGCGAACCGCGTTGACGACCGCTGGGGAATTTTGGAACAAATATGCTCCGGTTGATTGCTGGTCGATGAGCAGGCGCTTCCGCCTGATTTGAACGTAAATCCAATTGACGGGAATATCGAGCCTGGCGGCAAGTTGTACGGCGCTGAGCAAACTAGGTTCGTGTGTCCATCTGTTGCGCTGTGCCTTTACCTAGATGCCCGCTGCAAGGCGGAGGCGTTGCACAGTGATTGGCAAAACCTTCTCCTCACAATTGGGCGAATGGTGTCCTTCGCGCGTCAGTATTTCAGGCTTCGACATATCCCTGTGTCGCAGACACGGGTATCAGCAAGGTCGATCCACCACGATGTTCAACCTCATACGACGGCGCGAAGTTGCCGCCTCTACGTCCCACCTCACGCATCACATTAAAGGAGCGTCCAAATAACGGATGGCTCGGATCCAGCACCTCGATCTTGTCCGGTGATGATTCGTCAGACTCACAAGCAGGGATATTTCTGTAGACCTTCGAGCAGATAACCGAGCTGCGCCGGTGTGATCACCACCGTGCCGTCAGCGGCTGACGGCCAGATGAAGCGGCCGCGCTCCAGCTTCTTCGTGAACAGACAAGCGCCCTGGCCGTCACGCTAGATAAACCTTCCTCGCTCCAATTTTTTCGTGAACAGGCAGGCCCCCTGGCCATCGTGCCAAACGACCTTGATCAGATCGCCGCGTTTGCCCCAAGGCGGCGCATCCTCGGATGCTTACTTTTGTCCGGAAAGCTTGCCGTTTTGGCCGCATTGAACTCATCAAATAAGGATTTGCGCCGCGCGGACGAGCACGCGGCGCTTTTATTCGGCAGGGAAAGCAGCTTCGTCTAAGCCTTTGGCCATATTCGATGAATTCTTGCTCCACAATCTCTGACGGGCCAGCGCCGGCAGGGCAGAGGAGATTAATCCTTCAAGAGGCTTTTGTTCTCAGTCGTCGGCACGTACTGGAAAGTGTCTTGTCCTTGCTCAATGGCCGGACCGGAGCCGCCTTCGTAAGCGAGGTTCCAGCTCGTGACTATCTCAGTGTTGTTGCCGTTGACCTGTGCGTAGCCGGTCCATCCGGTTGCGGAATTGCAGTTCTCCGTCGAATTGTTCCAGCCGACCGAAAATGCGATGAACGTCCCGTTTACCCTTCCTGTTAGCGGATAGGGCGAGTTCTGGCATCCGGTGCCCTGGGCTCTGTTTACATATTGGCCGGAGACATTTCCGAACGAGTCGACTTGAATGATCATCGTCGAGCCGGACTGGTTCTGCCAACTGCTGGAAGCCGATGCGATGCTTGAAAAATCCTTGAAGTTGCTTGCATCGAAAGCAAGAGCTGAGGTTGCTACAGCAAACACAAGTGCTGCAACTGCATTAGTACGGATCATGGTTTTTCCTCCTGATGTGCGCCGACCGTCGGCGATCGTACCGAAGGTTGCATATAAACTCGTAATAATCAATCAATCCGAGTAGCAATTTCCCGGGTTGAGAAAACCGAAAGACGGGCCGCGCGTTGCGTGGCGCGGCCCGAGAACGAGCATCAGGAGTGAAGACTTACACGATGCAAATTACGAACGGGATAGCGCAACGCTAATATCTTGACCATCATTGGAACGGACAAACTGCATGGCCGCAACCCCGAGAGCTACCTCACGGACGTCCTAACCCAGATCAAAGATTAACCGGTAGATAGGCTTGAAGACCTGTTGCCGTGGAATATGCTTCCGACGGTCTCCACTGCGCAAAAGGCCGCCTGATGGCTCGTTCGATGCATATCTGCACGATCGAAGACGTGGCCACCATGACCGGCGAGAACCTCGAACTGCTCAGAGAGATCGTATCCATCCGAGCAGGGCCGCGGGATTTTGGGCGCCGCGCGTAGTAACGTCGGTTCATGGAGATCGGATCGAACTGCACGGAGATCGGGTGAGAATCGGCGCCGACGGTACGCCATCACTTGACCGCGACAGACCCGATCATCCGCCAACACTTGCCGATCGTGCATGAGGCGATGCATCACGTCACCCATATGAGCGTGCGCAACCGCGGCACCTTCGGCGGCAGCGTCGCGCATGCGGATCCAGCGACCGAGATGCCGATGATGACACGGTTCCTCGGTGGGACGGTCATCGCCTCCTCTCAGCGCGGCAGACGCGAAATACCTGCAGCCGATTTTTTTGTCGGATCGCTGGTCAACTCGTTGGAACCGGACGAGTTTGTAATTCGCGTCGAGCTCGACGCGATGAGACCGGATGCCGGATGGGGATTTGAGGAGTTTGCAAAACGCCACGGGGACTTCGCACTCGCTTGCTTTGCGACGACGCTGCATTGTGTAGATGGCAGGGCGTCTGACGTTCGCGTTGGCATGATGGGCGTTGGTGAAACCCCGCTGCGGCTTGAAGAGATCGAGGGCATCATCGAGGGGACGGATGTTTCCGAGCCGGCTCTCGATACGGTGGCGGATCGCCTGGCTGGAATCCTCACGCCCAACACGGATATCCATGCCTCTGCAGATTACCGCAGGCATCTCTCAGGCGTCCTTGCCAAACGGGCCCGTCGCGCCGCCTGGAGCCGCGCGAACCACGAAAGGCTTCAAGCAAGATGAGTGAGAAGACGATCACCGTCAGCGTCAACGAAGCGTATATGACGCGCACGATCGAAGCACGAACGCTGCTGAGCCACTTCCTGCGCCAGGATCCTTTGCCTGACCGGAACCCATGTCGGGTGCGAACATGGCGTTTGCGGTGCCTGCACCGTCATTCTCGATGGAAGGAGCGCACGCTCCTGTCTGATGCTTGCAGTGCAGGCAGACGGAAGCGAAATCGAAACCATGGCCAGGGAAGCGTCGATACTCGGACGAATCCAAGAAGCGTTCCGCCAGCATCATGGCCTGCAATGCGAATTTGTAGGCCCAGTTTCATCGTTGGCGATCATCGACCTTCTTCGCCACCATCCGCTGGAAACCGATGATAAGATCAGGGAAGCGCTCTCAGGAAACATCTGTCGTTGTACGGGCTATGAAAACATCGTCAACGCCGTCCGCGAACTGGCTAGCAAGAGAGGACCTTTAAGATGAAGATGCATTTTCTCGAGGCCGGCCGCCTTCGTATGCGCCGGTCCATCTACGTCCCTGGGGCGCTGAAGGAAGAAGCGATTGAATTGCCGGTTCACGCCACCCTGATGCGCCATCCCCAAGGCAACGCGCTGTTCGATAGCGGATGCAATCCAGAGGCCGCCATCGATCCAGGCGCGCGATGGGGTGGGTTAAGCAAGGTTATGACCCCGATCTTTTCGCCAGAGCGGACGGTCGTTCATCAGTTGAAGACTCTTGCTCTCGATCCCGAGGACATAGATGTTGTGATCTGTTCACATCTGCATCCCGATCATTGCGGCTGCAACGCGTACTTTCGGCGCGCAACGATCCTCTGCCACGAAGCGGAGGCGCAGGCCGCCACGGCAAGCGGTGCAGAAAATCAAGGCTATCTTCGAGGAGAATGGGACCAGCCCCAGGGTTTCCAGACCTTCAATGCCGAGCATGACGTCTTTGGCGACGGGCGCATCGTCTTGCTGCCCATGCCGGGTCATACCCCCGGAATGACCGTCGCCCGTGTCGAGCTGGAAAAAGATGGTTCATTTATACTCGCTTCAGATGCTGCCCCGCTCCAGGCGAGCGTCGACACCGGTATCGCTCCGAGAAATACTTGGAACATCGAACTCGCCGCAGAGGCACTCGCTCGCCTGAAAGCTCTTCGGGAGCGGGGAGCTTCTATCATTTTCGGCCACGACGACGCGCAATGGCAAGAGTTGCGAAAGGGTGTGGAGTTCTACGAATGAGCCAGCAGGACCATTCCGTCGAGCTGCGGCCCAAACTTGTCGGCAAGCGGGACAAGCGCACCGAAGATCCACGTCTGCTGACGGGTGTTGGTCAGTATGTCGATGACATGGCGCCGCGGTATGTTGCATATCGCATTGCGACGCTCCGACCAGCCACATGCCCGAATCCTGAACATCGATGTCGGCGATGCGTTCTCGGTGCCCGGCGTCGTCGCGATCTATAACGCGAGCGACCTGGAAGGAGAGATCAAACCTGCCATACCGACCTCGCGTATGCCTGGTTATTACGCCACCCCCATATGGCCACTTGCACGCGGGAAAAGGTGGCCGTTCTATCGGATCGTGTCCCAGTACGTGGCGTAGGTGACGGTAGGGAGTAAAGCCGAGCGCCCGCGCGCTTCTCGTTGCGCTGTAGCGGGTGATCGGCTTTGCGGGCGGCCATCAGTGTTTTTCCGCTAGGGTCGGGTTGTTCAAGACCAACCTGACGGAAAGATCACCGAGGACCAATGACATGATGAACGTGCGCTCCCTTGTTGAGAAGAGTGCCGATGCAGATTTGTTGCGTGAGATGATCGGTCTTGCTGCCGAGCGGCTGATGGAGCTGGAAGTAGGCTCGGCTACGGGTGCAGACTTCGGTGTGAAGAACTCGATGCGGCTCGCACAACGCAATGGCTACCGTGACATCGGGAGACGCGGGCTGGCACCGTCGAGCTTCGCATTCCGAAGCTGCGCAAAGGCAGCTACTTTCCGAGCTTCCTTGAACCGCGCCGCATGGCAGAGAAAGCTCTGACGGCCGTTATCCAGGAAGCGTATATCCAGGGAATCTCGACTCGTTCTGTCGACGACTTGGTCAAGGCCATGGGTATGAGCGGCATCTCCAAAAGCCAGGTGAGCAGCCTAACATCGGGACGAACGCAATCTGCGGGGCGAAGGTGGCTGCGACGGCCATCCTCATCAGCGGCTGGAGATAGATCAGATAACCGCCCACGGTGACAAGGATGCCGATCTGGAGTAGCGGCTCGGAGATGCTGGTCCCAACGAAACTGCCCACCGGTTCCGCTTCCGCAAAGACGATCGACAGCTCAACCCCCTCGAGCGTGGATTCCGATGGCGGCGTCTCGGCCCGATGCAGAACGCGCGCCCCGAGCCAAAGCGTGCTTTTTTCGCCCACCCAGCTTCTTTAGAGGTTGGAGGTGAATTTATCGCGCCCTTCAACACTGCGACCGCGAGATAGAGGGAGACGAGAAAGAGAAGAGACCGGTATGACGCTTGCTCGGTCGCCTCATTGACGATCCGGCGCTGGAGTTCGAGAGGCGCCGCGCCGATAACGAAAAGAGCCAGGGACAGCCCTGCGACCAACGCCTGATGACGCCTTCCCATCAGCCAGATGAAGCCGAATAGTTCGGAGAGCATCGAATCCGTCGCGCCATTTGCGGGACGCGGCCGGACAATTAAATCCTGGAGGGCCAGATGTTCATCGCGCACTCACGGGTCAGAGAGAGCGCTCGACGCGCCCGGTTCGGGAGTCGTCGGATGGCCTCACCAGTAGGACGCTCACGACCGTCCCCACCATGAGGATCAGGATGACGAGGAGAAACCTCGACGCGACGGCGTCTGCGATGACCCTGACAAACATGACGGAAACTCCAGGGACGATTTCATAGTTTGAGAGAGCTCACCATGCGGTAGCCAGGGTGATGTTGTTTACCACGCCGCCGACGCCGCGGATGCTTTCCGCCGCCACCCTGGCCGCCGAGCATTCCAGCTCCGTCTCGACCTCTCCCCTCAGGGTCACTGCCCCGTCGGAGACGGTCGCATTGACGATGGGGAACCTTATTTCGAACTCGGTTTCCAGGCGGCCACGAACGGCCGTCCCTAGGGCCTCGTCGCCGGAAGCAGTACACTGCCGTCGAACATCGAGAAGCGCTCGCATCAAGTCGTGACGGCTGATTATGCCGGCGAGTCTGCCGTTCGGTGTTTGATGTCGTGGGCCTGCAGGAGTTCTGCGAGCTGGCTCGCGGTTGCGCTCGGGGCGGCGCTGACGACGGGCGTCGACATCACGTCCTTGACGCGCCAGCTTCGGGCCTTCACATAGTCCGCCAGTGCATCTTCGCGGTCGCGCGTATGCGGTACCGCCCGTCTCGCCCAGGATGACGCCACCCGGCGCAGCAGGTCTCCCCGGTGACGATGCCGGTGAGCCGCCCTTCGCCATCGATGACGGGCACCGCGCCGATCTTGCTGGCGTTGACGATCTCGACGGCTTCCCTGACGTTGTGTCCCTCGTCGAGCGTCGTCACGGGGTCGTCATGATGTCTCTAGCAAGCATCGCGCTGTCTCCTTTTCGATCGGACAATTACGGAGCCAACTTGTTGAGCGCATTGACGTGGATCAAGGCAGACACGAAGCCGCGGGAGGCATTCTTCACGCGTCGTCGTCTCTGAAGCCTTCCGACGAAGTGCGGCGTCAGGCTCGCCCGCATTGCAACTTATTGAGGATCGAGGCGTTACGGTTCGGTCTCGTCCTCGCGCGGCGTACCAAATTCTTCCCGCGCCGTCGCAAGGAGTCTTATGCAGCAACCCGTCAAGCTGGTATCCGTCGGCACCGCCGTTCCGCCACATGTCATCGACCAGCGTGACGCGGCGCGAGCCTCGCACACCGCGTTCTCATCGCGATTTGGCGATTTCGAAAAGCTGGCAAGGGTGTTCGAAACCTCGGGAATTCGGCGCCGCTATGCCGTCCGGCCGATCGAGTGGTATCTCGAGACGTCGGGATGGCCCGAACGAAACCTCGCTCATATCGAGGGCGCGGGTGCAATGTTCGTCGCCGCCGCCAGCAAGGCTCTCGTGTCGGCGGGCATTGCAGCAGGCGATGTCGACACGATCGTAACCGTCTCCTCGACTGGTATTGCGACACCTAGTCTGGAAGCGAGGGTAAGCCGAGAACTGGGCTTCCGGGACGATGTCGAACGGGTTCCCGTGTTTGGCCTCGGCTGTGCCGGCGGAGTCTCTGGGCTTTCAATCGGGTCACGGCTGGCGGCATCCCGGCCAGGCTCAGTCGTGCTGGTGGTCGCCGTCGAGACCTGCACGTTGGCATTTCGCATGGACAAGCTTACGAAGGCGAACATCGTGGCGACCGCCCTCTTCGGCGACGGGGCCGCCGCCTGCGTGGTGCGTGCTAGTGAGACCGGTCTGGCCGAGGTCGAACTTGCAGGCCAGCATACGTGGCCCGACACGCTAGACATCATGGGATGGAGCGTCGATCCGGAGGGTCTGGGCGTGATCTTCGATCGTGCGATACCACCGTTCGCCGAAACTCATGTGCTGAAGGGCGTAACGTCCATACTCGCCCGATCAGATCTTGCTCCTGCCGACGTTGACCGGTTTGCGTGCCACCCCGGTGGATCAAAGGTTATCACCGCCTTGGAATCGGCGCTTAAACTAAGCCAGGGAACCCTCGACCAGGAACGTGAGGTTCTCTCGGACTATGGGAACATGTCCTCGCCAACCGCGCTGTTCGTACTCGAGAAGCTTCTTGCGCAAGGACTACCCAGGAGAACTGTCCTGACGGCGATGGGACCGGGCTTCACCCTTAGCTGCCTCTCGTTGACGGCTGCAGCATGACCCGGCGATCATTCTCCAGGACGTTTTAAGATCGCATCGTTTGCAGAACGAACAGGACTCGAAACAGGTAGCTGACGCTGCAAAGGCTGCGATTGCCGTGGGACACCCCAAGTCGAAGGCGAGGTTGCCACCTCGCACTCGAATCCTTTCTCCTGCGTGCCGGCGTAGCTGCGGCAGTATGGCTGGTGGTAGTCGCTACCCAATCCGGTCCTCTGTCGCACTAGGAGGAGCGTGCCCAGCGCCAATTCTGGATTTCCGGCAAGTCTTCTCCACGCTCCCGCACGAACGCCCGGTGCTCGTCGAGCTTTGCATGCAAGGCTGCCGTCACATCTGGCACCTTTTCGGCGAGGCCGGGCACGCGCGCGATCGGTCGCGATGTCTATCTGCGTGTATCTGAACCATGCGATCCAGCCATGGCACTGAATGTGCATCGGCAAACAAAAGCGGATTTACAACCAACGTTGTCAGATACGTCTCCCCCAAGCGGCATTGATGTCTCGGAGGCCAGTGTCTCTCGATTACGCCTGTCATCGATCGCCGACCTCGGCAGGCCACAAGGAGTGGGAAACTTTGATCTCCTACGCACTTTGCTCATCGCTTCCCATTCCTAGCTGCATTGAAGCGTATCTGGGGCAGAGTGACTTCAAATAGGCGCTTCAGCGGAGTCCACCGACCGAGGCACTGGATGTTCGCAACCAACTGCCGCTTTTCCGGAAGATGATGAGTTAAGGTGGCAGGAAACGGAATAAGACTGGTTGACGAGAAGCCCGGGAAAAACAACAGAAACTGGTTCGAAAGTTTTTGTTCGTTCATCAGCGCTTTTTGTTGGATTGTGAGAGCACGGATCCTGCCAACTGCTTGATAGCAGTGCTGTATTTCGTGCTCGATAGAACCTGCGAAGCCTTGTCCTCCATCGCAGCTCCTGTCTGCTTTGAGGTGCCCGCCTGCAAGGGCTCTGTTGCAAGATCGACTTCGACTATGTCGGGATGTACCCCGGCGATCCGCCCCGGCAGCTACGTCCTCATTTCCGTGACCGACACCGGCACCGGAATGACGTCCGATGTGATGGAGAGGGCTTTCGACCGTTCTTCACCGCGAAACCGACGGGCTCGGGAACGGGGCTTGGGCTGAGCATGGTCTACGGTTTCGCAAAGCAATCCGCAGGGCACCTGCAGCTCTACAGCGAACTTGGCGAAGGGACGACGGTGCGCCTCTTTCTTCCACGCGCCGACGCCGGAAAGGATTCTCATCCGAACGAGCAGCGGGCTGAGGAAGCCCCGCCTCGGGGCACGGAAACTATCCCGGTGGTCGAGGACGACGCGAGAGTTCGCCGAGTGACGGTCAGCCGCCTGCAGACGCTTGCCTACTTCGTGATCGAAGCTACGAACGGGATCGACGCGTTGAAGGAGCTGGAGGCGGGGCATGACGTAGCGCTCCTGTTCAGTGATGTGGCCATGCCGGGAATGAACGACGACGAACTGGCCCGGAATGTCCGGGAGCGCTGGCCGAGGGTGAAAATTCTCCTGACGTCGGGCTTTTCTGAACCCCATGCCGCGGAAAAGGAGATCGAAGCGGGCGCCGGCTGGCTGAAGAAGCCGTACACTGCATCGGAGATGTCGACCCGTCTCAGGCTGCTGCTCGCCGCGAGGCCTAATAGCGATTCTGCTCGACAGCAGGATTTCAATTTAGAAAAATCAAACCCGAACCTCAATCGCGCTGCCGTTGCGGGGACTCATATCTTTCTTCGCGGAAGATCCCAGCCTACGTCGCCACCCAAGGTCGCTCTCCAACAACAACAATGGTCGCCTTGTGCTCGCGACGGAGGCTCTGCAACGGGTGGTGCGGAATTTCATTCCGAAGACGAGATCTGCGCGCAAGTCGATCAAGGAAATTGGGCTCTATGCGAAGGGCGCTCAGCGGCGCCCTTGCTGCTGAGTGTGGGCAGAGCAGTAACGTCTAGCCAATCCCGATATTCGATCACCCGACCGTCAGTCGGTCGTCGAGAGTGCTGATCCCTGGAGCGGACCATGCAGCGCGCTCCGCCGCCTGCCGTTCCGACCAGGTCTTCACCTTGCCGGAGAGGATTACCTTTCTGCCTTGGACGTCGATTCTGATTGCATCGGCCTCAAGAGCGGCGTCGCGTTGGAAAGCATCCTCGATGCGTTTCTTGACATCCACCGCCGTAATATGCGGCTTCAGCTCCACTAGGTTGGACACCCCTACTACGCCGGCGAGATGCCGCACGGCGTCGTAGGCAGCGTTCTTTTGATATTGCCACTCGACCTCTCCCCGCAAGGTGATCCACCCTTTGAGGACCCGCACCTGCACCGAATCCTTTGGCACGGAAACGTTCCAGTCGAGCATTTTGACAGCTCGCCGGGCGATGTCGTCGTCGTCTGTTTCCTTCGGCCCGAAAATCCGGACCTCGATATCGGCAGCTATTCCGCGCACGCCCTTGACGCGACTAACCACGCGCTCTGCGGCGTCTTTCTCCGCGTAGGTGCGCGCGTGACCAGTCAGTGTGACGATCCCGCTTTCGACCGCGACGCCGATATCAGCCGCGTCGATACTGGGCTCGAATTCCATTTCGTCGAGAATGTTCTGTCTGAGTTGAATGTCGTTCATGACAACCTCCTTCAGGTTTGCGACGTGCCGATCGTGACAGCGCCGCAGATTTTCGTCGTTGATCTTCATCAAGCACGAGAGCGACCTTGGAATTTCAGCGGACAGAACACGGTCTGCGGGCTGCTACTGGGTCTGCACGTCAGCGGCCACGAAGAGGCGGTGGCCGTTCCTCACGACGGTGATGAGAGCACGGGCATGCTCCTTCACGAGTATTGAGAGGAGTTGCCCGACGTCCGTCACCGGCTGCTGGTCGAGAGCGACGATAACGTCGTCCGGCTGCAGGCCGGCCTGTGCCGCGACCGAACCCTCGGCGACGACGACGACGCGGGCGCCGGGACCATCGGGAGAGTTCGCCATCTCGGCGTCGGCGAGAGGGCCGCGGCCGATATGAATGGTACGCGGAGCAGCCGGTTCGGCAACCGGTGCGTCGGACACCACGGGAAATGCTTCTATCCTTCGGCTCGCGCGGTCGATCTGGAAGGACGGCTTGGACTGCAACGGTAGCGATCCCACAAGCCTTCGAACGTCGGACGCGCCGCGCACCGTCCTTCCGTCGACCATCCGAATGACGTCGCCCGGCTGAATTCCTGCATTTGCCGCCGGTGAACCCGGAAGGACTTCGCTGACCAGCGCGCCCGCCCCTTCATCGATGCCGAACGCCTTTGCGAGACCGGGCGTCAGGTCCTGCGTTAAAATTCCCACCTCGCCGCGTACCAACTTGCCGGTCAGGATGAGCTGCCGCATCACGATGCCGACAGTCTCGGCTGGGACCGCAAAACCGATGCCGATGCTTCCTCCGGCGGGGCCGATGATCGCGCTATTGATCCCGACCACGACGCCGTCCTCGCTTACAAGCGCGCCGCCCGAATTGCCGGGATTGGTCGACGCGTCCGTCTGAATGAATCCTTCGTACCCCTCCGATCCCACGGCACGGCGCCCAAGCGCGCTTACGATGCCCATCGTCGCGGTCTGGCCCAGGCCGAAGGGATTCCCGATCGCCACGACGACGTCGCCGACGTGAAGCGAGGACGCGCTTCCAAACTCGGCTTGAACAAGATGATCAGGTGGAATTTGAACGACAGCGACATCCGTCTCGGGATCGGCGCCGACAAGTTTCGCTTGGAAGCGTCGGCCGTCGGAGAGCGCCACCTCGATTTTTGAGGCGCTTGCTATGACATGCTGGTTGGTGACGATGTAGCCGTGGACCTCGTCGATGACGACACCCGATCCGGCCGATTGGAAGCTGTGCTCTGCCGGCGCAGCGTCGTCAGGTAGTCCGAAGAACTTTCTGTAGAAGGGATCAGCAAGCGTTGCATCCGCGTCGTCGAGTTCCCTGCCCTGCACCGAGATGCTGACGACGCTCGGCACGACACGCTGGAGCATCGGCGCGAGCGACAGGCTGTCTGCAACGGCTGGAGCCGACAATAGGCTCTCACCTGCGATGAAGAGCGCCGCCAAGGCGAGCAACGAACGCGACATCTCTGATCTCCTTGCGGAAGCGCCGCCGGTTGTCGGCGGACGTCTTGACGAAGAAGCTTTTGTGTAGCGCAAGCAAAGCGCATTGATCCTTGTCAAGGGGAACATCGGCTACGGACCGATCACGGCGGCTCCAGAGACACGGCCTGCGCGCAGATCGTCGAGAGCCTCGTTCGCATGCTCGAGGGGGTAGACGCTGGTGAAGCATCTGACCCCTGCCGCCTTCCCGATCGAGAAGAATTCCGCCCCGTCGCTCCGCGTCAGGTTCGCCACCGAGACGACCCGCCGCTCGCCCCAGAGCAGACGATAGGGCATGCTCGGAATGTCTGACATGTCGATGCCGCCGCAGACCACCGTTCCGCCCTTCCGCACCACGTCGAGCGCCATTGGCACGAGCTCGCCGGCCGGCGCGAAGATGATGGCGGCGTCGAGCGGCACCGGCGGCTTTTCACCGGAAAACCCGGCCCAGACGGCGCCAAGATCAAGCGTGAACTTCCGTCCGGCCTCGTCACCGGGAAGCACAAACGCATAGACGCTCTGGCCTCGATGCTTGCACACCTGCACGAGAATGTGGGCGGCCGCGCCGAACCCATAGATGCCGATCGTCCTCCCCTCGCCCGCCATCTTCAGGGATTGCCACCCGATGAGGCCCGCGCAGAGAAGAGGCGCGGTCGCCACCGGGTCCGCATCTTCAGGCAGTTCGAACGCGTAGCCCGCCTCGGCCGCCGCATGGGCCGCAAAGCCGCCGTCGATTGTGTACCCGTGAAGCCAGGATCGTTGCACAGGTTCTCGCGACCCTCTCGGCAATATGCGCAGTGCCCGCAGGTATGGCCCAGCCAAGGTACCCCGACTTTTTGACCGACAAGGCGACGAGGAAGGCCCTCGCCCGTTGCGATCACGGTTCCGACAATCTCATGCCCTGGAACGAGAGGAAGCTTTGGCTGGGAGAGGTCTCCTTCGCAGACGTGAAGGTCCGTCCGGCAGACGCCGCAGGCCACAGTCGTATCGCCACCTTCCCCACCTTGGCTTGATCCCGGTCAAACATCCGGATTGATGCTCGTCAAAGACAAACGCCCGGGGACAGATAGGCTCCTGGACACAGCGCCACGACCTCATCCAAAGGAGACGGACATGCGCGAACAAGAAAAGACCGGCAAGACAGAAACGAACGCTGCCACGACCATTCCTCCCGTCGAGCGAACGTCCGCAGACCTTGTTCTCGGACGTCGGGACGAGGATCGCTGGGAAGTGACGGCGGCGACGCCGCGAGGCCAGGCATGGGCGAGAGATCACTTCTGCTGCGCCCTGCGGCAATCCTTCACGGGCACCATGTGTCTCGACATCATGAGCGCCGATCGGCTTCTCAAGGAAGCGCATGACGACGGACTGACGACCGAGTTCGTTAGCCTGTCTGGCAAGGACATATACTGACATGTTCGCCACGGCGCCATCGGCCGAGGATCCCGGCAACGCATGCTCCACCTCGTCGAAACGGCCCACGCGCAGATCGCGCCCAACGGAAGCCTCCACCTCGTTCACGCGGTGGAGGGCCTGCCCTCGTCGGCCTCGCCGAACGATTGGGCGGTTGAGGTGATGGGAGCCTCCGAGACCAGGCTTTCGGAAGCCCCGCGGTCGACCGAGACTCCTGCTTCTATACACGTCCGAGCGGGCAACCCGTCGCAGCTCATCGTCGCCATCGCAAAGGAGATGCCGCCGATCTCGCCGTGATCGCCTCTCGCCGCGACGACGTGCTCGACCGCGTCTTCGCCTCGGTCGTGGACCACGTCGTGCAGCGCGCACCATGCACCGTGCTCGTCTTGCGAACCATCCGATGAGCCGCGGGCTTCACACGACCGTCTTCGCTTCAGCCTCGTTGGCCTGACCGGCGGCGACGTCGCGACACATTTCGGCGGCGTGCGACAACGTTCGTGACCCGGCCTCACACAGTCGCGCCACCTCTCTAGGATACTCCTCCAGCTCGCCCTCGACATAGTCCGAAAGAACCTCGACCGCATCACCGTGGTCGATACTGCGGGCAAGTCGAGTCGGAAATTCAAAGCATCGAAGCCCTCGCCGGGCGGCGGACGCCGTCAAATCCGCAGTGACCGCGGCCGACCGGCAAAGATCTCGTCTTGAATCAGAGCGCCCGCGCGAAACGCGGGTGCGAGGTGAAATTAGATGTGGCGCTTGGATATAGGCCGCGTAGATATGGCATGTGGTGCTCCGATTGTGGGATGCGGGTTCGGCTCGAGCATCGACGGTCATTCCGTTCTGACTGCACTGCGTCCCGACACGGCCGTGACGGCAATGCCGTAGAAGACATGAGGAGAGCCATCGGGCATGGGGAACTCCTGGGGCTTCATAGAGCCGATTTCCCACCAGTCCGAATACTTTTGGAGAAGACCACGCGTGGAGCCGTTCGCTTTGTCGCGCCTCGCTGTCAGGAAATTCCTCGAACCTGCCTTCGACGACGATGCTCGTCCACCCGCCGGCGCTCGAACGCTGCTCGATGTGTAGGCAGACCTTGTCGTTCCCCGCATCCAGTCGAGCTTTTTGCCGGGCATGGTGAAGCTATAGGCGACGCCGTTGGAAAAGGCGAAATAGATCGCCGCCACGTAGAGCTGCCCATCCTTGCAGCATGCCAGATGACCGAAACGCTCGTTCTCCAGGATGCGGTAGCACTCACCGGGGTTGATCTCCGTCAGATTGATCGTCATGGCCGTATCCTCCAGCTTCGATGAAGGCGCGATTATAGGAGCTTCATTGCGCCGCGGCCTTGACCAAGCGCAATGCGAACTCTCTCAGCGGCATGCATCATGACGGAAGTTTAACCTCAGGAGGCAAGCATGAAGCCGCAGTTCCATCTCCCGTTGTCGACCTATCCCGACGCGAGTTCCTTCGCCATAATCGACAATGCTATCGGCCTCGCTAGGCAGAATGACGCCCATCTCGTCGCCAGTATTCCACAAGTCCGGATCCCCCAGGTCCATCCGCCCTTTCCCACCGTTATCGATGTCGAGACATGGCGGGGACAAGCAGAACGGTATAGCCGGGACAGCGGGACTTCGCTGCGGGGACACATCGCCGACGCTATTTCGGAAACTGGCTTCGAGGTGCGAATCCACGGATTCGAGGTCAGGGAACCGTTCGTCTATGAACGCTTTTCTGAAATTGCCAAGTGCTACGACCTTTCCATCGTCGAAGCCTCGGAGCTCTCCCGGCAACTCTCCGAAACGCTGCTATTCGGAAGCGGCCGTCCGCTCGTGCTATTTCCAGCCACCAGCGTCTACTCTCGTGTGGACACGATCGCCGTCGCCTGGGACGGCAGCGCCACCGCAGCGCGCGCCCTTTCCAGCGCACGGGTCTTCATCGAACGCGCGATCAAGGTGCAGGTCATCTCGATCACCGACGACAAGGAGATCGACGAGGCGAACCGCGCCCTCCTGATCTCTTCGTTGAAGCATTCGGGACTCGACGTGGATGACGTATCGATCCAGGCAGGCGGCGAGACCGCGACAGGCGCCATCCAATCGGCCGCGCTGGAACGAAAGGCGGACCTTCTGGTCGCGGGCGGATTTGGCCATTCGCGGCTTCGTGAGTTCATCCTCGGCGGCGTCACTCGAGAACTTCTCGTCAAGGCCGAGCTACTAGTGCTTCTCGCCCATTAGAGGGCGCGAAGGGCGTTAGAATGACCGCGACGTCGATGGCCTCCTGAAGCAATGCCCCGCCGACTGGCGGAAGGTATTGAAGCCGGTCTTCGAGCGTGATCGTGCCAGCCGGCGTGCCGTCAAACACTACCTTGACACGCATTGCGCTGCCTGACCCGTTAGGCCCGGACGGCGGCGCCTCTGCGAAATAGGCGTCTCCTCCGACGCCGACGCGCACGCCATCGACGATTCCGGATCCCGCGGTCTCGGTCACCTCCGATGGGCGGCTCACTACCAACCCACGTCTATGCGCCTCGTCCACCAGCGCGCGTCCGACCACATGGCCCGACGCCTGGTCCAGCGAGGCGGCCAGCCGCAGGATCCTGTTAGGATGCTCCGATCCCTCGATGTGGCCGACTTCGGGCTGTCCCGCGGTGAGCGTCCCCGTCTTGTCGAACACCGCCACGGTGGCCTGGACGAGTGCCTCGAGAGGTCCCGCACCCTTCACCAGAACGCCCTCCTTCGCAAGTGCGACGGGTACGGCCAGGATCAACGGACAGGGCGTGGCGACGACCAGCACGGCCACGATCCTTGACAGGTCTCCGGACATGAACGCCGAGACGCCTGCAATCGCTACCGTGGCGAACAAGAACCACACCGAGAACCGGTCGGCCAGTCGCATCAGCTTCGCCTTGGAGCGCCTCGATGCTTCCACGAGCCTCACTATTCCGGTATTCCGGCATAGGTGCTGTCTCGGCGCGACTTAGAACGCGGATTTCGATCACGTCCCCCTCGTTCGTAGCGCCACTTGAAATGTTGCCATCCCTCGCGATGCGCACCCTTAAGGGCTCTCCGGTCAGGACCGCCTGGTCGATCGTCGCGACTTCGCTGACGAGAGCCCCGTCGGCCGGTACGACGTCGCCCTTGCGTATCAGGAGCACGTCGCCGACCGCGATCTTCTCGATTGACCCCCTTGCTATGTAGATCAGCGCTTCGCCTGCCCGGCGCTGGCCGGGGCCAGATCTGAGACCGTGCGATGCAGATATTCGGCACAGGACCCCGCAGGACCATATTCATCTTCATTGTCTTCACGACTTCGAATCAAATCAACTGCTTAGCCTTGAAAGACGGCCTATTCTCCAAACGGAAGTTCAATTTCTTCGCCGTTTCTTTTTCCGCCCTCGGTCAGGACCGTGTTGAGCCGCTCGGCATCTTGTGCTGGCAGCATTCCCGCCCCGGTTCGAATACCTTCTCGCCATGTAGGCCCGCGCCTCCATGCTTCGTTGTAGACGAGCGCCAAGTCAGTAGATCGCCTTGTCTGCTGCAGCGCTTCGAAGAGCAGCGCAGCTTGTCGGATGTCCTTCTCACGCTTCGCCGGCCCCTGCCCGTCCGTGTTTCGGCGGCTGGCGACTATTAGCTTGTGGACGGCATACCGGGACGGATCAGGGACGACGACCGGAACACCGCTTCGGTGGAGCAGCATTGTCCTGACGGGTTCCCTTATGAGGAAGTCGAGAAAGCGCAGTGGATCCGCGCTGGCGCCACCAAGAGCGGGCATCTTCGCCGGCTGATCGATGTAGTCATCCGAACCACGGTTCGACGTCAGGAACTCAACCCTGTAGCCGTCGGCATTCTGAAACGCTGACGAGACCGCGGCTCCCGATCGATGTGGAACTGGACGAAAGCTGGCGTCGACGCCCTGCAGCAACTCAAGGATCGAAGGCAGACTATCTTCGACCTCCCGACTGATGGCATAGTCCTGGGCGATGTCAGCATCGCCGGTCAGGATCGCAGCCATGGGAAGACGGACACCGAGCAGTCCTGAATAGCACTGAAAGGCCACCGTGCCTATGAGAATACCCCGGAGCCGAAAGAGACCGCCATCGGCAAGAGCCTCGACGATATCGCCCGACATGGCGTCAGGGGCGATCATCCCGCCTTCGCGGGTCAGGGTATTTACCAAGCGCCTGCGAGCGCGTAGATCGTCCTTGTCCCGCTTATGATCAGCTACGCGCTGTGCGATAACCGGATCATCAGCGGAACCGACGTAACGACGTTTCGTACCACCATGTCCATCCGGGATGTCGAAATACCAGTACTTGCGCCCCTTGATGTTTGCCGGGGTGAACCGACCCTCCGGAGGGAAATCGGCCGTCCAAGCGGCGTCGAGCGAGCGCTGACCGAGCTCAGCGAGCATCGTCTGATACATGAGGTCGATGGACTTCATAGCTCGACTCCAGGGTTATACTGTTTTTCAAAAACAGTATAACCGTCGTGAGGATAGGTCGCAAGATAGGATGCCGCCTCTATCGCCTTGAAAGGACACCTGCAACAAGCTTAAAAGGCAGGCAGCGCGTCACGCTCATGGTTCAAACCGCTCCAGCATTTTTCTCAACTGCGCGTTTTGCAACGTTAGCTTTCTGGCCAGCTGATCCCTGAGCATCCTGATCTAGTCATCGAGGCTCATCCCGTTTGCAGTTTGGATAAATTGGGGATCGTTTGCAATCGCCACCGCTTCCTTGCTGCGGCTCCTTTGCTCGCGCGGTGCGACTCGGCAATTCGCTTGAGCCTAGCGGCATCATTCGCAGCGGTGACGTCGAAACCAGTACCACCTGATATAGCGGGATCAGCGACCTCCACGATTTCGGCAACTTCGCCGTCGACCTTGTCGTGGACATCGTTTTCGGCTTCTTCGGATTGCACTGGCACTGCGGAGATTGCAGCGGCTTCATCGTGACGAGGTGGCTCCTCGCTTGCCGGTCGAGCAGCGCTGGTCAGGCTGTCCTCGGCAGGCGTTTCAGTCGGACCAGAACTAGGCAACGCCTCCGGCGAAACCTTCTCGGTCGAGCCGTTTTTTCGCTTTTGTTCGCGTCCCGGTGAGATCAGTCGGGCAAGGAATTTCCAGGGAGACGCCATCTATCCGACCTCGCGTGTTATCCCGCAAGCAGGCAGTGTGTTTTACTTCTGGCAACAGCATCCACCGCCGCCAAAATGTGTATCTTGATAAGCATGGAAATGCGCCCGGCGGTTGACCGGCTGCCTTTATCAATCGAGCTTCAGCCGTTTGCGCAGATCGGCATTTTCAGCGCGAAGTTTTTCAGCCAGAAGCTTGCGCAGCCGTTGATTTTCCTCTTCCAACTGCAATAGGTCTGCCATCTCATCGATCGCGGTCATCGGCGCGGCAGGCGCCGGCTGCACAGCCTTTGGAGCGCGGCGCACCGGTGCGCGTTTGGCACTCGCCGCAGCTTCGACCACCTTTGTCTTGCGCCCTCTCCTCTTCACACCACCGGCGCCGGCCAGAGCAGCTGCTGGCTCTGCCGTAGTGTCAGCTGACGCGGTTTCGAGTGTCGCGGCTTTCTTGGCCCTGGGTTTGCGCTGTTTCTTCGGCGTAATTGGCGTTTCGACAACGGCCGGCACATCGGCACTGGTTGCAGTATCAGTCTCGTCGGCCATGCTCGTCTCCTGTGTATCTGATGCAGTTGTCGACGGCTCAAGAGGCGGTGTCAACAACGACTCAGCCTGATCTGGTTTTGGTAGAGAAATTTCGCTGTTGGATTTGCCACTCTGAGAGCTATCCGACAGAAACGGCATTGCCTCTTTGTCTAGGTCGCGAGCGACGGATTTTAGGTCCACGTTGCCCCAGATCGAGTTCGACCTAGTATCGAGTTTTCGTCTGCCGCTTTTGTACTCGACGGCAAAACTGCGTTGCACTTTTTTCAATATAAAAGCCCTTGAAAATTCACGGGATGATTTGGTGATGGGGTGGTATATCCGAAATAACGATTACCGGACTGCCCGTCTATAGCCACGCTCAAATGTCCACCTCACCTTTCCAGGAGCAGAATTCGTGGCCAGTCGAATGGGGGATGAGACGGGTGAGGCTACATTGGCCCTGAACGAAGTCAAACCGTACTGATTCAAAAGTTGCACGTGGGCAACTTATCGGCGAGCTTCCTTGTTGTGCATCGCCGGAGTTTTAAAAGATTTTCCGCCAACCCCGACGCGGTCTATGTAGCGCATCCAGAGCGCCGGCGTTGCCAGCGCGCACGGGCGAAGGCCCGATCGATCGGCACCACCGTCGTCACGCATGAACTGCCGAACCCTCAATCGAAGAAGCAATGCGCCTGTCAACCTTGTCTTTCTTTGCTCGCCTGCCGGGCCAGTTCCCTTCGATCCATTATGCGATCATTTTAGCTCAGACCGTGAACATCCTTGCAACACGGCGTCCACGAGGCTCCTTGAACAACGGATCGCTTCGGACGGCCGCCTCGGCGCCACCCACCACGTGGATGGTCGGCATCCGAAACCCTGCACCGAAGCAGACTCAGAGCGAAGTCGTGGTGGCCGCTTTGCGCCCCCATTCCGGTCGTTCAGGCATTTCAGCCCTGTCTCCGAAACCAGACATACCTGCAGTCAGCCAAGGTACCATTTGGGATAGTCTCTTGGTCGGTCGAGGACTTCTTTTGCCCATGGAAAACCAGACGTCGCTACTTGGGACGAGCGACCCACTACCATTCTGCAAGGACGATGTCAGACTTTGACTTAACCATTTCTACAATCGCGTTGAGACAGCGCCTGCGCCTTTGTTTGGTGCGTTCTTTGTTCTTTGCCGTTAGTCCGGACGGCGCTAAGCTCTGATCATGAGCGTCAGTCCCGAAGTAAGCACCACACCATCCACCTCACTTGCGTCCTCCGGCAAGAGCCAGCGCGACAATTTCACCGAGCCGACCAAGCGTCTGTTGGCCCAGCGTGTTGGTTGGCTCTGCTCCAACCCGGAATGCACCAAACCAACTGTCGGCCCGCAAAAAGGCGGTCCAGGCACGATGAACATCGGTGTGGCGGCGCACATCACGGCCGCCTCGGAGGGCTTTGCCCGTTACGACGCCCGCCTGACCCCGGAAGAACGGAAAGCCCCGGGATAATGGAATCTGGCTTTGTAGCGACCATGCCCACCAGATCGACCATGACGAAAAGGCATTCCCGGTCGAATTGCTTCACAAATGGAAGAAGGACGCGGAAGAAAGGGCGTTTGAACAACTGCTAACAGGTGGCCGCGCCCGCGTGGAGCCTATGGGCACCGAACTCGCGGATGCGCTTGGATATCTCCGCAAGCAGTTTGGCCTTCCACGGAGCGAAGATTTGCCAGCCCTGTTAGAAAAGGTGCGCTCGGCAGCTCAGCGCCACATCGAGACATTCGCTCAGCAGGGCCCCGCCCATGCCGTTTCGCTCTATCTGACATCTGCCTCATCGCGGGGAAAGTCATTCACGCACGTCGAAATGGCCGCAGCACTCCGGTCGTGTGGCGTTCTGGACCTCGTGGCGGAGCCGGGTCAGGGAAAGTCGACCACGTTGGTGCAGCTCGGTGCCAGACTTTTGGAAAGCGGGCCTTTACCGCTGCTGGTCCCGCTCGCAGAAGTCGGCCAGAGCGTGGACGACCTCTTTTCATGGGTAGTTGGTCGTCAGGCATTTGCAGGCATCCGGTCAGAGCATCTCAAGTTTCTCTCAGCGCACGGTGAAATTGCGTTCCTATTGGACGGCTGGAACGAGGTGACACCGGTTGCGCGGCTAGCCCTTATCAAGACCATGCGGGCGCTCAGGCGTGAATTTCCGCTTCTGGTCATCTGCATTACCACGCGCCCACAGGCCGCGGCGGTGCCCTTTGTTGCGCGGACGGTTCACGTCGAGTCGCTCTCCGACGAGCAGCAGGAAGACCTGGCATCCCGGCATGGAAGTGTTGCTCAGGACTTGCTCGACCGTGTGCGCAGAACGTCAGGCGTCCGCGACCTTGCCCGGATCCCGTTTTACCTCCAAGTCCTCCTGCAGGTTGGAGACGCCGGCGCCCTTCCCACCACCAAGGAAAGCACCATCTCGCTGCTGGTAAAACAGCATGAAGATATTCCCGAACGTGCCGAGCAACTTCGACAAAGCATGCTGGGGCAACACAGGCGTTATCTGGGTGACCTGGCCGTCGCCATGATGCAGGCGCGGACTACGGCGCTGGATGACACGGCAGCACGACAGTCCCTACGAGCAAGCAACACAAAATTGTTGACCGAGGGGCTGGTCCAGAACGCCCCGGAACCTGCAAGCGTCTTGGAGACCCTTGTCGCCACGCACGTGTTGGTGCACGGCGAAGGCGACACCTACGCCTTCCAGCATCAGCAATTTCAGGAATGGTATGCCGCCGGGCATGTCGAGGCAATGATGCGTGACCTTCCTAAGGACGCAGGCCTCGAAAGCAGTTTTGCCCAAGAGCTTCTCGACGACCGGCTCTGGGAAGAAGCAATTCTCTTCGCCTGTGAACGCCTTGCAGAGGATGAATCTGGTGTCGCTATCGTCGCCCGAGCGGCGAGACTCGCTATGTCTGTCGGACCGATGCTTGCGGCCGAAATTGTGTACCGGACAGGAGACGCAGTTTGGAGCTTGGTCTCACACGAGGTGCAAGCTTTTGCACGCTCATGGCACCAAGCCGATCAGGTGGACTTGGCGGTCGGATTCATGATGAAGACGGGCCGTGGTGACTTTGCCGACCTGGTTTGGCCGCTTGTTTCCAACTCAAGCGACCAAATCCAAAGCGAAGCTCTCAACATTGGCGATCGTATCCGACCAAGCGTTTTCGGGGGCTACCTGCAAAGTGACTACGATCACCTGCAGGAGCGGGTCCGGGAGAGGCTTGTTTCGGGGCTCATCTTCGGCGGGGGTATTGAAGCTCTCGAAACCGCGTTCGACCTCGCGAAGCGAGACCCCAGCGTCGAGGTGAAGTCAAAAGCAGTGGAAGCATTCCTTTTCCGAGGCGCACCCAGACAGGCGACAGCAGTGCTATATGGCGCTGACAATGAAGTTTGGCGACGCGTTGCCGAGCGGGACTATTTCGACGGACTGACCGCCCCGCCCGCCCTGACGCGTTTGCGAGCGCTGCAGGATGAGGACACCGGCGCAATGGCAAGCCCCGCCCGTAACCTCGCTCGCTCTATCCGCAAAGCCCAAAGCTCGGGGGAGGTCGCCGATCTTGACGCTATCCTGCGCAACGAAAAACTGGACCTAAGGGCGGACCAGACCGCTGCCTTCCATCAGGTCGCTAGCGCGTTTCCCGAAGTCGTTGCCGCGGCAATGACGGACCGTATTTTGACCGGCTCTCCATTGCCATTCCGGGTGCAAGAATACCTGTCGCCCCAGCCAGTCAGCGAGGCGCCAGAACTCGCGACCATCGTCATTGATAGCCAGGAGATAGATGAGCGGACCGGCGGCGCACTCTTCCTCTCAGGACCCGGTATCGTTGCGAGGATGATAAGCGAATTCCTCGAGCTCAAGCCCAAAATTTATGCGAACGGGATGCCGTCGTCTGCGACGTACGCTCCCCTGGGACTGCTTCGAGACAAGATATCAGGTACGCGCCCCGACGTGTTCGTCGAGGCAGTCGTGTCGTTCTCGGCCATACAAGACCACGGCGATATCGAGGCCCTCGCAGACCTTATCACCGCCCACGGCAAACACGGCACGAATGAGCCAATGGACGATGTTCCAGCTGAGGGCCGCCTCAAGCTCGTTGAAGCGCTGAACGGCTGGGCGGACTGCCTCATGCGTTCGGGCCCACCGTCACGCCACGATATGGCCAAAATTGTGGATGCCATGCGGCGCGTGCCGGACTCATCACAAATGAAGTGGGTCTCAGAATTCCTGCTAGAAGACCTCAAGCAGCGGGATGCACTTAAAGAGTTGGCCAAGGGCGGGCGCAACCAAGAGGCGCTGAACGAGTGGCGCACCAGTCATGCACTTTCGTACCGGCAGGCACTTTACGAGATTGGCACTGACGACGCCTATGAAGTTGCAAAATCGCTCCTGCGTCATCCTGAGTTTGGCCATGACGCGGCGATTGCGCTCCGGCTCATCGCCATGCCGACTCTCCTCGACAAACGGGCAAATGTCTGGCCCGATCTGGATCGCGCTCAGGCTGCACGTGAAAGAAGGTCAAAGCAATCCGACCTGTCACTTGATGCGGCCGAGATTATACTCGACGTCGCGGAAGAATTGGCAGCATCCGAACCGCTCTACGGACGTGCCGTGGCATTGGCCGCAATTGCCGTCGTCATGCCGCATATAGTCCGGCCAGAGTTGATGTCGAAGGTTGCCGGCTTGGAGGTGACGTCTCACACCAAGCTCGACTTCTTCAACGGCATGATTGTGGGCGGGCTGCTGCCTTCGGCCGACCTGGTCCTCCAGGAGTTCCGCAAGGTCTTGGCCGAAAAGGAGAACAGGTGGTGGGACGACCAGACGTCGTACGCGATCTCCAGTTGGCTAAAAGTACTTCCGAACACCGACCGCCCGACGTCTGTTTTCGACGCCTTAGCGCTGGTTCCTGAAAAGAACCTTCCGCGGTGGCAGATCAGGGATATCCTGCCTCAGCTCAGGCTTTTGGGCGTCGAAACCAAAGCGGGCATGTTGCGAGAGTTTGCCCTCAGGTTTCCCGACATGCTGTCGGAGCATGAGTGGTTCGGCCAAGTGCAAAAGCTAGGGTTCCGCCGCGCGATGGACCTGCTTCTTGAAGGGGTCGAGGGACACCTCGGAAAGGGCTTTGACCTCAGGACAGGCCATTTCCTACTGCCTGAACAGCTTGCGTACGCCATGGCGGACAACGATATGCCCTATCTCTTCGAAAAACTAGCCGCGGCCCGCTCCGACGGAGCAAAGGAGCTGGTTTTCTCGGTCCTTCTGAAAACTTCTTCCGTCGAAGGTCTGATGGCCGCGGCACAATCCTCGGTGGGTCGGCAAACTATACGCCGGCAAGGCGCGCGCGGTGTACAGGACATGATCTATAGCAGAGAGCCGCATAGCCCTGACGGGACGTCGTACGAGCTTAGGCCGCTCAATGCTTCCGAGGTTAGACGGCAGTTGTTCGCGTTGACCGTTTCTCCCGACAAGGATCAAGCGGCGTTCGCGGTGGACTACTTGACCCGCATTGACATGATCCGCCAGGAAGATGGGGCCATCCTGGACGAGCCGAGACATCCTAATATTCAGAGTGGTCGGCCCTGGCCCCAGGTGGCTCCCCCGCATTGAAGCACAAGGGCTCCGCGCCGGCGCAAGCTATCGACAGTGCGCACCGGCCACATGAACTACGGCGGATGCCAAAGTCCGTTCTCGATAACCCGCCGGCGAAGAGCTGTCGGTCTGCTTCCGGCCCCAATTAAGACACTCGTCCTTATCCTTCGCCTTGAACGGAATCGAACCCTCGGACCGGGGAAACGCGCTTCTCCAGTACCACCCCGGATTCTGATGGCACCACATTATTGCTTTGATGCATTCGGCGCCTCGTGGGGCCAAAACAATGCTAGAACGCCGACACCTGCGTGCCTATAGTTGAGTCATCGCTTGCAGGGCAGTCGTGTCTGCGAGGAGGGTAAGGGCTGTGGAGGATAACATGCTCGATATTCGCCAACTTCGCAGCGGTCCTTGCCGCACTGGTTGCGGTCTGGACTGATGGCCGCTTTCTTTGGGAGCGACGTCAGAAGCGCTTGCGTCTGGAAAACCACTTGCGTGATGAGGGGCATAATGATGCGGCCAACGAACGGTCCTCCATCTCGGCATATCTGAGGCGGAAATCGTCGATGCGGCGTTCCGCAGCAACGTCATTCGTCGTCTGGTTTCCGTAGAAGGCTCCTTCTCGTGTATGAGACCGGCGATCTCGAAGAGGACGACTTTCCGCCGCGCAAGGTTCTAGCGCCCCTGCCCTCCGGTAGAGGTGGAGAGCAGCGGCACAGGGCGAGCACACATCGACCGTGATAGAGGATTCTCCACATTTACCCGACGGACCTCTGCGAGCGTTGGAGACTTAGGCTCGTCTAAATGCCTCTAAGAAGGCTGAGGAGACCATAGTTCGGTGTATTGTTCGCCCTAAACGGAATGTCGACCCGAATGCCATCCTCTTCGTTTCGGGAAAGGAACATGCCGCCGGCCTCCAAGACCTCGATCGCGATGTCGCCAAGCCCGTCAAACTCACTCGCGCTCTCCCATTGCCCCAGGCGTTCCCACAGCTCGGCATAAGCGGCTTCAAGCCGCGCGAAGTAGTCAGCAAACCAATGATCGGAAAGGGCGTCTGCGAGACCTTGCTGATCTGAGACCATGATGCCTAAGCCGTGCATCGTGCCGATTAGGTACGATGCCCATTTTATCAGGTTTGCGTAAAGCGGAGGCACTTCCAACAGGACACGATCAATATCGCCGTGCGTGCGATATGCGCTAATAAACCCATTAGCAGCAGCGTCAGTGTCGGCGAGCGCCGTCAAGAACGTCTGGCGGTAACCGTCGATCGGATTTAGACCGAAACCAGCACTCAGCCGGGTAGCTCCATACTCCTGGAAGCAGGCATCAATCACTTCCTCTCTATATTGCTCAATGTAGTCGGCATATCGATGGCGCAGTATCCGCCCTGGTAGGGCCTGATCAAGGGCCGTATGCACTTCAACGTGGCCGCATTCATGGGCAATCGTGTGCACAGCCGACGCAAAGAACTCGCTTTCGGGGTCTGCGATATGCCAGACGTAGTTCACGTCGAAAATCAAATGGGTTTTTAGCAATCCATCTCGCAAAACGGCGGGGGCCATTGCCACTCCGATAACACCGTCCTCTATTGTAGACGCCGTGAGTGGTCGAAGTCCCTCCAAACCCCGATCAATCTGAAGTAGCGTTTCGTGATAGGTGCCAGTAATTGTCACTCCATCAAGATCGGTTAGATTGATGTGTTGCCCGATCACCTGTAGAGAACCGATGAACGCGTGGCCAAAGCCGCGTGCATGGTCTTCATCTTCGAAAGGGCCGCTTACGCTCAGATTAGTTGCAAGTGGATAAGTTGACTGGATCTCGTTAGCCGTGGCGCAAACCTCAATTTCTTCTTCGCCAAGTTCATCGCTCATCCAAAGCCCCGTACGAGAATCACTGCATCAACAAAATCGTATTGTAGAACGTCTTTTAACAAAAGAACTTCAGTTGATCGCCGCGAGAACGATGATTTGCGAACCGCGATGACCTCAAGAGATTGGCCGACTGTCTAAATCTATGGTGCCACATCGCAGTGTCTTTGGATCGGCCCCCGCTGATGCGACGTCTCACCGCGCTGAAGTTCTATGGTCTGGCCTACGCAGCAAGATCAGTGGTCACGACCGGCTTGGAGGCTGTCGACGACTTCCTGGTGATCATGGCTCAGCCCGGCGGCGCCAGGAAAACAATGGAACAGCATGTGTTGCCGGTGGTTGCCGAAAGCCAATTGACTGACATGATTCTCCCCACCCGGAGCATGTATGCGATCGTCTTGGCTTGGTGCGGAGAATTCGGCATGGCGCGGCGGGAACTCGCCGCATTGAGGGAATACGCAATGGATGGGCCACAATCCGAGATGCTAAAAACTCGGGCTAAACATGTCGAAGCTGTCATCGCCGGAACGGTCAGGCTGGAACGGCAAGTGCCGCCGCCGGGATCCTTGGCAAAGATACTGGGGCGAGGGCCCGCCGGACAGCGAAAATTGGGCAGAAACGAAAAGTGCGAGTGTGGATCCGGCCTGAAATACAAAAATGCTGCGGGCATGTAACCACCCATCACTTAACGGGATCTTATGCCTCTGCGACGATCTCGGTTGTCAGAATCGTCTCGACCGCCGCATAGAGATCAACCGCGGCATTAGCCGCACGGATAGTCACGATCAATGAGTAGCGCGCCTGCTGGTTGTATCGATCCAGATACGGTTTTTCCTTCCACCAGCCGCCGACTGGAAAGATACCGATGGCGTCACGCTCCGCAAGGTCGACCGCCGTCCCCCGCCAGAAATCCGAATGCAACGACCCGCTGTCGCGGAATGTTCCCAACAGCCAGCCTTCGCCGACGCTGACGGGCGCACCTTCTTCCTCGCTTCGCGCAGCTTGATTGATGCGCGCCCGGAACTCGCCGACTGTTTCCGTTGCCGTTTTCATCTGGAAGCGCAATCCGTGCGAGGCGTATCTGTGGCGTCTCGTCCAGCCTCGCTCGCCGGGATTCGGCTCGATGAAATAAGATAGCGTGACACGGACCTCGACAGGCGCAGCGCCCAAAGCCAGCAAGTCCTCCTTTGGCCAAGGTAGCTTATGGAGCTTCATATCTCTCATTTTGACCGATCCGGTACCTTCACGTTGGAAGGGTCGAATGTCGTCCTCGATCATCAAGGTCAAATCGTTGTTGGCTGAAAGTAGCGCCCGGCCGAGATCAGGCACCCCATAACCATACCGGCGGAGAAGCGCCTGCAACTGCGTTTTGTTGCCGTGGCAGTTCGTGATGCGGGCGGCCATCGCCGGTGTCCATTCAGCGGAATGGACAAGCAAAGCACGGACGGTCTCTGGCCAGAGCCCCGGCCTACCCACCATAATCTCTGCTGCTAGTTTCGCAGCTTGAGCGGTCGCGGAGCTCGTATCTCCAATCGTAGAGAAGTAGCGGTTTTCTGGACGGAAATGCGTTGTCAGGATGCGAAGATCATCAATCGGCTCACCCGGATTCACGCCATCATACGCCAGGTTCCCGCCCTCCATGACGATATCTGGCTTGACCGGCCACTGGCGATCCCAACTGACGGAGGTCCTGCTCGCGGGTGAGAGTTCTCCAGCTGGCGCAATCGGGGTGTATCCGGCAAAAGCCGCATCGATAACATCAACCTTGTTGGTGAAAGCCCCGATGGTGATTGCGTTCCATGCCTGCGCTGGATCGTCTAGCGGCTCGATGTCGTTGCGAACAAACAGATCGGCCGGCGTTAGATCGATGCGTATGTTTCCGGCCGATATCAGGATCAACCGCTGCGCATCGGTTTCGAAGCACAGCTGGTCGATGGATGAAGACCAGGACGAGGCCCGTCCACGCGACGGGGTCGTGCTGGTTATGGCGGTCGTAATGACGCGGCTTCTGTGCGGCGCCTGAATTTCGGCTCGAGCGATCGCCTCGCCGGTAATCGCGCCGTAAAGATCAGGCTGATTTTCGTCTGCGCCGCCGGGCGGCAGTATTCTAATACTCTCCAGCCGATATCGCATATCGAAGGGATCCTGAGCGGCCAGCGGATCGATCAGATCGTTGTAAAGTGCGACCCCGGCCATGCGCGTGCCATGCCCCTGCCACGCGGTCGTGTCGTCGGCACCCCAGTCGGGATTGATTGTGTGCCAATCATCGACCGATAATACTGGCTCGATCAGGGGATGCGTGCGACGCACTCCACTGTCCAATAGACATATCGCAACGTCATTAGCGGTTTCAGCGACCTGAACACGATCAGCGAGATCGTCGTTCCAGGCTCTTTGCTCGGCGCCTCCAAGACCTATAAAAAACGCCGGAGTATCTTTTGCTCGACGCAATTCAGCAATCGTATCGCTACGTGCGACCACACGATCCATGGTCACCGAGCTCGCAAGCGCTAAGACAACTTCGCGCTCTGGGAACCGGATGGCATGCTGGCGCATCTGTATTTCCAAGGCGGCAGCTATGGCTTCAAACCGCTCGCGCCGACCTTCGCGCAGCCAGACTTCCCACCACACCGCCACGTCCTCGTGGAGCGGAAATAGCGCTTCCTCATCGGTGAAGAGGGAACGCGCCGATGCCAGCTGAGCAGTTTCGATCCTGGAGATCAAAGGCTCATTTCGCGGTCGTCCTTTGTCGGTGTCCGTCGTTCGATATTGCTCAATCTTATTTAGGAAGTAGTTTTTTGCGCGCTCCGGGACAAACACCGAAGCCTTGACAATACCACCCTCCCCTTCTAGCTCGCGGACGGCGACAACCTCCATTTTCTGTTGTCTGTTTGCGAGTTGGTCAATTCCCGCCCCCTCGGAAGAAGGGAGATCGAACTCGAGATAGAATCCACGCGTTTCAAACGCTGTCACTCCGGGCGCGGCGAGTTGCTGCTCAGCCGCCGCGACGGCACCTCCCACGGCGAGCGCCAAAGCCTGGGCATGGGCCTGTCTATTGCGCAGAGGTAGCGCCGGTGGGTCGATTTTCCGGTTAGGGCGCCGGTATGGCTCTACCGCGCCGTTATCTTTAAGCAGAAAATGCGGGCGATTGCGTGGTCCGATTGCCATTATGGCCTGTTGCTCGCATCCATGGCTTCGGCGGCGGTGCGGCGCTCGGCAATCGCGTTAAGTATGCTATCAGGGGTTATTGTGTCCGTATTGTCCAGAATGACGGACTTGGCGGCGTCATCAGCCACACGAGAAATCTCCGCCGGGGAAAGACCTTGGGCGGCGGCAGCGACTTCTGTCCATGATATGTCGGACATTGCGAAGCGATCGAGCCTGTTACGAAGGATCGCTTCGATGAGCGATACATCCGGAAGCGCATATTCAATGACATCGTCGAAACGACGGAAAAGAGCACGATCCAACAGTTCAGGATGATTGGTCGCTGCGACGATCAAGGCGTGGCTTTCATCCTGTTCCACAAACTGTAGGAAGGAATTGAGTACACGTCTGATTTCTCCCACGTCCTGCCTGTCCCCCCTCCTTGCTCCGATCGCATCGAACTCATCGAAGAGATATACGCCGCGGGTTGCGGTCATTGCGTCAAAAACCAGACGCAACTTTGACGCGGTCTCGCCCATGAACTTGGTGATCAGACCGTCCAGGAGGATGGTAAATAAGGGAAGGTGAAGTTCCCCGGCCAACGCACTCGCCGTCATCGTCTTGCCGGCCCCCGGCGGACCGACTAGCAAGATCTTACGTCGCGGCTGGAGTCCGTGGCTACGCAGGTTTGCCTGCTGTCGCTGTTCGGCCAAAATACGATCGAGACGCAGGCGAAGCGGGCGGGCAAGGACCATGTCTGCCAGACGGATGTCGGGATAACGGGCGCTCAGTAGACCGGCGAGCTCACCTTTCGGCTGCACGAGTGCGACCGCTCCACCCGGTCGACGCATGCTCGGCTCTCGCGTCTTCGCTGTATCGACGAGATCCTTGACTTCCTGCGCCAGCTTGCCATGTCCTTGCCGCGCCTCATGGGCAGCCAACTGCAGAGCGGTCGACAGGAATCTCTCCTCATCGCCGGCGATGTGGCTTTTTAAAAGGGTCACGATGTGGCGAGACGTGGTCATTGTTGATTTGCCGTTTCGTTCTGCTTTTGGACTATCAGCTGCAGCGCAATTTGCAACGCAATTCCCGAATAGATAACAATTCAATCCGTTACTATACCGTTCCGAAAATTAATCGGTAGTCTACCGACCCATCCTCAGCAGCATCCGATTTGGCGGAAGCTGCCGGCGTTTGCATCTCGTTAACCATATGAGCCAGCAATGTTCTTTTCTGTCACGGAAGCCAATATGGCAGTACATTCCGTCACTCTTAATGATGTTCCAGGCCACACCTGGCTTCCGATAAGTAATGCTTATCGGAAGCGATTGCTATAACGCCGCAAATCAGCGATGTCGGTCGTCCTGGATCGGCGGATTCGCCCGGAAATCCGGGCATTTAGGGCAATTTCGCCCGGGATGACCGGACTCTCAATCGCAAAATTCGACGGCCGCCGTCGGCACACATGGCCGGTCCTCATTTCCGGAATTGAGCGCCGGCGCCCTTCAGCAGGCTTCTCCGCCCGCAGCCATCACCAAAGCCGCTGTTTTTCCAGCATTTCCGCCCTGGAAGCCCGCTGACGCGCATTTGCCACCGCGGACGCTCCGTTGCTCGTCCGCGGTAGCATTTTGAGTCTGACGGGCCGCTATTCAATGGCTAAAACACGCTTGCAACTGTTCGATTTCTAACGCATGCCTTATCTGTACAAACTACTTCGAGACAGGGCCGTTACAAGCGCGATGGCAAAGCCACAAACATTTGACAACCAACAATCTCCCAAGCGGCTGATCGGTTATGCCCGGGTGTCGACGGATGAACAGGTCCACGATGCCCAGTTGGACGAGCTGCGTGCAGCCGGCTGCGATCGGATCCATCAGGAGCATGGTTCCGGAGCATCGCGGGCTCGACCGGTGCTGACGCGATTACTCGCTGAACTTAGCGCCGGCGACGTCCTCATTGTCGTGCGCCTCGATCGACTGGCCCGATCCGTCAGTCATCTCTTGTCGGTGATCGAGGACCTCGAGGCCCGCGGCGTGCATTTCCGGTCGATCCGCGATCCAATCGATACGTCGACCCCGCAGGGCATGTTTTCCCTTCAGGTCCTCGGCGCCGTCGCGCAGCTCGAGCGGGCGCTAATCGCTGAGCGTACCAAAGCCGGCATTAAGGCGGCGAAGGCACGCGGCAAGCTTCCTGGAAATCCCGGTCTGCGAGAACGACGGCCGGAGGCGATCAAGGCAATCTCGCAGGCACGGGAGAAGCTCTATCTCGATGAACTCATTGCATCGGCGCAGACGTGGCTGCCGATGGTGCGTCAACTCCGGCCGCAGCACAGTTGGGACAATGTCGTGCGGGTTCTCAATCGCCGTGGCCACGACTGGACCGTCGAACGCCTTCGTCGCGCTGTTCATCGCATGGTACGCGAAAAGCTCGCGGAGAAGGAACTCCTTGCTCGATCCCCTCGCCGGGCTCCCGAAGACTATCTGATGAAGCTGGTGGCGGCAATTGCCATTGCCGATCCCAACCTGTCGCTGCGCGACATTGCCGCGCAACTGGACCAGATGGGAGAACGGCCTGTGCGCAGCGGCAAGAACTGGCAACCGTCCTCGGTGCGGGTCCTGCTGGACGAAGCCCACCGATTTGGCCTCATTCGCCGTTGAGGGCATGGTTCATCCGACGCCCGATGGCAGAGAGTCTTTTCTTGTCGCTATTCGACTGCATAGCCGTCAGGTCCGGCCTTTGGGGATCTGTAGCGCCAGGACCGCTAGTCGCTATCGCTCCGCGGTTTCAGCTCAGCGCCTACATCCTCGCCGCGGAGCCGGCTTCCTCCGCCTGCTCGCCCCCTCCCCCGGAACGTGCTGAAGGCTTCAGCCGCGGTGATTATGATCCGCAGAGGCGCGCGGGCCATGACCCTCGGCGGCGCGGGTAAAAGCAGAGGACAGCCGCTCCCCTCGCTACCAAAAAGCCGTCTCGGCTGCACGACGAATTCGGGCGCGAGCCGGAACTCAGTCAGACAGTATTTGTTTCTTTTACAATCCGTCCGCGTTTCGGCGTTCTTTCAAGGATGCTCGACAATTTGATTGAGCCATTTGTCCGCGCCGCCAGCTATATTTCCTACAAGAATGATTACGGCCGAAGATCTGCAAACATTCGTTTTACGACCAGCAAATTTCGACTGTCCTCGAAGCCTGGGAGGTCTTCGTCCTGAAGCATCCTGCGGAGACCGCCGTTAAGATTACAAAGCAATGTCTCCTTTCAGTCGTGACAAACACCGCGATTGTTCGTTCGAACACGAAGCCGCTCAATCGGCTCCGTGCATCAACTGACCTTACTACACCAGCCGCATAGAAGGGCTGTCGGCCATTCTACCCGGGCAACCATGACCAATGCCCTTAGAACGTCATGTACGATCAAAAATGACCGCCAAGACCCCGCGACCCATGGCGGCGACAGGACGGTACCTATCTCTACACAACCGATCTTGTGAGAGGTGGCGCGAGGAGCGGGTCATGCGCCGTCCATAGTAGCGCCCGAAAATGTCGCTTCTTTTCAGAGTGTTGTAGCTGTGGTCAGCTGACCACCGGAAAAGCAGCTGTTGGCAGTGCGTCCCACCCCAAAAGACTTGCTGGCCCACGACAGCAGAGTCTGGCGAAAAACCTCGATCAGTGGACCCGCTGACCTAGCACTCAATCCTCTCCGGCAGCGACTAGATGTGGAGCCTCAACAGGTTGTCCTGGGTAAGAGCGAGCCTAGTGATTGGTGGTTTTGAGTTTAGACTTCCGTGAGGCCTGTGCCAATTGTAGCGATGAAGCCATCGTGGCAGTTCGGCGGCGCGCATGTCCGAGTTGGGATAGGCGACGGCGTAGGCCCACTCTCTGAGGGCGGTCTGGATGAAGCGTTCGGCCTTTCCGTTGGTTTTAGGCGTATATGGTCTGGTGCGAACGTGCTTGAGGCCGTTGTCGCGACAAGCTTGGCCGAATGGCTTTGATGTGTAGCAGGGACCATTGTCGGTCATGACGCGCTCGACCGCGATCCCGAGGCTGGCATAATAGGCCAATGCCGCCTTCAAGAAGGCCACGGCGCTTTCTTTCGTCTCGTCCGGCAATATCTGTGAGAAAGCGATGCGAGAGGCATCGTCGATGGCCACATGAACGCATTCCCAACCGGCGCCCCAACTCTTGCCTCTGCGCGAACTCTGGCGAGTGCGATCGCCGGTGATGCGGTGGCCGACCTCATGAAACCGGCCGAGCTTCTTGATGTCGATATGAATCATCTCGCCGGGAGCCTGGCGTTCATAACGACGCACAGGCTCGGCCGGCTCGATATCCTTGAGGCGGGAGTGGCCTGCGCGCTTGAGAACCCGGCTCACCGTCGCTGCAGATACACCGGTTTCGATTTCGCGATGTGCTTGCCAGTCAGGCGCTGGCGGCGAAGCGTGATGATGCGCTCCGCCAGCGCCTGACTGGTCTGCCGGGGCATGGCATGAGGTCGGGAGGAACGATCGAGCATCGCCTCTCGACCACCGGCCTTGAAACGCTCGACCCAACGGGCGACGATCTTGGCCGCGACGCCATAGGCCTGTGCTGCCTGAGCCTGGGTCAGATGCCCTTCGATAACAGCAAGCGCCATTTGTTCCCGGCGCAACGGCGTCAGTCGGGCATTCTTATGAATGTTCATTCGCGGCGATCCTTCCGACTCGAGGTGTGATAGCTCCAGTCTCCTAAATCCGCTTTGAATGGACAACCTCCCGAAAGCTCACATCTAGAGCCTGCGCGCTCCGAGTACGCCAAGTGGCGGAAACGCGAAGCTTTCATCTCGCGCAGCGTTGGAGCCGGTTGCGGCAATGGTATCTGCATCACGTGCCCGGGTCTGGTCCGAGCGATGAGTGCGGCCGGAAGTGGTTGTAATCGTCGGCCCAGCAATGGCGCTTCGGGCATAATCGCAGCCGAGGAACAGGCTTTGGTTGACCATCTCGTCCCGCATCCGGCCGTTGAAGCTCTCGACATTAGCGTTTTGCATCGGCTTCCCGGCGTGATGCCGTGCGACTCGACACTATGATCCTTCGACCTGGCAAGGATGGCATTCGAGGTGAATTCCGTGCCGTTGTCGGAGACGATCATCCCCGGTTTGCCGCGCCGTTCGATGAGGACCGACAGTTCGCGAGCGACGCGACGACGCAAGATCGAGGTGCACGGGATCGCCGCCAGGCATTCGCGGGTCACGTCTTCGACGAAGTTGAGCACGCGAAACCGCCTTCCGCAAGCGAACTGGTCGTGAACGAGATTCAGCGAGCTTCGGGCATTGGCCTTCGCTTCGACCAGGATCGGGCCACGCGTGCCGACAGCGTGCCGCCCCGGCTTTTCTGCTTGCGAACGGAAAGTCCTTCTTCGCGATAGAGCCCGTAGATGCGGTCGACCCCAACGGCGCTCCCCCCCCGCCGAAGCCGCCGGTCGCCGGTCGCCGGTCGCCGGTCGCCGGTCGCCGGTCGCCGGTCGCCGGTCGCCGGTCGCCGAAACGCCATCGCTCATTGGCGAGGTCGCGCAATAGGGCGACTTCTTTATGATGTGGGCGCACCTGCCCGACCAACGCTTCGATCTTTTGTCGCGCGTCATGCATGACCATGCACTCATCGGCGGCTCTAAACTGCGTGATGTCGTAGAGACAGTTCGGTTCTGCGACACCCAAACGATCGAGCTGCGCGAGCGCGCCGACCGTCCGGCGCGGCAGGCAACGTTGTGCCTGCGCTTCGGCCAGGCGACGATCAGGCAACCGCAAAACCTGCGCGAAGAAGGGCTGCCCGACGGGGTTAGGCTCAGTTGGGTCGAGGTCGTCGAACCGGACGCACCCGACGGTGTCGAGCCCTTGCATTGGCTGCTCTTGACCACCCATGCGCTCTCCAGTGCGACTGACGCCTGGCAGATCGTCGCTTGGTACAAGCAGCGCTGGATGATCGAGCAGTTCTTCCGGGTGATGAAGACGCAGGGCTTCAAGATCGAGGACAGCCAATTGCAGTTAGCGCCGCGGCTGGAAAAGCTCGTCGCCATCGCCGCCAAGGCCGCGGCAATCGTCCTCCAACTCGTGCAGGACCGCAGTGGCGGCGATCCTCACCCGGCAAGCCTGGCAGTCAGTCCCCACGAGATCAACACGCTCGCCGCCCTCGAAAGCCGCTTCAAGGGCAAGACCAAGCTGCAATCCAATCCCCATCCCAAAGCTTCGCTCGCCTGGGCCGCTTGGATCATCGCCAAACTCGGCGGCTGGAACGGCTATGCCTCCTCCAAGCCGCCTGGACCCATCACCTTCTTCAACGGACTCAAATACTGTGCCGATGGCTGGGCCTTGCGAGATAGGTATATGCCTCAGTCGTTCGGTGGAGAAATGTTCCACTGGATCATTTGCTTTTGGTCACGAACAAAATCCAGCGACCAGCGGGCAGAGCCTTCGCGTTGGCCAGGATCGGTGCGCGCGCGCCTGCAAGTTCGCTTACGGAAGGGGGTTTCGCGTGCTCAACATCGTCGATGACGCGACGCGAGAATGCCTCGCGGCGATCCCCGGACACCTCGATCTCCGGTCGTCGCCTCGCTCGAAACTCGCAATGATCTCTCCGACAACGGCACCAAACTCACCTCGAATGCCATTCTTGCCTGGTCAAAAGACCATAGGGTCGAGTGGCTCATTGCGTCACCTCGCCCAAGATAGCGGTTGATGAATTCTCCCAGTGTTGTGGAAGTGCCGCCGCGAATCAGCCCCGTAGATTCCGGCGCTGCGGATGGCAGCAGGTACTTGTTCCTATTGCGTCCTATCCATGCGGCGCCATCGCCCACTCGCGATTAGCCGGCACAGCCGGCCGCCTTGCGATTTGCCGCGCCGGTGCCAATGAATTGATGAAAGGCGGCTGCCATTTCGTGCGAAGACTTCGCTCCTGGTCTTGTTCGTGCGCGACCTTGGGCGCGTTCGTATTGAGATCACGGTCTACTGTTCCCCTAAGAGGCGTCATTTGGCTCGGGAGCCAGACGGTAACCGGCACAATGCCTGCGACAAGCCGCCTTTGAAAGTTGGTGTTTTCCAAGGGGTTAGCTTGGTGGTCAGCTGACCACAACCGAAATCCTCAACGGCAGGAATAACGATCAGCCGCACTTACCCAGCCCTCAAACCGCCTTGCCCGTTGGCCTTCAACAACGCCATTATCATCGGGCCAAGCGAGAATTCACCGCGCTCACTTCGGCGCGTTAGATCCCGCAGATAGCCTCCAGGAGAGTTGATGAAGTTAGCCCTTTCCAGGATGCACGCAATTGCCACCGCAGCATTCTCCGGTCCTAGCGCCTCGCAGGCATCCTGGTAGGCGGAAGGGCTTACCCCCAGCATAGATCGAACCACCACAGCGGCAGACATCAGATCTCGCCAGCTCCCCACGCCGCGCGGTGCATAGTCGCTGATCATCGGGCACGCCTTGAGCACCAATCCCAAGGGGAACGCCCTTTGCGATTCATTCTTCGGCTGATGGCTCAAGCTCGCCTTTGCCCCCTGCTCCTTTTCGGAGCGTGGTTCAGATTCATTTACGGATTCGGGTTTTGAATTCTGTATGTGCTGCTCGATATGAGCAGCATTGGTGCTAATTTTTTCAGCATTCTCGAGGTTTTCCAAACGATTAAGCACTTCCTCACGGAGCATCTCCATTTCATTGAGAACGCTAGTGACCCCTTCAAGGGTCGGAACGCGCGGAATTCTGCTCGCGAGCGCAATGTAGATGTCCTCGGTCGTCTTCCAATCGCCGTCGGCGCCCTCGACCATTGCAGCAGTAATAAGTTTGCGAACATCCCGCCGGCAAATTGTAAGGCTCTCTTTGGCTTTCCTGAGCGAGGCTCTCTCGGCCGCCACTCTTTGCGCCAACATCGCCAACTCTTCCGATCGCGCCAGGAGGGGCGACAGGTCGAAGCCAAAAGCATTCTCGATCTGGCCATCGTCGCCCTTGCGGGCGAAGCGCTTGCCATTGGCGCTATCCTTACGGGCGATCAACCCCGACTCCACCAGAATGGCAATATGCCGCCGCAACGTTGCGCCCGCCATTGCATGCGCCCGAAGCGCCAGTTGGGCATTCGAGGGGAAGACAATCAATTGTGCATCCTGACGCAACTCATTGTCAGGATAAAAACTCAAAAGTGCGTCAAGAACAGCCAGACTGTTCGACTGGATCTTGAGCAGTTCCATCGCGGCGGAAGCGTCTCTCAACACTTTCCACTTATCGGCAGCTTTTCCATGCTTGATTTCCATTGCCGCCTGGCGCCGCACGAGCGCAAGCGTCATTGGCCGCCGCCCGAACGGCGTCGCTACATTCCCCGACTGCATTGTCTCTCACCTTTCAGCAGGCAAAGGAAATTCGCTCACCAAAACGGCGCCAAAGACTCTTGACGAGGATTCGAGGAAATGCGATTCTGTTCTTGCTACAGAGACAGAAGGGCTTCCACGACGGCGACGTTGAGGGAGCTCTTTTCTTTTGCGGGTTACACTCCCTGTTTCCGTTGATGCTTTGCGCGATGCTCCTGGTAAAGCGCCGGCAAATGCTCGAGTACGAAAGCCGCGAAATCCGGCGTGGCTTTCCTGTCAATGGTAATTTCTAGCTTGCTCTTGCTCTGCGTGACCTGCGCAAGCCTGTCGCCATCGGGGGTCGACAGGACGTCTGGCAACCCGCGCGCAGTCCGACGCGGTTTCAGATGGTCGATCACTGCCTTGAACCGTTCCGACGACGGCAGCGCCTGCACCTCCTCCGAGGCAGCATATTTCGCAGCGCCTGCCGGAGGCGATGCTTTCTCAACCAGCTCTGCCAATTGCTGCCAACTTGGGCGTCCAACGCCTGGAGCGGCGCCGATGGCATCGATCAATTCAGAGGGGAGGGCGTCAACAAGCAGGAGCATCTTCGACAAGTTGCTTTTATCGATTGACATAGCCGCGATGACGATTTCTCGTGGAAACTGCTTGTTTAGCTTGTGTGCGAAACGTGCCTTTTCGATGAAGGTGAGGTCTTCGCGCTCATTGTTTTCCTGACCCTGTGCGACAACCAACTGCTCGTCCGTCAAGTCTCGAACAACCGCCTTGACCGGCAGTCCTAGCTCCGAAACGGCGCGCAGCCGGCGATGTCCAAAGGCAACTTGGTAGTGCGCGGGTTTAACGGGATGAGGTCTCACAAGGATTGGGACCTGCTGTCCTTGCTCGCGGATGGATGCAAGAAGTCCTTCGATATCACCTTGCATGCGATCCTGAACGAAGGACGGCTCGATTGACGACGCGTTCAGTTCAACCACGGCCTGACCTTCGGCGAGACGCCGCTCGATCTCCTCGGCACGACCAAGACGATCATTTTGCTCGCGCAACGCGTTACCGATGTTTGCAGTCAGCTTCGTCGCTGGATCTCGTTCTTTTCTGGTCACGCCGAGAAGCGGCATGGAGCGAGTCTTTGCCGCTCTGTGTTCAGCAGCTGATGAGCTGTCGGGCGCGTCCGTGGTGACGTCAAGGAGGTGCTTCCGACTCATGTGGTTCTACCCCATGCTTTTTTGATTAGAGTTTCGATCTCGTCGTTGACGGCGTTCATCGCCTCTAAGGCCCGATCATAGGTCGAGCGCGTGAACTGTCCGCGCTCAACCTCAAAGAGGGTTTGATTCGTCAGGCCAGCGTCCGAAACGGCGGTCGTCTTGAGCATCGGAAAATTGAGGACATTTTCGCCAAAGATCGAACGCAGATAGCCCACCATCTGGTTCTGCGGGCCATCGCTCGGTTCAAAACGAGTGACGAGGTAGCGCATCCAATTGAACTTGAACTGGGCGCCTGCGTTCTCGATTTCCCGAAGGAGATTCGAGGTCATCGCCAGAAACTGGTTCATCGACATTACATCCAACATCTGGGGATGGACGGTGACGAGGATCGAGGTTGCGGCGGTCAGAGCTGAAAGCGTGAGATAGCCAAGTTGGGGAGGGCAATCGATAACGACGACATCGTAGTTGTCCGCGATGTCTTCGATGACCTGACTGATCCGACCGTAAAAAAGCGTGTCACCTTCCTTCCGGTTCATAAGCGCGCGCGGGGTATCGTGCTCAAACTCCATCAGTTCAAGATTGCCAGGAATTAGATGAAGATCCGGGATGTACGTTCCTCGGACAACCTGCTCGATTGGGACCTGCTCGTCATCATACCGGATGGCGCCATAGAGTGTTTCGTTCGGACCAACGTCAGTTTCTGGCTGACTGCCGAAGAGTGCGGAAAGGCTTGCTTGGGGATCAAGATCAATCGCGAGAATCCGGTAGCCACGCATTGCCAGGTACTGTGCCAGATGCGCGGCTGTCGTCGTCTTGCCCGAGCCGCCTTTGAAATTCATCACCGAGACGACTTGAAGCTGCTCCCCCGTGCGACGATGGGGCAGGTAGCGCCGGTTCCCGCGGCCAATCAGGTCCAGGTGCTTACGGATTGAATGAATATCTTCGATCGTGAACGTGCGTCGACCGCCAGGGCTCATACTAACGTGCAGTTCAGGCATTTCCGAAGCAGTTTGTCTAAGATAAGACTCACCGATGCCAAGCAATTTTGAGGCTTCTGACGGTGCAAAGGATCGAATGCCCTTTTCGGACGTCGGCGGGAAGACCTTGAGATGATGTGCTTGAAGTTGGCTGGAGAGAGCGTCAGCATGACGCTCCATCAATGCGGTCAACCCTTCGACGACCGGCGCTGTTTTTGCTGCGGTTTTCGCCATCTCAAAATCCATTTCCTGCAAGTGGCGGAACTTTTCGCGAAACCGCTAAAGTTCCGCCACTAGCTATTAGAGCCGATTCTGCATTTTGAGCAAGGGGTTTTAGGTTAACGAAAGGCTAACGTGGATAAACCCGGAACGTAGAGTAAATGGATTTTTCCGTTTATATCCTGCAGCTTAGCAAGACCGCGGTACCGATTGGTCATGGTGTGTTTTATTGTGAATCCTACAAATGTGCCCCGGCGATTTAGACGAAAAGCAGAAGACCTCGGCAAAGTCGGTGATCCCCTTGCCGCGACTCACTCGCACAAAACCGTAAGCATTCGACAACGGACGCCCGATTCCAATTCGTGCAGAGTTCCCGGCGCCTAACGGCGGCGGAGAAATTCATGCAGGTATTCGCGATCTCGACACCAAAAATTTACTACGAAGCGTAGCTGCTTCAGGACGATCATAGGCTACGTGCGAGGATCTTTTCCACTCGCACTTGGGATGTAGAAGTAGTCGACGAGTGCGAGGCAGATGGGGTTGACGCTCTCGCCCCGACTGCCATCCTGGATGTCACCGCGGCTGGACCACTTGCAGGATGTGCACGCGATTTGTCTGCGATGGGACCGACCATGCTGGTAGACGTATTTCCGTCTCTGCTCCCGAAGGGTCGCCTGAACGCCAATCCCCTGATGGTCTAGAGTTCTCGCTTTTGCGTCGACACCTCGAAGAGTGGAGGGGAGGGGAGGGGAGATGGTTCCGTTCACGAGGCAACGCTGACCTTGTTCGCCGGCATCGTAGAATGGTGCCTGGGAGGTGGTCTCAGCGAAGTCGTTGCGGTAACGGATATCAGGTTCGAGCGAACTCTTGCTAGCGTCGAATGGCCTCTCCCGCGCTTGGGGCAGCCAGAGAAGATCGTTGCCACCACCGCCATCGCAGGCACGCGTCCAGCAAACGCTGAGACCTTTCTGATGTTGCGGCCGCCCAACTACCGATCTAGTTGCCGTCATCCTTCTCGGTGCGACTCGGATTGTTGGTCTGTTCGGTTCGAACCGGTGCGCCACGAAGGATGAAGCTTTGGACGATGTGGCGATAGGCTCTTAGGAGGGTTCGCGCGGGCAGATGAGGGAAGGCGACATGGCATCTTCGCAGAGATGAGGATGCATCGAAGAACGGGCTGGTAAACCGCGGCTCGTGTTTGAGGCTGGTGGCATTGACGCGGCCCAAGCGCTCCACTCTACCTTCAATAGTTTCGTCGCTCCTTGCGCAAGGGAACACTTCTGCCGCTTGAAACGTCCTTTGCCGTTTGCGCCGACGATATCTCCGAGAAGCTTGTCAAGACCCAGGACATAAGCAAGCCCGCCAGCAAGGCACGTGATTTCATCAGCTTTCTGACTGCCGCCTGTGGTTGTTGGCTAGATTCTGGATGCAAGTAAGTGTACATATTAGGATAGTCGGTGTGTCGGGGAGCGAGAGGTCTCGTATGGAGGTTCGTGGACTCGTAATTACTTGCCCCCGCAAGGTTGAAGAATGGACATTGTCGGTTCCACTCGCCGTATCGTCCGAAGTCGGTGTGCGGATAGAGTTGTGTGGACTCTGCACACCGGAGCAACGCGTTTATCGGGGCGCCAAGCCGACTTACCCCTATTGGGGCGGGCACGAGTTGTCAGGCACGATCGTGTCTCTGCCGGACGATGTACCGGATGGCCTGCGCGTAGGAGACCGCGTTGCGGTGCTTTTAATGCGCAGATGCGGCCAATGTCGTGCCTGCCGCCTCGGACTGGACAACCACTGTGCATATTTAAATCCTAAAGCGAGAGGAGGGGTGCCGCAGGGGCCGGGGGGATTGGCCAATTTTGTGGGCGTACCCGCCTATCAGGTTTTTTCCGTACCTTCCTTTTTGGCTCCCGAGCGTGCCGCGTTAGTTGAACCTGTCGCCTGCGTGGCACGCGGCATAAATAGGGCGCGTGCAAAGGCTGGAGACACTGTGGCCGTCATCGGCGGAGGCACGATGGGCCTTCTCCATTCGATACTTCTGACAACCAAAGGATGCGACGTTTACCTTTTCGATGACGACGTGGCAACGCATGGGCCTGTGATGTCGACCGGCGCCCATGCAACGGGGTCAGTTCATTCTCTGTCTGATCCGAAACTCGTCGAGAAATTAACGGATGGCTGGGGCTTCGACTGCATCTTTTGCACGCGCTTCGGTGTCAGAGGCATTCAGGGGGCCATAGCTGCGGCGTCACGCGGTGCCAGGATTGTACTCTACCAATCGATTCCGACGTCCGATTTGTTATCGGTAGGCGCTAACTTTCTGCATTACCGGGAAATTGAACTGATCGGCACCATAGCCCAAAGCGCGGACGACGTGAGAAATGCCATCCGAACCATCGTTGAACACGCCGCACGCTTCGACGTGCTGCAGGTCAATCTTTGGCCCTCGTCAAACGCCCAAGAGGCATTCGAGCAGGCGCTCGATCCACGTGTTAATCGCGTGATGCTAGATTTCAGGTAATGCTTCTCAGCGTGCCTGCAGCGCGCCTGCAATTTCGTTGCCGATCGAGACTACTTCGACACTGTCGGGGAAATTGTCGGTACGTCCGACGCTGTCGGTCACAACGATGCGGTCGATCTGAGACCGTCCCCAGTTTTCGTTCAGCGACGGCGTGAATATGGCATGGGCTGCGGCAAGGGTTATCTTGCGAGCGCCTGCCGCTTTGAGATGTGCGGCGGCTGAAAAAGCCGTCTGACCACTGTTGATTTCGTCGTCAATCAGGATGATCGTCCGGCCAGCAACGTCCCCCAGAATCTCGACGCTCTCCCGAAAGTCATCATCGTCTCTGCGGTGCTTGCGCATGACAGCGAATGGGCAGCCGAGCAGGGCCGCCAAGTGCTCAGCTCGCTTCGCTCCGCCGAAATCCGGTGAAACGACCATGTCGCCATCGACGGCCGCAGAACCGAGATGGCGAACTAGGGCGGGAGCGAACTGAAGATTGACGACAGGACAGGCAAATGCGGCGCACAGCTGAGGAACATGGAGTTCGAAAGTTATCAGCCGATCTATACCGAGAGTTTCGATAATCCCCGCAAGGATTCGCACCGGTACAGGTCCGCCGTCGAAGGCAGGGCGATCCGAACGCGAATATGGGAGGTAGGGAAGAACAGCGGTAATCGTGCGGGGACCCCGCGCCCGCACGGCACCAAGCGCTAGGAACAACTCGAAAAGACGATCATGAACGCTGTCAGGAAATGTTTGCACGACCACCACATTTCCGCCAAGCCCGCCGTCGCGCGGAGTGACAGCCATCTGGCCATTGCTGAACACCTGCGTGTTTAGGATCGTTATTCCTGACCGCGTGAGGGCCCGATGGACTGTTGACGCAAACTTTGCAGAGGTTTCGGTTGCTGCGATACGAAGGTCGTTCGCCGCAGGATCTGTACGATATGGTGACTCGGGCGCCATATTTACGCCAGCTCAAGATCGTTAACAGTGGGAATAGACAGCAGTTTGGGCAACACGTCGCCCCAATCATGTTGAAGTGGTACCTCGGTTTGATCAGGTCGAATGAGCTCTAGGAACTCGGACGGTATGTCTATCCCACAGATGCGCTTCATCTGCGTCAGGACGAAATATAACGCCGGCCTCATCTCGTATTTGTAACCTATCGCAGCGACCTCCGCCCAGCTAATATTCGCCATTTCTTTGTGTAGAACCGCATGAAGATCGCCGAACATCAATAGTCGAAGCGAATTATAAAGGAAGGCCTCGTGATAAAGCCTGGCCGAAAGGAACCAGACGGCGCCAGTCGCGGATTGGACCTGCAATATGCGGCCTAGACCGTTTGCAAGACGCACGCCTGACCATATGTCTTCGACATCGATGCCGACGGAGAGATTTACATGCATATCAATGAAGATGGGCATGTGCAGCTTCTTCGCGGAATCGATGTATCCCTTTACGTGGCGGTAGCGCAGCTGGCGTGGCACCGCGGGACCAGGGAACGGAGATTCAACGGATTCTATCCTTACAAACACCGGCAAGGAATAACTTTCGCGGAAGGTTTCGTCATCGAGTTCCTTTCGTTCCGGATGCCAGTTGCCATTTGAAGGGTCGAAAATACCGTGCCGGTAGCCGAGATCGAACATGAGCCGCTGCACGCGCTGCGCGTCAGCGGGCTTGACCATGATGTCGAGATCGGTCATCGGCCGTAGGAGTGGATCGGGATAGTGGAGAAGCGCGAGATCTGGTCCCTTCACCAGGAACCAGGCGATGCCGGCCCGATCCAGCGCATCCATGATTTCTGGCAGATTGCGAAATTCGAGTGCGGACCTGACCTTTGACATGACAGTCCAGCACTGAACGTAATGCGCCGCCTCAGTAGGCAATAGTGTCAACAAATCGAGGCGGCGCAAGTGATTCTCAAGCAGCGGCACCGTCCGATTATGCTCGGCGCGCCATACCACATAGGGCCAGTTGACAGGCTCCTTGCAGAGACGGACCAAACGCTCTTCATCCTCGGGTCGTAGGTAGGCCCGGCAGGTGATCAGCAAAATAGAGTCTTCTGGTGACAACCGAAGCATCGCGGAGACTCCTGATACGGCTGCGTGATTTATTTCGAACTTTCCGGGCTGCCGAATTCGGCTAGTGTCTGCCTCAGGTCGGCGAACTGTTGTTCGAAGGAAGCGAAACTCTGGTCGACGTTTTGTCCAAGCAACTGTTCAAGGCTGAGCGTTTCTTCAGCGCGTTCCTCTTGTCCAGACATAAGCTTGTAAACCGAACTTACCGGCAGCAATCGCGACAAGAGTTCACCACCGCGGCCCGTCTGGGCGCTGTCCCGAATTTGCCGGATGCAACTTTCGGCAAGCAATCCGTCAATCACGATTACCAGCTTGCCATCCTCTTCGTCAACGGCGTAGCCAAACAGTCGGGAACTAGCCATTGCCGCTACCTCTGAACCTTCTTGAGGTCTTCCACTTCACTGCGTATCTGCAGCAATTGTGCCTGAGCCGAGAGAAGTTTGGCGAATGCGGCGGTAACCGCCTTTGCCGATTGTGTGTCGGAACCAGTCATCCTAACCGGTCCTCGCCCAATGCGGCGTCCTACAAGACCTGAATCGGCGGCGCGCGGCCAATTGGCTTTGCCAAATTTCTTCGAGGCGGTTATATCAACGTAGTAGTCTTGTAGTTCGCCGTTAGCAGCGAGTGAGCCGGATTTCGACCGTTGCGATCTGCGTGACACCTTTAGCGATTGCTCTAATTTTACAAGGCCAGCCGTCAATTGCTGAGCTTGGTCATCCAAACCCGCCTGCAGCCGGGCGAGTCCTTCCGCGAGACGAGAAATCACCTGGGCTTGCTGGGCGGCTGCTTTGTTGCCGGATCGTATCGCGTTGTTCGCAAGTGTGTGCGCCACACCCGCCGCACCTCGGAAAGCTCTGCTCATCCTCAATCCTCCACGTTATTTTTGTTGACCTGGTTAAATTACGTCGTCGACACAGCAATTATTACGTCGCGCCTCCTGCGTTAGTGAGTGTGTTGCGCAGCAGCCGCGATTTCCTCCGAGAAGTTATAGACAGGAGCTTCGGCGGCGGGCCGACGCTCTTTCGCTATAACTCCGCGGCGGTAGGTGGAATCTTTCGTCGGGTCCACCAGGGCGTACTCCGGAAAACCTCCGTTATTGTAAAGTTCCTGGCACAGCGGATAGGGCGCGTCCTTTTCACCATAGTGCGACCAGCTACTCATCTTGCAGACGCCGCGACAGACTGGATAAAACACGCAGTTGCCGCAGACGCCCTTAACCTCGCCACTCACCACCTCGCGTAGCTCATGGAAGAACGGGCTGTTGCGCCAGATTTCCATCAAGGGCATTTCGAAGGCATTGCCGGCGATCATTTCCGGATCATCGTAGGAGGCACTGCACATCGAAACTTGTCCGTTCGACAGTATGCCCAGTACGTTGTCGCCCCAACCGCAAGTATGCACGCCGTTCAGATACTTGAGAGGCATCAGAGCCGGCGGCAGAGTCATGTATGCAGCGCCACTCTCAAAATGGGGAGATTTCAAAAGATCGCCTATCAGTAGCTTGCATTCCTCCAAGCTTATCGCATTGTCCTCATGGCTGCGCGCGTTGCCCATCGGATGTATGTTGAGCAGCGTCCGATGCTTCTTGATGCCCCAGCCGAGCACCAAATCTATAATCGAAATCACCTTGTCATAGTTGTTGCGATAGGCAGTCGTCGTTACCACCGTAGAGATGTCAGTTTTTCCAAGCCGCTGCAGGACAATCGCAGTCTTGGCGAACGCACCCGATTTTGCTCTGAAAGCGTCGTGCGCCTCTGGGTCGAAATGGTCGAGGCTGATGAAGACCGTCAAATTGGGGAGCCTACTTAGCTGCTCGATCGTGAACTCGTCAAAGAGGGTTCCATTCGTCTCGAAAATCAGCTCCTTCAGCCCACAGGATGCGAGATATTCCATGACTGCCATGAATTCCTTGTGAACCATCGGTTCACCCCCGGAAACCTTAACCTTGCGCAGCCCATTGGGTAGTGCTTGCTCGATCAGTCCTTGGATCGCCTCCAGGTTGAAATCAATGCCCTTGGCCTTGGGCCCGACGCCTGCGATATAACAGTGGTGGCATCCCAAATTGCACTTGCGGGTTAGAAACAGATAGATCGTTTTAATTTCGTTTTCCGAGACGACTCGTTTCGAAAGTTCACTTGTGACGAGGGCCTGTAGCGTCTGACTGGCTACATGCACGTCCTGCGGTGTCGAAAGCCAATCAGGGGTATTCATGCGCTTGCCTCCTTACGTCTATGTTGCTGCGCTAGCACGTCATCGCACTGATCACTGGTGCGTCGTCCAATTGACGCCTGCCTTTCAAAACTTCGATTTCGAGTATGAATGCGTATCCGGCGATCTCTCCGCCTTGGGACTTGACAAAATTCCCAGTCGCCCGAGCAGTGCCACCCGTCGCTAGAAGGTCATCAGCAATCAGGCATCGCAGGCCGTCACCGATGAGGCCGGCAGTTACCTCCAGGGTTCCGGAGCAGTATTCACAGCTGTATTCAAATGAGAGGACGTCCCCCGGCAGTTTACCGGGTTTCCTTACCATGATGAAACCGCAACCGAGCCTATCAGCCAATGAGGCGCCCAAGATGAAACCACGCGCATCAACCGCCAAAATGGCATCGATTTCTGTTCCCGACACTTGGCTTGCGACGGTAGAAACGACTTCGCCCAATGCACCTCTACCAGCCAGCATAGGCGCTATATCCTTGAACAAGATCCCGCCTATCGGAAAGTTAGGAAATTCTCGTAATGCTTCTACACCGGATTGGTTAATCCGTGACGCCCCGCTATTTGGAACAGCTACAATCATTTTACTATCCCCCACATGTAACCATCTAAGAGCCTCGTAAGGTGCGATGGCCTCGCGCACTTTGTGGCCAGCCACCAGATGAGGCCCTGGCAAGCTTATCTGCGGCGGCCGCCGCCGCGCCTACCACGTTCCTCCGGGCCGGCACGGGTCCGCTCTCTGACCAGATCACGCCGGAATTCGCCAGCGCCGCGAACAGATGAAACATCAGTCGGCCGCATAATGTTGTCTCCTCGAAAGCGGCTCCGATCATGATTCGTCCAGCCCTGATCTTAGTGCCGAGTCAACTTTACGTCGCTTTGGGGTTCGTCAGGACCTTGTCAAAAGCATCCTTGACCGGCTTTGAGATTTCCTCCACCGCCCTGCTTGAGAGCTCCCGGACTTCCTTGGCGTGCTGCAAACTTGTCTCAACGCGCTTGCGGAAAAAGGTCGACTGCTGTTCGAGGATCTGCGACGGCGAATTCGCGCCCAGCAAAGCTTGCAAATGTGAGAAGCCGGCCTCGGCGTCGGCTTGCAGTGCAGCGATCGTCTTCCACCACAATTCGTTGCCGAATAGACTTGTCGTTTCGAGGATCGGAGGCAGCATTTTCTGTGTCGCTTCAGCGCCGGACGCAAATTTCAAAAGAGCCTCTGTCACCTGCTTGTTCCCCTTTTCAACGGATGCGCCGAACTGATCTGGCACCTTGAGCGACGATGACCCCGGGTTTTCGATCGTTTCAAAGGATCTTTCGGAAATCTTGGTCATTGCATTTTCCTTCTCTTTGAGTTGGTTGCAAGCTGTGACATCGGGATTGACCCCTTCCGCCGGCGGACTATGCATGGCCGCTTTGGTAGAACGCGGATCCGATGACGAACGGTCAGGTGGCCTCCGTTCCGTTCGTTTCATGAACCGGCATCATGCAGACTGCTTTCTGCCGCTTGTAACCAGGGATCAGCAAACACCATGCCAACTGCTCCGACGCGCCAAGAAGATGATTTTCGTTTATCGATGGGCGGGTTGAGGGCAGGTTGATGTGTATTTGGCGGAGAGACCGGCGAACAAAACGTTCCAGTCACGACAAATCTGACAAAAGTGGCGAATGCCCGACATTTGCGAAAAATGTCGACGGTTGCGCTGGGGACAAGGGAATTCACGCGGACTTCAAATCGCGCCAAGGATCATGTGCCTGTTCGTGGCTAAGGGGCGTTACTCGACTTCTCGTGAACGTCCCTGGCGGTCTTATCAACCCTTGTCCTGGTTCCTGCTTTGCACCACCTTCCGCTTGGAGCCATGAAGAGGGTCGTTGTTTCGATAATTTGAGGATGGGCTGCTTGGCGATTTGTTCGTAGCCCAGCTCGGGTCCATACGTCTCGGTACGGTTCGCCTGCCTATCCTGTTCACGGCACTTTCGAACCTAAGACCGAACGTCATCAGAGCGATCGCTGTGATGCGCAACATATTTCATTTGGTACGACGTTTGCTGGTGATCGGTGACGCTGGTTGACCATAGGCTCTGATGCCGATCTCGTCGGACAAGGACGCAATTGAAGTCAACTACGGAGGTTTTCGGGACCTGACACGATGATTGGTTCGGTGCATGCGGAACGCTTGGCGGCACGAGGATGACACCGAAAAGTACGTGGGGTCAAATCAATGGAGTGAAAAATGAAAAAGTATGTTTGCGAATTCTTCGGGACCTTCACACTTGTCTTCCTCGGCTGCGGCACATTGCTTTATATGCGTCAAGAGGTGGGCCTGTTGGGTGTCGCTTTAGCCTTCGGGACGACCGTGGTTGCAATGGCCTACACGATTGGCCCAGTCTCGGGCGCGCATCTCAATCCGGCGGTCAGCCTGGGTTTCCTCGTGTCGCGCCGATTGAGAGTGTGGGACTTTCTCGCGTATGTCTCCGCCCAATGTGCAGGAGCTATCGCGGCGGCAGGCACGCTCTACCTTATCGCTATGAACAAGGTCGGCGGTTACGATATCACCCTAGAAGGTTTCGCCCAAACCGGCTGGGTAGTCTACGGATGGAGAGCTGCGTTCCTATTCGAGTTTATCGCCACGTTCCTGTTCGTAACTGTATTCCTCAAATGCACGGCTGGACGCGGCGCTGTTGCACGATTGGCGATTGGACTTGCCTTAGTTGCGATCCACCTTGGCGGTATCACCGTTTCGGGTTCTTCTGTGAATCCAGCACGATCGATCGGCCCAGCACTTTTCGCAGGAGGGGCGGCACTCTCTCAACTCTGGCTTTATATATGTGCGCCAATGCTCGGCGCTATTGCGGCCGGCCTTCTTCAGCTCAGGGGGATCGTCGCGTCAAGCGAGCCGCAAAGTCTGCGCCAATTTGAATCGCGCGAAATGACCAGCGACATATCCAGCCCGGTTTCATTCTTTCGCCACCGAAGGAGAGGTATCCCAAAAAGGGAAAGCCACTGATCGAGGAGGGGGTCTCGACCTTGACAGGGGAGCGCATCCCCAGACACTGGCCGTTGCATCCCGCATATCTTGACGCTTACTGCGATCTTCCTACGGATTGGGACCACGGTCGTCTCTGACGTATCGACAAACGTCGCATACGGATCGACAATGGCAGCCCAACGTCCAGCTATCATTGGCGGCGATCCAAAACGGCGGCGATCGCGGCCAAAGCCTCGTGTATCGCGATACTCACCGACCTTCCGCTCAAGGTTGTCAAGGGTCCGCGATACTCATCCATACCGCAGATGCGTGTCATTAGGAGCATGAATTTTACAATGGTGAGGCTGCCATATAGGACACGTTGGGCGGCGGATCTAATGGAGCAAATCTCCAGCGTCTGGGGGGTTGCGCTGGGGTGCCGATCCACACCCAAGCGCCGGTAGGTGATAGACGATACCCACAGCGGCTAGGAGCCATTGAATCGGCAATATGTTCTTTTGATACGGTGTCGCGCAAGTTTGGCATGGAGAATCATATGCAATCGCAACAATAGCCGAGTGCAGAGTCAAGCAGCGCTACTTGCATACGCGCAAATGTCCGTTAGAAGATTTCGACGACGTGGCAGCCCAAGCAGTTGCGCGGCAGCGAGTTTAGGCGGGGCGTACGTTGCGGCGAAAAACAGCCAATGGACACGCCGAAAACGGCTACTGGGCCTAAGTCGCCACGGTCGCCCTGTGAACTTGGAACCCAGGCAAATTGTATGACCGTTGGCCGTCGTTCAGCATGCCGAAGTCGGAGCGCTGATCGGAAGCTGGATTAGCCTGCATGATGAACGAGAGGTTGGAAAATGCCGCTTTCAAAGGCTCCCGTAGGCATCGTGAGATGTTGAGAATGCGAGCAAGAATTGTAGGTGGAAAGACAGTGCCTGAGGCGCCAGAGGCCGACGATCGCGATCTAGCTTTAGACTTCGCCAAAGGAATACTCATTGTCTTGGTGATTTTCGGTCACCTGATACAATATATCTTTTACGAGGGTGATGGCTTCTGGGATTCGGCATGCTTCAAATCGATCTACATGTTTCACATGCCTCTCTTTATGGCGATAAGCGGATATCTCTCTAGATCAGGGCTACTAGGCAAATCGTTCAGGCAAGCCATCGGTGATCGCGCGCTGCAGCTCCTGGTGCCGACGCTGTTCTGGTGCACCCTTTTGGAGGCAGTCAAATTGCTCATGTTTCCCCGGCCGCCGGACGCACCTGGCAACCTGTTGCAATTCATGCACGATTTCGTCGGCACATACTGGTTCATCTGGGCTGCGTTTGCTTCTTTTCTTTTGGTCAAACTTATTTCGATCTTCAACTCCGGGTCGGCACGCTCTTTGCTTGTCTCATCCATACTGGTCGCAGTTGCCCCCGTGACGTTTTCTATATTCCCTCTCATAAAGTACACCTATCCCTTTTTCTGCATGGGATTTTCATTTGCGCAGTCGAGAGATTGGTGGACGAGCATAATGCGGTATCATAAGCCACTCCTGATGATGTCCGCCTCTATCGCGGCTAGCTTGTGCTTCATGGCGTGGCGCGAGGACACCTATGTCTACAACAATCTCGCCTTAATCCAGGATCTGCAGTCGGCAAAAGATATCCTTCTGATGTTTTTTGGCTCGACAGTGGCCTCTGCAGTGATGATCGAGATTCTGCTTCAATCCTGGAAAATTGGACGCTCGAACCGGGTGGTTCGCTTTATCGCCGTGGAAGTGGGGCAGAGCACGCTCGTGTTGTACCTGGTGCAGGCTACGGTATTCCGTCTCATGGATTTGATACAATACGGAGAACAATGGGCTCCCACAATGAGGTCTGGCGCGGCGGGAATTCTCGGGACGATGATCATTGCCGTAGCACTAGCAGTTCGCTGGAGCGTGCGCGACATTCCCTATCTGTCCCAGCTCATGCTTGGAACGCCACCCCGCCTCGTTCGTTTGCCGAGCAATCCTGCGAATAACTAGCGGTGTTCAATTCTCAACCTAAACTTCGTCAGCAAGCAAGCATGCCAAGGCACGCGTTAAGGGGCCCATTTTTAAAGGATCCTTTTGCACGAAGATCGGCTGAGGTCCGACTGATGTGCCAATCACGTATCGAGAATCCGCAAACCCCTCGCGCCCAATGCTCCGCGACGACGCGGGCGCTTGACCCCCAGGGTATCGACTCCACCCTCTTTGAGGTTGCCAAAGATTCGGTTTGCTTCGCACTTGTTTGGGGTCCGCTTGCCGCCAGGTCCCGTTGTCCCTGCTAAAATCGCGAGCGTTCGCTAAGGTACCAGAAACGCTTTTCCGGCCTGTGCTAAGCAATGACCGGAAACAGCGAGTATCGCCTCAGCGGTCACACCGAGGCAGCACTGCTCCATGACGGCCGCTGCCACAGTCATCCTCTTGCCGGCGCCGACGGTACCGGCCAGCTAGGTCGTGCCGGCAGCATGATCCCCCGGGTGCCGTGTTCTGGTGCGGATAGAGAGTGAACGCGGCCGACGCACGCCGGCAACTTAAGATACACGCCGCCGAGGCGCCCAGGGGCTGGTTGTTGAAACGGTCCTAAAACCTTGCGGCCGGTCGATCCGGTGGGCATCGGACCAGGACCCGGCCCTGAAGGGCCATCTGATCTTCGTGAGCTTCCCCTTTGCCGGCTACGTCTAACAGCCGTTCACTGTGGAAATTCAGAGCGTTGTTGAGCTGTCGCCGGCGTCGCGGGGGCCTATGCCGCTTTCCATTTGCCCGCGGCATTCCCCCAAATGACGGCGCTAACTGTCGAGGAAGGGAGCTCCAGCCAGTGATGCATGCGGGTCTCGGAGTCCATCACTGGGAGGCGCTGTGATCGCCAAGCAAAGAAGATCGACCGGCTGCACCTCGGCAAGCGGCCGGACATTGCGCCCAATCCGCGAATTGAGAGCGGAGCGGCTTCGGCGGGTGTCATTTGTTGCTGACGTGGCCGGAGAATAGGCTTCCGCCGCTGCACCGGGATGCCATTTCTTCGATCCCCACCGCGTCTTGTCCGGTTCACGACAACGTTGTCCTCGATCAATTCTTCATGGGCTAGCTAAGAAGCTGGAAACAATACAGATGCCGTGTTCCGAACCTCAGCGGAGGAGACTGGCATGAGTCTTGAACTCCCAGAACTACGCGGCGGGCAATCGCCTGGTGGAACGTGTGGCGTCCGGTCGAAGTCGATTTGAACCTTGAAGGGAAAATACATGGCAGGTCTGCATCAGTTCGCACGGAAAAGGGGGGATCGGCAAGTACACGGCCTCTCAAGATACTCTCACTGTCCTTGTCGACCTCGAAAAGCTGATTCCACCCCCCGCCTGATCCTCAATTCGAAAGCCCGAGACACGGTTTTACACCTGGCGGCGAATAGGTTGGTTGAGGGTGGAGTTCGCGGCGAAACCTACCGCCACTGGACTATCGCGACGGGAATCTCGCTTGTGAAGCGCTTTTCGTCAAGCCCGCCAGCGTTGCCCGCCGCTTGCCGTTGTTGTTGCGGCCGCCCCGTTTCGAGGGGCCATGTCATTCGTCCGGGCCAAGTTGCGTCGCCACAGGTCCCATCTGCCGCACCATTTTAAGGGATGGTGTTACCGGAAGCGGGTGTGGCCCTTAGTCAAACCGCATCCAACACTCAGGAGGATTTTAACTGATGTCAAACGTCACCCCTGTCCCCAACAATGCTCGATTAGATGAGAAAGATGCTCTCGCCACGCCTTTCATTAAGTGCCTCTTGCGTCTGATGCGTGCTCAAGACACCTTTGAATTGTGGCAAGAGAAATCGGACACCGATTTGCTCTGTGATTTCATCGTGACGAGGCAGCAGCGTAGGGCGATTCCTCTCATCGGGGGACCTGACCTAGAGGTGCAGTGGCGGCTTGAGATCTTCTATGCCGCCGTAGCACTTGCTATAGAGGAGCAGTCCGGACTGATGGCGTCACCGGTGTTGACTGTGAACCATGAGGGATTCGGTCGGATATTACTCACGGCGGGGCGGCTCGTAGTACTCTCGAAGACGCTCCGCGACGTACATCGATTTGGCTTCGACAACCTCCAAAAGCTCGCCGAGGCGGGAACTGGCCTGGTCGATAATGGCTTAACAACAATTAAGACCTATTCAGATGTAGCGCGCGTTTAAGTGCGGTTGAAACGGCTCATATAGGGCGGAATTCTTCGCTAATCTGCCCAGCAATCAAGCAATCCGGGGGTGTGCCCTAGCGTTCTTGGCGCGGGGGGGGGGGGCGACATGGAGGAACCTGCATGACAGTGCGTTCACTACTCACTACGGCTCCTCTTTGGCTCCGGCGTATCTCACAAGCACTGATCAAGCGACGTGTATTGGCTGCGCCCCTTGTTTTCTGGTCTGCCAGTGTTCGGCAGGAAGGTAGGTGGTTGGCCTTCAAATGACCTGTCACTGAATTTTCATCCGGCGGCGATTAGAGCCTCGGCGGTCTTGAAACGCTCCCAAACGTTGGACCACCGGATGCTAGAGTTTTCCGGCTTCATTCAGGGAGGCGGGCTGGTTGCGCCTCCCGAATTCACCAACGAGATCGGCACCTTGTTGCCGATCGCACCATGAGGTCTTTCCTCATTGTACAACACGACGACAGAACACCCACGGGACCGAGGTTCGCGAGCTTCTGTATCCGTGGCATCCCTGGTCCGGACGGCTTGTTCACGTGCATGAGGCGGTGTCTAAAGGGACGCATATTTTCCGCTGCAGCCTTTCTGGTTCTTCTTCTGGTCGACTTCTTGAGGTCCCGTCGTGGATGTTCGACCGATCAGTGAGTGGTTGTTGGCGCAGCCTGGCGGTCCCGCACGTCGATCTCGCAAGCCTGCATTCTTTGGCAAGATTGCTGAAGGACGCTGATGCCTCATCGCAATCTTCGGTAATGGGCGCAGCATTGGTCTCTCACGAAACGAGTCGGAGAGATGTTCATGCCTCGCCAGCCCATGACATGCCAGTTCGATCTGTTCTCGGCCCCGCAGCGGGGGAAGACGGCAGGGACGCCGCAATGGTCGGAGTTGCCGGAGGAGACCCGCCAAGCGTTGACGGTGCTCATCGTGCGGCTGTTCGTCGATCACGCAAAGTGCGGACATGCCTGCCAACAGAAGGAGGCCGGTCATGATGCATGAGAAGATCGCGCCGCATCATCTGGAGCGGAAGGCCATCCTCTATGTTCGGCAGTCCTCGGCTCACCAGGTTCTGCACAATCGAGAGAGCAGCGCCCTCCAGTACGCCATGCGCGACCGTCTGGCAGCGCTTGGATGGTCACATATAGAGACGGTGGATGACGACCTTGGTCGTTCGGCCGCCGGCGGCGTGACCCGCGCTGGATTTGATCGGATGGTGGCGGAAGTCTGCCTTGGCAAGGTAGGCGCCGTGGCCGCGCGTGAGGTATCGCGCTTCGCCCGGAACAGCCGCGATTGGCAGCAACTCATCGAGATGTGCCGCGTTGTTGATACCGTCCTGGTCGACCAGGAAGCAGTTTATGCGCCCCGCCAGGGCAACGACCGCCTGCTCTTGGGTTTGAAGGGCAGCCTCAACGAGTATGAACTCGATCTCTTGCGTCAGCGTTCCCTTTCCGCCCGCTATGAGAAGGCTCGCCGCGGTGAACTCGTCGTCACTGTTCCGGCCGGCTTCGTAAAGGCCGGTGACAGGATCGAGAAGGATCCCAATCGGCGCATCCAGGAAGCCATCGCACTCGTCTTCGACAAGGTCACCGAACTCGGGAGTGCCCGGCAGGCCTTGCTATGGTTCCTTGAGCAGGGATTGGACCTGCCCGTCAGGTGCGCCAACGGTGACGTCATCTGGCGCAGGCCAAATTATGCCACCATCCACCGGATGATTGCGAACCCGATCTACGGCGGCGCTTATGCTTATGGTAAGAGTCGTTCCGTACCAGGATACGATGGCCGATCTGGAATTCGCCGCAAGGCGCGTGATGAATGGCTGGCGCTGATCCCGGATGCGCACGAAGGTTACATCAGTTGGGAACGGGCGGAGGAGATCCGCAAGATGGTCAGCGACAATGTACCGGCCAGTCGCCATCATGGAGCGCCGAAGCATGGCGGCGCTCTGCTTGCCGGCCTGTTCCGCTGCAAAAGGTGCGGCCGGAAGCTGACGGTTCGTTACACAGGAGCCAACCATAACATCCCGCGCTATTCCTGTTGGCGAGGGTTGCTCGACAACGGCGAACCACGTTGCATCGCCTTCGGCGGTCTGCGGGTCGATGACGCGATCGAAGAGGCACTTCTCGGCGTGGTCGAGCCAGGAGCCATTGCCGCCGCCGTCGAGGCGGAACGCAATATGGCCAACCAACGCGATCAGGTTCAGGATGCCCTGATGCGCGACCTCGAGGCAGCACGCTATGTAGCCGACCGGGCATTCCGGCAATATGACGCGGCTGATCCGGAGAATAGGCTGGTGACGTCGGAGCTGGAAGCACGCTGGAACAAGGCGCTGACTGGCGTCGGTGAGATCGAGGCCAAGATTGCCAAACATCGGACAGTTACGCCGCATCCGTTCCCCATGTCCGCATCACAGGTAACCGCACTTGCGGGAAACCTTCGCGCCGTCTGGACGGCGCCGACAACCGATGCAAGGCTGAAGAAGCGCATCGTGCGCACGCTCATCAATGAAGTGGTCGCCGATCTCGATGATGGAACCTCTGAGATCGTCCTCGTCATTCATTGGGTTGGAGGCGTCCACACCGAACTGCGCCTGCCGAAGCGACACCGTGGCCAAAGAAATGCGACCCCTGACGACATTGTCGACGCTGTGAAACAGCTCGTCTTGATCGCCAATGATGATGTGATTGCCGGTGTCCTCAATCGCAACGGACTGACGACCGGCAATGGCAATCGCTGGACACGGGAGCGGGTCACCGCGCTGAGGTCATATCGCAAGATTCCGGTCTTCCGTCCGCAGATCGACGGGGTTGAGCCATGGCTTAATCTGGGCGGTGCGGCGAAGTTACTCGGGATATCGCCAAAGACGCTGCGTCTGGCGGCCGAGGCTGGCGATATTAAGGGGGCTCATCCGCTACCCGATGGCCCATGGATCTTCAGCCGTTCCAAACTCGCGACCCCGCAAGCACGTCAGATTCTCGATCGTGTACGGAAGAACCCTCGCCACCCCGCGGGATCGCCTCCAGATCAGGAAAATCTATTCCTTTCGATGACATAGGAAGATGGGAGTTATGAAACAGGATTGTAGTATCTACGCCAATCCTCCATCTTTTCGCGGGCATCCGCAAGGGTCAGGAACCAATGCTGGTTCAGGCATTCTGCACGGAAGCGGCCATTGAACGCTTCGATGAAAGCATTATCAGTCGGCTTGCCGGGGCGTGAGAAGTCCAACGTCACACCCTTGGAATAGGCCCGCAGGTCCAAGTCGCGCGACACGAACTCGGTCCCTTGGTCGACACGGATCGTTTTCGGATAGCCGGCTTTTTGGCACACCCGTTCAAGGGTTTGCACAACGTCTTCGCCTCTATAGCTATGACGTGGATCAAGCACCGGCACGTAGCGCGAGAAGGTGTCGACCACCGTCAGCACGCGCAGTTTCTTACCCGTTGCGAGTTGGTCGTGAACGAAGTCCATCGCCCACGTTCCGATCACCGCCGCTTCAAGTTCACAGCCGACAATGTTGCCATGCTGCTTAACCGTGACGTTCACAACCGTTTTCAATCCTCGAGCCGACAGGGCCTACACGGATCACGACCTTGGCGCCCGCCATAATCGAGCGTAAGGGCCATCAGTTCTCACTAGGTCAGCGTGCTTTCCCTCCTCAATGACCCGCCCCTTGTCCAGGACCACAATATTGTCCGCCCCACGAACGGTGCTCAACCGATGAGTGATGACTATGATGGTCTTCCCAGCGCGAGACAGATCCTCAACAACCCGCAGCACAAATTCTTCGGCTGCCGAGTCCAGAGAGGAGGTCGCTTCGTCAAGGATTAGAACGTCGGGATCCCGGTACAGGGCCCGAGCCAATGCGAGGCGCTGCTTCTCACCTCCGGAGAGGCGAACCCCGTTCTCGCCCAGATGGGCCTGGAACCGCCCGGGCCAGCGCTCGATGCACTCCCGCAGTCCTATTCGATCACAGATGCGTACGATCTTATCGAACTCCGGTTCGAACTCGCCCAGGGCGATGTTCTCGATCACGGAACCGGAGAAGACGTCTATCGATTGCGGTACTGCAGCCATGACCTTGTGCAGTGATGCGCTCGAGAAATCCTGGAGGGCATATTGGCCGATCCGAATGCATCCATCCTCAAGCTGGTAGACATTCTGCAGCAGAGCCGCAAGGGTGCTTTTGCCCGAGCCGCTCTCACCCACGACGGCCGTCAACTCTCCTTGGCGAAAGGAGACGCTTAGATCGCTGAAAACCTCCGCCTGCGCGCCATAGCGGAATGTGACGTTCTCCAGGCGAATATCTCCGAGATCGGTCTTCGTAGCATCGATGCCGCTGCTGCTTGCCGACTCCAGTTCAAAGATCTCGAAAAGTCTATCCGCCGCGATAAACGCGTCTTGAACGATCCGGTTGGTCTGGATCAGGCGGGCGACCGGCCGGGTGATATAGCCAAGCAACGTATAGCAGGACAGCAATTCGCCGGGCGTGACGGCCTGTTCGAGCGCAAGCGTGGTTCCAAACCACATCAGCACGATGGTGAACAGGACCGACAGCAACGTCGAGGCGTTGTCGCCGCAGATTGAGATCAGCCCGGAGCTGTAGACGGAATGCAGCATCTTTACGAAGCGGGTCTCCATTTTGAAGTTTGCGAAGCTCTCGACGCCGGAAGTCTTAATGGTGGAGACAGCTCCGAGTGATTCTACCAGTTGCGCCTCGAGTTTGGCGTCATTTTCCATGATGACTCGTTGGAGATTTCGATTCATCCGATTGATGGCCCAATATACCAGGATGTACATTGGAATGGCGAGCGCCACGATCAAAGCAATATTCCAGGAATAGATGAACATCATTCCGAACGAGAACAGTATCATTAAAATGTCAACAAACATGTTTATCGAAACGTCGTTCAGGAAGCTCCTGATTTTCACAGCGTCGTTCATGCGCGACACGATTTCTCCCATGCGCATGCTATCGAAGAACTTCTGGGGCAGGGCCAGGATGTGATTGTAATAGCCGAGGATCAAGCATACGTCGATCTTCTGCCCCGTCTGCAGGACGAGTCGGCCTCTTAGGAGGTTGATCAGGATCTGTATCGCTAGGATCAGCAGCATTGCGATGCTCATCAAGTTGAGCAGGTTGCGGTTTCCCGCTGGGATCACGTGATCAACGATCTTCTGAACGTAGATCGCCGTCGAGAGACTGAGGACGGTCGTCACAAGAGCGCCGACGAGAGCCTGCGCCATCACCGTGCGGTGTGGCGCGAGTAGGCGGGCGAATCGGGCGAGGGGCGACGTGGTCTCGTCTCGACGATTGAATGTGTCTGCCGGAACCAGCAAAACCAGAACGCCGGTCCATTGCTCCATGAATTCCTGATGCGGCACTTTGCAGATTTCGCCCAAGGCCGGGTCCATGACGATGACCCACTTGGCGTCGATCGCATGGACCACTACGAAATGGTGCAGGTCCTCCTTGACGACGTGCGCGATAGCGGGCTTGGGGATCTTGTACAGGCTGTCGAAGCCACCTTTGACGCCTTTCGCGATGAAGCCCAGCTTCTGCGCCGCTTCCGTGAGCCCCAGCACACTCGTACCGGAGCGGTCGGTCGACGCATACTGGCGGATGCGCGCCAATGGCAACTTGTAGCCATAGAAGGCTGCGACAGATGCGAGGCTGGCGGCGCCGCAATCCGTGATGTCACGCTGTTTGAACTTAATGGCCTTACTCGACATGGAGGCTCGCTGGCTGTTGGGACAATATTAGCGCCCCGCCAGCATCGGGTTGAGCCAATCGTCTGCCTCGTCGTAGAGCAGTTGCAGGAGAGTGCGATTGGCCAACAGAAAGCGAGCCCGCACGGTCATGCCTTTCTTCAGGTGGCCGATGGCCCCGCTTTTCAGCGCGAGTTCGCTGCGAGAGAGCGCGCACTGGACCTTGAAGACCGGGTTCCCGTCATGCAGAGTGAAGTCCTGCGCCACCTCGACCACCCTTGCTTTGATGACACCCCATTGGTTGTAGTTAAAGGCATCCACTTGGAGCCGCACCGGCTGACCAGGCTGCACAAAGCCAATGTCGTTGGGGGAGACGTAGATTTCCGCCACCAGATCGTCGTTCGGCGAGATCCAACCAACGGTTTGCCCGCTCTGCACGTAGCTTCCGTGCGCGAGGCCGGAGAACTGCTCGAGAGCACCCGATACTGGGGCGCGGATGCGGTGCAGGTCCCGTTCGTGCTCGAGCTGATGCAAGGTGGCCGTGAGTTCCTTTAAGCGCAGGTTAGCATCAAGGAGCTTCTGGTTCCAATCAGCGGTTTTGCGTCGCACGAGGATCTCGCCTTGGACCTCGATATTTTGGAGAGCGAAAGCCTTCTCGTCAACGGTCTTCGCGGGCGCCGCAGCAGCCGAGACAAGTCGCTTTGCGCGGTCGAGTTCCGCCGCGGCGTTACTGCGCGCATTTTGGTTCTCGCGCAGCAAGTTGAGAAAATGCACCCTTTCAGCCGTCGCGGATTCGGTTTGGAGGGGGGGCGAGACGCTGAGCCTTGCGCCGGAAGAAATCAGCGTTTGGAAGTCATGGGCAAGATCGCTCTTGGCATGAATGTCGGCTAAAACCCCGCTGAGCTTTTCCTCGATTACATGATCGTCAAAGGCGATTATTTCCTTCCCCTTAGCAACGACATCGTTCTCAAAGGCAAGGACACGGGAGATGCGTCCGGAGACGGGCGCTATCAGGGGCGTCTTCTCCACGATCGGGCGAATAGTACCGACACTCTGCATGGAGACCGGGATGGTAACGAGTGGCAGTGAGCCAAATGCCGCGGCGACGAAGAGCAAGATCGCCCTATAAATGCTCAAGGATCGTCCTGATCGTCGCGCCAGTATGCTTTCTGCGGTGCAGCTGGCCGTTTCAGCAGAAAGGGGAACTGCTAGTCTGTAGTCACTAGGAGCCATCGAGAGCCAGCTCGCTTATCAACCAAACAAGTGTCCGTAACGTCGCAAAAACAAGTAAACCCAAAAATACCAACCTCCGGAGGTTTCAGCTGCTTCTTGAGGGGTTAATTCGGTTACACGATAGGCTGCCATGTTGTTCATCATTGGTGTCTCCGTTCAGAGCTGGATTGAGAAGATGCCAAGGTCCCCGTTGGGAGCTCCTAGCGGCGCGCAACAAAAAGGTTCAAGATTCGTGCCAATGCAGAAGGAGCGAAAAGCATCAGAAAACTGTTCTGTATGTTATTCAATGGCTGCCCTAGAGCGCCGAGACGTGCCAAACCGCACATCACGCTGTCGCAAGCACGACAAACCGAGTAGGGTTCTGAATGAACGTCCTGAACAGGATCGACAGCTCCAAAGTTCGGTGGCGACGGTACAGTTGAGACTCGGCGCTCAGTAAGCGCGCCCCCATCCGCGTAGCCCCCATCGAGTTTGCCGTCGATTTTTGTTGCTGCTGATTCACTCTGAAACCTGGTGAATTGTTGGTGGCCCTCCGCACGATAGTGGGCGCGGATGCGCCGCTTGGTGCCGCGGGCCGTCGCCTTGCGCTGTGGCGGCAAATAATAGGCCGTCGCTCGAAGCCGGAGTGCCCATGGATCGGTAACCCCGCCTGCGCCTCGACCACCCTGGCTAGCGCCCGGTCGTAGGCTTCGCTCTCGACATGCCACTGTCGAACACGGATTAACACCCACAAGGTGTGGGTGTCTGTGGCATCGGCCATCATGCGCAGGCCAAAGCTAGTCTCTTCTGCGAGGATGACGTTCATCGCAGGGCGCTCCTGTACGCAGATGACTGAATGCTTCGCAGAAGCCAGTCGCAGCATCCACGTCTGGACGTCGCCTTCGCAATCGAGCCGCCCGGAATCGTAACAGCCCGAGCTGGCGCGGCCAAGCTCGCGTAACCGGATGTCGAGGTGAGCTTGAGATTTGCCAGCTATCCTCCTGTCGCAACGGCCCCGCGAGACGATCGCTGTCGGCCACAGCCTGGGCCGGAACAAGTGCAGGTCTGAGATCGCCATAGCGTCGGGACCCGCCCAAGCATTGCCCAATAGGTCTCGTGTTTCTTTTCGCATCCGGTGGATCTTTTACTTGACACATCCGGCCATAGCATCTGCCAATAGGGACAAGGCCACGCCCTGGTAAACGTGAAATACGGCAGGATGCTAGGCCTTCAGGCCTACAGCCAGGTCTCGGATCGATACGGGTCGATCCGTCTGTCGTCCTCGTCGATCAGACGCTTGAGCCATTCCAGCGCCGCGATGGCGGACCCGATGTGCTGCATTGTTCCGGAATTCGAGCAGGCTCAGCAGCCTCGGCAACATGCGTGGATAATGAAATGCCGTAGGAGGAACGTGGCACCGCCTGGGCTCGCTGCTTAGGAACCGCCAGTCTTGTATTTGCGGACCAGAGCCGAAAGTATCGCCTGTTCGGCAATTTCGGCACCGCTCCGTCGAGGGCCTTGATCGCGGACCCGGCGATGCGAGCCAAAAGGCGCTCCTCGCTGGCCCCTTTTCAATTTCTTGGCGATCGAGGCGACGACCCTACGTTCCCATTCGCCACCATCTTGTGCACTTTGATCTGAACCCTTCAAACTGGACCAGTTTTGGTTAGAGTTTTCCGGTGCATTTTCCTGGCTGGGAAAGGGACCAGAAGACGATGAAAGCGTCGCAGTTTTCGGACGCTCAGAAGGCGTTCATTCTGAAGCAAGGTGATGAAGGCGTGTCGGTTGCTGAAATCTGCAGGAAGGCGGGGATCAGCCAGGCGACTTATTTCAACTGGAAGAAAAAATACGCGGGCATGCTGCCACCGGAGATGAAGAGGCTGAAACAGCTCGAGGACGAGAATTCGCGCCTGAAGAAGATCGTCGCGGATCTGACGCTGGACCGCGAGATGTTGCAGGATGTCATCCGCCGAAAGCTCTAAGGCCTGCTCGGAAGCGGGAGATGGTGAAAGGCATGTGCTGCGATTGGGCGATCTCGATCCGACGTGCTTGTGGAGCGTTGAACTTCGATCGATCAACTCACCACTATACCTCTCGCCGTGCTGATCAGGCCGGTCTGGAACGTCGTATTCGCGAGATCTGCGAGATCCGTGTGCGGTACGGCTGTAAGCATCCGGTGAAGGACGCAGGTCAGGCCGCTTGAGCATCCAGCGCCGTCGGCGTCCAGTTCCACGGAAGCAATTGTTCCAGTTTGCTCGTCGGCGTGTCAGCGATGTTGGCGAGGACATCAGCAAGCCAGGCTTGCGGATCGATGTCGTTGAGCTTTGCGCTCATGATCAGCGTCGCCATGAAGGCTGCGCGATCAGCACCACGATCCGATCCGGCGAAGAGCCATGACTTCCTTCCGAGAGCAAAGCCTCGCAGCGCCCGCTCGGCTGCATTGTTCGTCAGGCAAATTCTCCCATCTTCCAGGAATGACGTGAAGCCGTCCCAACGCTTCAGCATGTAATCGATAGCCTCGGCGACAGGAGAACTGCGCGACAGCTTTGCCCGCTCGGTCCGCATCCAGTCCTCGAGTTCTTTGACGAGTGAGAGGCTGTCGATGCGACGGCGCTGCAGGCGTTCGTCGGCGGCAAGCCCGTTGATCTCCCGCTCGATGTCGAACAGGGCATCGATCCGTTTGACAGCCTCCAGCGCCAGCGGCGAGATCGGCATGGCACGGCTGCCGCGTTTGGCATTCGTGGCAATGTCAGCGAGCACAAAGAACTTGCGGCGTGAGTGCGCCCAGCACAGTGCCTGCGTCAGCGGATCGGGATCGCGGTCAACCTTGAACAGGGGATTGTAGCCGCCATAAGCATCCGCTTGCAGAATGCCGGTAAAGGTCTTCAGGTGGCGCTCGGGATGCTCCTGCCGCCGGTCCCGCGACGCATAGTAAAGAGCTGCCGGTGGTGACTGCCCGCTGAACGGTCGGTCATCCCGGACATATGTCCAGATGCGCCCCGTATCGGTTTTGCCTTTCGCCAGGATCGGCACGGTGGTGTCGTCGCCATGCAGCCGCTCGGCGGCCAGAACATGCGCCTCGATCAACGAATGAATGGGCTTCAGCGCCGCCGCGCAAGCACCGACCTGGTCGGCCAGTGTCGATAAGCTGAGGTCGATCCCCTCTCGGCCATAGCGCTCGCTCTGGCGGTTCAGCGGTTGATGCTGGGCGAACTTCTCAAACAGGATCATCGCCAGCAGGTTCGGCCCGGCAAAACCGCGCGGCGTCACATGGAAAGGTGCGGGCGGCTGAGTGATCTTCTCGCATTCGCGGCAGGAGAACTTCTCCCGCACAGTCTGGATGACTTTCCACTGGCGCGGGATCACCTCCAGCGTCTCGGTGATGTCCTCGCCGAGCTTCGACAGCCTGGCGGAACCGCAGCAGCGGCAACTCGTCGGGGCGGCGATGACGACGCGCTCGCGCGGCAGGTGTTCGGGAAACGGCTTCCGTGATGGACGCTTTCGCTCGAACGCCCGGACTGTAGAAGCCTTGGCAGCAATCTCCGCCGCCAGTTCGTCTTCACCAGCGTCGGCTTCGAGTTCCTCGAGTTGCAGCTCCATCTGCTCGAGAAGTCGCGCCTTGCGCTCGGACCGGCTGCCGTAAAGTTCACGGCGAACCTTCTCGATCTCCAGCTTCAACCGCGCGATCAGCGCTTCTGAATGTGACACGAGCGCCTTGGCACTGGCGGCTTCCGCCTCGGCTTTCATACGCCAGGCACGCTCTTGCGCCAGCAGTGCAAGCGCACTGGCAAGATCGTCAGGAAGCTGTTCGGCCGCATCGTTCATGGTAGGATGGAATCATATTCGACCCAGCCATTCCAGTGCTTTTGCTCATCCTGCCGACGTCGGTCGCCAGGTTTTTTGCGGCATCCGCCAGTCTATACCTTCCAGCAGATAACCGAGCTGCGCCGGTGTGATCACCACCGATCCATCTGCCGCCGACGGCCAGACGAAGCGTCCGCGTTCAAGCTTCTTCGTAAACAGGCAGGCTCCCTGGCCGTCATGCCAGATGACCTTGATCAGGCCACCACCGCGACCGCGGAACACGAACAGGTGTCCGCACATCGGATCGCGCTTCAGCGTCTCCTGCACCATCAGCGATAGGCCGGGGAAGCCTTTGCGCATGTCCGTATGGCCTGTCGCCAGCCAGACCTTCACACCACTCGGAACCGGGATCATCTCCGTTCCAGCACGACATCGAGAATACGGCCCAGCGCCTCGGTATCGATGTCGCTGTCCACGCGAATACGACGGCCCCGACCCAGCTCAATCGTCACATCGCTACGCTTCCGGCGGGACTGCGATGGGGCAGGCGGCCCCGAGGGAATGGGCGTGGCTGGAGGCGCGGCCTCGGATAGGATCACCGGCACCAACGTGCTCGCCGTTTCCGTCTTCGGCTCCTCGATTTGGCAAAGCTCCTTGCGCCAACGGAAAAGCTGGCTGACATGGATACCGGCCGCACGGGCAATCTCGGAAAGCACCGCATCTGGCTCAAAGCAGGCCGCAACAAGCCGCTCTTTGTCTTCCCGAGACCAGCGCCGTCGGCGCTCGACAGACGTGATCACTTCAATCGGATGCTTCGTCATAGGACTACTCCTAGTGTTTGCACTAGGACTTCCGATGTTCGTCTCAACCTCGCAAGACGGCCCTCACCGGGCGCTTACGTACGGCTATCGCCGCGTGCATGTGCTGTTGGAACGCGAGGGTTGGGGCACCAACATCAAGCGAACCTACCGCATTTACAGGGACTTGGGGCTACAGTTGCGGAACAAGACACCGAAGCGGGGGGTAAAAGCCAAGCTTCGCGAGGATCGGCACATGGCCGTCGGACCCAACGACGTCTGGGCGATGGACTTCGTTCACGACCAACTCGCAACGGGTAAGAAACTGCGCGTGCTGACGGTGGTCGACACCTTCTCGCGCTACGTGCCGGTGCTTGATCCACGTCATAGCTATAGAGGCGAAGACGTTGTGCAAACCCTTGAACGGGTGTGCCAAAAAGCCGGCTATCCGAAAACGATCCGTGTCGACCAAGGGACCGAGTTCGTGTCGCGCGACTTGGACCTGTGGGCCTATTCCAAGGGTGTGACGTTGGACTTCTCACGCCCCGGCAAGCCGACTGATAATGCTTTCATCGAAGCGTTCAATGGCCGCTTCCGTGCAGAATGCCTGAACCAGCATTGGTTCCTGACCCTTGCGGATGCCCGCGAAAAGATGGAGGATTGGCGTAGATACTACAATGAGGAAAGACCTCATGGTGCGATCGGCAACAAGGTGCCGATCTCGTTGGTGAATTCGGGAGGCGCAACCAGCCCGCCTCCCTGAATGAAGCCGGAAAACTCTAGCATCCGGTGGTCCAACGTTTGGGAGCGGTTCAGAAATTCTCAGTGGCAGGTCAGACGCCGGATGAAAATTCAGTGGCAGGTCACACTGTCTCGACCAAGAGATGGAGGACCGCGTCAGCGGTTTCCGCCTCGCCTAAAAAGATAGCGTAAATGCCAAGGTGATAAGGCTGAGGATGCCGCCGAACTTCCCGCGCAGTTTCTTGGCCGAAACGACGATACAGCCGCTCCCCCTAGCAGCGCCTGCACCGGCCGTCAGGCCGGTTAAGCGAAGCGGGTTACCTCGATGAAGCTTGTTTACGGAGGAAACATTTGATTGATGAAAGGATAAACGCGCGCGAGACCGGCTTCTTACTTTTGCTTTCCCACAATAAAACTCGCTAAAATTTCCTGGCTTTTCGATCGACTCTCTTTTGAGAGGAACCCACAGGTGCCCCAGAAGACGCTGGCGATTTATCAATAGATGAAGAACTTGCCGTTGCCATCCCTTCCTCAGGAAGCGTAGCTACTTGAGCGGCACTGTCAATCGCTCTACGGCAGTCATCAAGGAAGTCAGCTATATATTCATTGACATAGACAACCAACGGCTCCTTTGGAACAACAATCAGACGCCGTTTGTCCGTTTTATCCCGAGTGATGTCGATGAACCCACGCAAATGCGCTGCCTCGACATACTTTTGGCAAACAGTCTGGTTTTTGAAAGGCAGATAGCGACACGCCTGCATCTTCGTCATGGGTTTGTTATTGGCGTCCATATGATATACTTTAAGCATCAATCCAAGAATATTCCTCAGGAATAGTTTTTCTTCGGAATTTTCGCTAAAGAGATCTGACAAAAACGAGTCAATTTTCTCAAGCTTATGCTTTACGCCGACGTCGATCTGTTCTGGCGTATATATTTTTCTTCGTGTTGTCTTCGTCACGGCCACGCCTCTGCGCAATGGGTCGTTCTGTTTTCACCCAAAGCCTGTTACCGGATCCCATCGCGGCGACATTTATCATATGTATGTCTTCATAACTACGACGAATATAAGAATTTGCGGGCGGTCGTGAGACTAACCTTCATCGTGCACGAGCCCCCGCTCTTGTTTTCACATCCATTTAAAAAAACAGTTACACAAGTGTAACTACGAGTGCTATCAAAAATTCGGGAGCTTCGCTTCCGATGGAAGGTCGGTCTCTTGATTGGCCCCCGACCAGCTCGCCCGCCGCCCGAGCTGGCATGCAAGAGCCCGACCTTCCGTTTTGCACGTGGCTTTTCGAACCAGGGATCCGAAATGAATAAAGAGATTTGGAAAGATTACAGCCAACCTTTCGGGACGATTGGTCCATTGATGACAGTGGGCGAAATTCTGGAAAAGAATATTGATGCGGGATACAACGCCTATGATGAGTATGCAAACGCAGCTCTTCAGAAATTTGCTCGGTATGCCTCAGAATTCCTCTCCAATCCACATCCTCATTTAGGTCGGGACGGGAGCGTTTGCCCTTTCGTTCCCGAGGCTCTGACGAAGGGGCTTTTACGGGTTGCCGCGTCGCAAGCTGTTGCAGTTGACGAAATCGAAAACGATTTGGCGCGTATGCTCGCCGTCTTCAGCCAGATGAAACCCGTAAAGTCCTTCAACGATCGAACGGGCGACTGGATCTATAAGGCCATTATCATTGCCCTTCCTGGAATACAGGATGAAGGAGAGATCATCAGGATTGGTCAACTGCAAAAACGGCTGAAGCCCGACTTCATTCAGGAAGGTTTCATGATCGGTGAATTTTATCCAGGTTGCCCGGAGCCCGGTTTGCACAACAGGATGTTTCGACCGCTCGACACAACGGTTCCAGCCTTGGCTATTCGGCATATCACCAAATATGATGCTCCTTTCATGCTCGATAGCGATAAGTGCCTGGAGGCTTACTTCAGTATTTTTGGGAACGAGGGTCGCCGCCGCATTAGGCAGCTTTTGGAGCGAACCGCCTGAAACTTACTCGCAAGAGGGCTGTACTCGCAGTCGCTGAAACAGCTATCCTCGATCGTCCTACCAGGTGAACCGGAAGGAAACGACTATGTTGGACGTTCATCCGAACGTACTTGCTGAACTGCACCAGATCGGAGCGTCGACGGTACGATTGTGGCGCTATAGTGAGTTCGCCACCCCTATTACATCTCCTTCCGATTTAGCCTCTGCTATCGGCGTTCCCGTGGGGCGCGTTGCAAAGACGATGATTATTGCCGAGCAGAAAGCGAACGATGTGATGCGCCGGTCTCATCCTGCGCGCCACCTTTGTGCCGTTTTGCTGCCATCACCTTCAAAGATTGACATGAAAGCGGTTGCTGGCACGTATGGATGGAAACGAGCCGAGCTTGCTCAGAAAGAACAGGTACTCGATCTCTTCGGCTACCCGTCAGGAAGCGTATCACCATTCGGTCTCCAGAAGATCGCTGTACTGATCGACACCGCCCTTTTTTCTTATCCTACCGTAGTCACAGGTGCGGGCAAGGTTGGAGTCGAGCTTGAGATCGACACAAGCATGCTTTGGAAGATCGGGCAGCCGTTACAGACGCGTGGACGGGCCAGTCAAACCTAACGCCTCGTCACCTTTCATAGAGATGCCGTGAGGTAGGTTATTTCTTCGGGAAAGGAAATGCGGTTCCACGTAACGGCGCCTCGATTAGAGAATGAGGGTTCAATACGTATGTTGCGTAATCGGACTCATAGTGCGCACTATAACGAAAATCGTCACACCCGTCCCAACGTCTGCACGACATCTTCACCTCGATAGCTGTGAGGCGGATCAAGCGCGGGAACATAGCGTGAGAAGGTGGCGACCACCGTCAGGACCCGCAGTTTCTTTCCGGTTGCGAGCTGGTCGTGCACGAAGTCCATCGCCCACACGTCATTTGGTCCGACAGCCATTTGCCGATCCTCGCGAAGTTTCGCCTTAACACGGCGCTTCCGAGTCTTATTCCGCAGCTGCAGTCCCAAGTCCCTGTAAATGCGATAGGTTCGCTTGATGTTGGTGCCCCAACCCTCGCGTTCCAAAAGCACATGCACGCGACGATAGCCGTAGCGCACCCGCGCTTACAGGTCTAGACCGGCCTCGGCGCGGCGAGAGATGTAGTGATCGGTCGACCGATCGAAGTTCAACGCGCCACAGGCACGCCGGATCGAGATCGCCCAATCGCGGCACATGACACCACCTCCCGCTACCCCTCAGGCCTTAGAGCTTTCGGCGGATGGCGTCCTGCAGCATCTCACGGTCCAACGTCAGATCCGCGACGATCTTCTTCAATCGCGAATTCCCGTCCTCAAGCTGCTTGCGCCTCTTCATCTCTGGCGGCAACATGCCGGCGTACTTTTTCTTCCAGTTGAAGTAAGTCGTCTGACTGATCCCCGCCTTGCGACAAATCTCCGCGATCGAGACGCCCTCATCACCCTGCTTCAAAATGAACGCCTTCTGAGCGTCCGAAAACTGCGATGCCTTCATCGTGTTCCGTTCCTTTTCCCAGCCAGGAAAATGCACCGGAAAACTCTAACCAAAATTGGTCCAGTTTGAAGGGTTGAGAGCAATTTCCCTATCGTAAAACCTGTGATCCTATGAAGTTAAGATGGGGAATGTTAAGGACATATAACAGCGTGCACGAAAGACGCGGAAGCCAACTGCGTCACATCTATTTCTGGTATCGGCGCTGTTGCGCTGCGGCCAAAACCGCACTGGCTCCTGATCCTTCCACCTTCGGAAGGGGCCGTGATCTCGCCTGGGTCGACCGTATGCTAGTTCGATCAGCAACCCTTTGACGGTGAAGATTCCTGGTTATTCACCTGGTGGATCAATGCCATACAAACAATCAATTTTACGAAGCCATGGGATGTTATTAAACACCTCGATTATGAATTGGGGACCCCATGATGTTGCTCCACCGAGAGCAGCCGAGGGCAAGGTCACAGACCTGGCCGGTAAATGGAGACGAACATGGCCAACGTGGAACTGCAGAAGGCGCTCTCGTCTGCCAATCAAGCGCCGAGACATAGCTCTGGGTCCTTTCTTCGCCTACTGCAGGAGCCTCGTCGCATTAAACCGAATACCAGCTTTAACACATTTGGGTCGCCACAAAAGCTGAACAACCACTATCCGATCTTGCCAATCCTTGGCTTCTCAAAAGTGAACGGAGCTGTGGGTATGCGAGATGGGGTGTTACCCACCGCGAAGTCATACATGAATACGAATGATTCAATGTCATTTCAACGTGAGCATTATGATTAGCTCATCGGCGTCAGCATCGTTTTTTAGAACCAGCAGCTTTTCGATGATTCCTGGCGAAAGACATCGGGGCCACCCTCCGGTCTTGGTCACCGAAAATTCGCCGCCAAACTTGGAGACATTTAAATGACAAACTCTCTTCCCGCAAAGCTGATGGTTGGTATCTTCGACCATTTGGACGAAGACGGAAGGGAGATTGGGCGCCAGTATGAAGATCGGATGAAGTTGGCAGAGGTCTGCGATCGCCTTGGCTTTTATGGATATCACGTCGCAGAGCACCACTGTACTCCCCACGGCAGAGGACCTTCGCCGAATCTATTTCTAGCAAGCGTAGCTCAGCGCACGCAGCATCTTCGTCTCGGTCCTTTGGTTATGCTGTTGAATCTTTATCATCCGTTACGTGCGTTTGAAGAAATTTGCATGCTGGATCATCTGAGCGGTGGCAGGCTCGAGTTGGGCATGGGGCGCGGCTCCTTACCAATCGAATGGAGCTTTTTCGGTATTGATGAGGAGGTGGCGACATCGCGCTATCTCGAAGCCAGCGAGATCGTCATCCAAGCGATGAAGGAAGGAGCTCAGGCTCTTTCCTACAAAGGCGACCACTTTGAACTAGACAAAGTCCCGTTGATGTTGCGGCCACACCAACGTCCTCAGCCTCCGAGATGGATTACAACCAGTCGTCCTGAGGTTGCGCGCTGGGCGGCTGAGAACGATACAAATCTTGCCTGCGGGGGCCCTGCTTCTGCTGTTCGCCAGATCACTGATGCCTACCGAGCACACGAGAGACGTACCGCCGGGGGCAGGAAACGGGCGCCGTTCCTTGGGTTGGTCCGAATGGTGGTGGCCGGCAGCACGACGAAGCATGCCATTTCGCTCGCGGCCCCGGCTTATCAACGGTGGCTTCGGAGCTTTAGGTTTCTGTACGAGATTAACGGGATACAGACTCCTCAGAACCTCCCGCCGGATTTTGATGCAGCAGTAGACTGTCAGTTGTGCGTAGTTGGTACTGCTGCTTCAGTTAGGCAAGATCTTCTCGATCATGTCGAGGAAGCAGGTGCTAATTATCTTCTTTGCCAGCTGGCGTTTGGTGATTTGCCATTGGAGGCTTCCTATTACACTGCAACGAGCGTTCACTCTGGAGTTATGGCTTAATCTGGACTGGCCTCAGGTTGCTTTCCGATCACAGAGATTAAGTCTCTGTGGCCGCGCCCTCAAATCGATTGAGGAGCGTCAAGGCGAATTCAGCCATCGCCGTAGGAACAGCCATTGTGGAATGGGCTGCACTATTGGATAGTTAAAAGATATGCGATTTAAGGGCCTCGATCTAAATCTCCTTGTCGCGCTCGATGCACTAATGATTGAGCGCAACCTTACTGCGGCGGCACGTAGCATTAATCTGAGCCAGCCCGCAATGAGTGCAGCTGTCCGCCGGCTCCGCTCCTATTTCCGCGATGAACTATTTACGATGCGTGGTCGTGAGTTCGTTCCAACTCCGCGTGCGGAAGACCTCGCGCCTGCGATTCGTGAGGCTTTACAGCATATTCGGCTCAATATCATACCCTGGGATAAATTTACTCCTGATCAATCAGATCGTCATTTCCGAGTAAGCTTATGCGATTTCGTTACAGTTGTTCTTTTTCAGAAGATACTGGAGCGTCTTGCGCGGGAAGCACCCGGCATTAGTTTTGACTTGCTGCCTCTTACTGACAATCCAGACGAGCTTTTGCGACGCGGCGACGTAGACTTCCTTATTAGCCCACCGCTATTCATGTCGAGCGCGCACCCTAAGATAGATCTATTTCAGGAACGACTGACTTGCGTCGGCTGCAGTAATAACAAACAACTTGAGGAAGCCCTTACTGCCGAGGAGTATTCTTCAATGGGGCACGCGGTAGTTAGGTTCGGTCGGACGCAGCAGCCTACCATAGAAGATTGCTTCTTGCAGGAGCATGGCCTCAAGAGGCGGGTCGAAGTCGTTGTTTCAAGCTTTAGCATGATCCCCGCCGCCCTAATGGGCACCGATCGCATCGCAACCGTTCCGTTACGACTAGTTGGGCTTTTTGAGGACACGATACCATTGCGGATGACTGCGCCCCCGATAGCGCTGCCGACATTCACCGAGGCAGTCCAATGGCCGGTACTTCACGACAAAGATCCGGCAAATATCTGGATGCGAGATATAATGGTTCAGGAGGCAGCGCGATTGCCGTGACCATCCTGAAACCTAGGAAGCTGGGCTGCATTGGGAGCGACGACCCGCGACGCGGCCGATTAGCTGAAGACGGCACCACCTGTGAGTGACCCGCAGGCCATTTTATCGACGAAGCTGAGCGCTACGCCCGTCGCCGATCGGCCGCCCTTCGGACGATTGCGCGACGTGCTGTCTAGCACCTTCGGCGGCAAATCGAAGGGTGCTGGGGGACCACAATTGCTCCGCACCGCAACCCGCCGCTACCGCCGCAAATACAGCAACCCAAAACCGTCGGAGCGAACTCAAAACTGGATAAAACTTGGGGGCAAGGTCAGCGGCCTTCCCCGGATGGATACCTTTGAAAAGCCTCTTTGGTGGCTGTTGAACTTATTCGGGCTCGGGCGGATCTTACTCAAGCAGGAACCTTGGTCAGGAACCGGATTGTTGTAGCAACCCATGTATTTTAGGTGCGTTGGAGGACATCATACGGGAAGCTTCCTCAACCAATATCTCCCTGAACCAGATGCTCCCTGGATCGGCATTATGGAGCGCTGGCCATTGAACAGCTTCTGTGAAGACGGGGAGCGGTAACGGAAGGTTGATGATCCGCAAAGGGAAAGTACTTTCGTAATGCTCGACTAAGCGAAGCGGTAGGTTAGCTATGCGGTTCGTGCCACGCAGGACTGGTGGTATTAAGCTAAACCCTTGCACGACGACCTCCACCCGCCTCTGAATACCATTCTCGAGCAAGAACCAGCCCTCGACCGATGGCTTCAAAAAGCGCCCAAACGCGGCAGCGACGTGTCCCGTGGAGACATATTGCTCGATCGTCAGCGCTGAAGGTAGGTCCACATTTGTCGAACAGGCTACACATACAAACTTCTCTGTGAACAGTTTTGCACTCGGGTGTGCGCCCGAGAGAAAAAATTCAGGCACGATGAGGAAGTCGACGTCACCGCGGCTAAGCATCTCGTACGGATCACTATCCAAAGGCAGCAACTCAAAGCTGACTGCGGGCGCTTCTCGAGCAACTCGCTCAATGATTTTATTGAAGTATATCAGCATCATGAAATCGGACAGAACTATTCTAAAGCATCTGTCAGACTTCGACGGGTTAAACGGCTCCCAAGAGATGATTGAGCATTGTACCTGCAAGAGAGTTTCACGCACTGCCGAGGCAAGTCCTTCGGCACGGGGCGTCAGCCGAAGTTCTCGACCATTCATTGTAAACAATTCGTCGCGGAAATAGTCCCGAAGCCTACCAATGGCGGCACTCATTGCTGGTTGACTTAGATTGATACTACGTGCGGCAGCCGTTAGGTTGCGCTCGGTCGTGAGCGCATCCAATGCAACGAGCAGGTTTAGATCAAGGCCCTTGAAACGCATCTTTAGTCACATCCAAACAACGGATATTTTATATCCAAACAATCGATTTTTCCAGTACAGAACCTTCCAGCATAGATCCAATGAAGGTTCGTCAAAAAGGCTTAGGTTAGTTTGGTGATCAATTAAGTAGGCCGCATAGTTACGATAGACGTTATAGTTGCAGATAATCCACTTTAAATATCGAATGGCACCTTAGCAATAGGCGATGTGGAGCGGCGTCACCGAGCGACATGAAATGCTAGTGAACGGATGGGCGGAAGTAGGTTCATCATATCGCGATACCGGAGAGGCTTTGCCGTACGCTGGCTATCGACTGGCGGGCTCCTTCTGTTTGGAAGCATGTTCAAGATATTGGTGGCGTGCCAGTAATTTGTGATGAAAAGATCAACGCGCCTGAAGGCGCTTGAGGAAGAGAACGCCACACTGAAGAGACTGCTCGCCGAGCAGATCCTGGATACGGCCCCACTTCCCGAGCTCCTTAAAAAATAGAAAGGCCCGCCGCCAAGCGCGACGCCGTCGCACGCCAGAAAGCCGTCGTGGGCCTTTCGGAACGAAGTAGGTCGCCCGACTGCCGCCTTGCGTTCTCCGCTATCGAGATGCCGTCATCCGGTCGGCGTCCGCGTTACTCGCCTCGGGATCGTCAAAGCGGTTGCCGTCATTAAAAGCTAAGAATTCGGCCGGACTTGCCTAAATCGTCTTTCATAAGCCTCTATGAAGGCTTCCGGAATCGGGTCGCTAAACAATGGGAAATCAACCGGTTTGCGTAAGCCGGTGCTTGGCCGGATAGTGCCGCCATCGAGCCCCGGCCGCCATCCGGCTCCGAAAAAGAAAGCACCATACCGCGCCGCAAGCATCGGGGTCACAGGATTAAGAAGGCTTAGAAATACGGAAACTTCCGCTGCGCTGACTGAGGTATCTGCCCTTGAAAAAGACGCAACGTCGAAAAAGGCGTCTATGGCGTCCATGGCATCCCAGACGCGCAAGTCCTGCACCGCTTCGGAATATCGTTTAACATTGTGGTTCTGCTCGACTGTCAGCTTGTCGGCCGTCAGCGTCTCGTTACATCCGGCGTACTTGCGCAAAGCCGTTTCGAAAGCACGAATTCTAGCCGCGGTCTGAAGCAGCCCCTCGATCAGAAAATCGTTGTCGTTTGCGCCAAATGGCTTGGCGATGCTAGCCAAATAGTAGCGCAGCACGTTCGTGTCGATATCTGCTGCCACCTCGTCAGCCCACACAGCGTGGTCACGGCTAGTAGAAAATTTCGCGCCTTCGAGCTTATAAAAGTCCTGAATTGCATGGTTGTATGGAATCGCATAACCGCGCGAGAACAAACTAGCAGTAACGCCGATCGTGTAATAAAACCGGTTATCCTGACCCATGAAGAATACGAGTCTCGTGCTCGCGTTGCGCATAGTGTCATCGAGATCTGCGCCATTTTGCTTGCAGAGGCGTTCGATTCCTGTCTCATAGCACCACAATCCTTCAAACCAAGTCATTAAAGTTTGGCCTGCCACCTCCACCGGGGAGTTCAAAGTCACACCACGGTCGAAATGCCGCGACATCGGCAATGCCATCAGTTTTGACCGTAGCCAGTCAAGTTCTTTGCGCTTTATGGATTCCGGCCATCCGCTCGCCTCAATGGCGTGATCGAGCCCCGGAGCAAATTTTTCAAGCTCAAAATGAACCTGTCGAATCGGGCGCAAGATAAGGCTCTGGCCGCATGTCGTGTGAATCGGGTTGCGTAGTAGATTGTGTTGCAGCGCCGAGCCGCAATCTTCGCAAAGGTTACTATCTGTTGGCGCGTTACAAGCTGGACACTCTCCGACCGCGAGTGAGTCTGCGGCGAACTCTTCGCACGTCCCGCAATACAGTTGCTCTCCGTCGCGCAGCTCAACGTAGCCGGACGCTCTTAGTTGGTCGTAGATCGCCAAGCTGCGGTCTTTGTGGTCTTCGCTTGAAGTCCTTACAAATACGTCCGGTTCAATATCAACTGACCGCAGACACTGCAGAATTTCTTCAATGTGCATGTGTGCGACGTCATCAACCGGCCTGCCAAGCTTTCGGGCTTTCACCAGCGTGTAAGTGCCATGTTCGTCCGCACCTGTCACGTGATAGGCCGCGTTGCCTACCATGCGGTGGTAGCGTACGAACACGTCGGCGAGAAGGTACACGCCACCTATATGCCCAAGATGCAGCTTGCCGTTCGGGCACGGCGGCGCCGAGCAGGCAAAAAAAGTATGTTGGTTTGCTCTCAATTCAATCCCACCATATCGAAAGGAACTTTAAGCTGGTTTGAGGGCTGCTATTTTTGATCGCGTGTTTTTGGTGCGGCGCTATATAGACCATCGTGTCCCCACTGACTGCGGAGGTTTCTCCATCGGATTGAAACACGCCGCTGCCCGAGATCAATACCCAGAGTTCGTGCTCTGGGTGCGAATGAAGATCGACCGCATCGCCAGGTACCACCTCCACAATCGATGTGCCGAAAGCCGTTGCGACTGCCTGCGGTAGATGCTCAAGTAACCGGCACACCAGAACGCCATACTCCTGGCGCATGATTGAGCGGTCGATCTGTTTCGTATACATGTTTGCCTCTGTCCTCTGCCTTCAATCGCGATAGAAAATGCCGTTCGGCGGCTTGAGCTCGTCGATGTTGGAGACCTTGCCCTCGGGAGGGTTGTAGGCGCGTTTCAGTTTGTTGTATTCGGCCCTCGTTGGCCCACCAGTTGAGGCACGCTGGAACACGAGATAAATCACCCTTCGAGAATTTTCACTTTTGTTGGGCTTTGAGTAATGTGGGGCATAGTCGTCAAAGATGAAAATGTCACCGGCCTTCCACGTTACGGGCTCCCAAGCCAGCCTGTCCGCGACCTCGGGGTACATTACGCCGCCGGCGTCCATTGGGAACACGCCCTTTTTGTGGTTCCCGGGGCTGAAGAAAAGCCCTCCGTTGTCTGGGCCGGAATCGTCGATGCCTATTGCAACAATCGCGTGCACCATCCGGTCTGGTAGCTTATGTGGGATATGGTAGATGTCCTGATGCGGGCGATAGCCGCCGCTGTCGGAGTACTTAAAGATCAGCAACTCTTTGAGCATGCGGGCATCTTCCCCCAGTAACTCTTCGACGATCGACTCGATACGGTGGTCAGCCAGCAGTAAATCACGCACGGGGGCGTTAAATTCGAGGAAGTTCTCGACCTTCGAAATGATCCTCCTACCGACAGTTGTTTTTTCGAACCATATCAGCCATTTGTCTTCACTTGTCTCCCAGCACGAAACATCAGCCACAAGAGCTGAAAGTTTATCTCGGCTTTCTAGATCGAGAAATGACTCAATCCTAATGTATCCAACGTCATCCCATGTTGATTTTTGTTCTTTGGTTAACATGTGTAACTCCTTTTTAGATTTAAAGCCGCCTGGTAAAGCTGCGTCGTGAGCAGGCGCCCCGAGCTGCACTGCACTGGAGTGTTATCTTGCGTTTTGTGTCTCTTGAGCGGGAAGTAAACCTAGGCACCCAAGGATCGGCCGATCTGGGACGTTCAGATAGTATTCACGCCGAAGCAGGCTATTGATGATGCGACCGTTTCGGTAGGCGACGAGCGATAGATTCACACTCTGCAAGCCACTTTGGACTGGGGATCGGTTTTGCAGATATACCTGGCCGGGGGCGTTGTCCTCGAATTGAACGGAGTAATCGTCCTTCACGACCGGCAGACCGCCTTCCATAGAAGCGGAAGCCAATAGGCGATCGATAAACGCTAGCGGGCGAGGCTCGAAACCGGTGGCGAGTACGACCCGATCAGCCACTACAGTCGGTCGCTGACAGGTGCCGTGCGAAGCCAACAGCGCGTGCCAACCGTCCGCATGAGGAGACAACTCCTTCATGACGACTGCGGGTAGCAGTTGAATGACATCGTCAATATTGCCAGTCGCGCTGCGGTGATAGATAGTTTCGTAAATGCGGTTGCTCAATTCTGCTGAAATGCCGTCACTGGTGAGTTTTTCGTCGTCGACAATAGTGCGACGTTTTTTAAGTGGCAGCGAATGAAAGCGCTGGCTGTAAGACGGCGTGTATGACACGTTGATAAAAGAGCTGTCATCCCTCGTGAACAGGTTCCCGCGTGACGTCACCCATGTAATTTTACCGATACCCGGACTGCCCAATAGGTGTTCAACAACCTCCGCACCGCTCTGCCCCCCACCAACGACTAATACGCGTTCACCGATGTCGATTTGTGGCCGATCCAGATAGCTCGCCACATGGTAGACCTTCTCGCCCAGCCAAGGTTTGGCGCATTCGGGAATTGTTGCAACGACACCGACGCCAATCGCAACTGAGCGTGCATGGTAGTGATCTCGAGTCGTCGTCACGCGGTAACCCTCGTCTAATCTGGTTACGTCGGTAACCTCCTCCCCAAACCGGAGTTGTGGCAACTGATGCGCAACCCATTGGAAATACTGTGTGAACTCTCTTCGCGACGTGGTCGCGTCGCACCGGTTTACGAAGCTGTACAGCCGTCCATGCACCGCGAGGTAGTTGAGAAACGAAAACGGACTGGTCGGATCTGCAAGTGTCACACAGTCCTTCAGCGGAGATACCTGCAGGCGACTGTTGGGCAGCAGCAGCCCAGGATGCCAATCGAAGCCGCTTTCCTTTTCGAAAAAGGCAGTGCGCAGCGGCGTCGGACACGCGAGTGCTGCAAGACTAAGATTAAAGGGTCCGATGCCTATACCGATGAGATCCAGCACTTGCATAAACACACTTCCTTTGGTTGGGCGGGCACGTGGGCAGCGATACGGAAATCATTATGAAGGACGTCTGTCTCCTACACCGCCCTCCACAATGTCTGACTGGCGATTGCGATGTTGAGAGCGACCAGACCCGCCATCACGAGCATGGCAACGTCGATGCCATAAACAGCAATTAATGTGCCACCGAGATACGGGAATTCGAACGAACCCACGAAAATAAGCGAGTGTAAAGACTTGGGAGGCCGTTGAGATTGACAGACCACGTTCGCCAGCGAGGTTCACCACCATCGCATTCAAGGTCGAATAAGTGAGACCGTAGCCTATCGCAAAGAGAACGGTGGCGACGACGTACAGCAGCTCGCTTCCCGGGTTCAAAACCAAAAGTCCGATCCCAATCAGTGTCGTCACGAAGAGGGTGAGTGCTAGGCGCCCAAGCGGCAACTTACCGATCATACCCGCGACGGAGAATCGCAATGTGACAGTCGTGACGGTGAATGTCAGAAAGAAGACATTCGGTGAGAGTCCGCGCGTTTCGGCATATATGCTTTAAAACGTGGACAGGCCTGCGAACGTACAAGCACCGATCGCCAACATGACCACCGGCAACACCGTTCTCCCCCACAAAATAGACATGGTCGTCGGATCGGATAAGCGACGGCGCTGGTAGAAAGTTGCGGCTGATGCTGATCTGAACCCTTCAAACTGGACCAATTTTGGTTAGAGTTTTCCGGTGCATTTTCCTGGCTGGGAAAGGGACCAGAAGACGATGAAAGCGTCGCAGTTTTCGGACGCTCAGAAGGCGTTCATTCTGAAGCAAGGTGATGAAGGCGTGTCGGTTGCTGAAATCTGCAGGAAGGCGGGGATCAGCCAGGCGACTTATTTCAACTGGAAGAAAAAATACGCGGGCATGCTGCCACCGGAGATGAAGAGGCTGAAACAGCTCGAGGACGAGAATTCGCGCCTGAAGAAGATCGTCGCGGATCTGACGCTGGACCGCGAGATGTTGCAGGATGTCATCCGCCGAAAGCTCTAAGGCCTGCTCGGAAGCGGGAGATGGTGAAAGGCATGTGCTGCGATTGGGCGATCTCGATCCGACGTGCTTGTGGAGCGTTGAACTTCGATCGATCAACTCACCACTATACCTCTCGCCGTGCTGATCAGGCCGGTCTGGAACGTCGTATTCGCGAGATCTGCGAGATCCGTGTGCGGTACGGCTATCGCCGCGTGCATGTGCTGTTGGAACGCGAGGGTTGGGGCACCAACATCAAGCGAACCTACCGCATTTACAGGGACTTGGGGCTACAGTTGCGGAACAAGACACCGAAGCGGGGGGTAAAAGCCAAGCTTCGCGAGGATCGGCACATGGCCGTCGGACCCAACGACGTCTGGGCGATGGACTTCGTTCACGACCAACTCGCAACGGGTAAGAAACTGCGCGTGCTGACGGTGGTCGACACCTTCTCGCGCTACGTGCCGGTGCTTGATCCACGTCATAGCTATAGAGGCGAAGACATCGTGCAAACCCTTGAACGGGTGTGCCAAAAAGCCGGCTATCCGAAAACGATCCGTGTCGACCAAGGGACCGAGTTCGTGTCGCGCGACTTGGACCTGTGGGCCTATTCCAAGGGCGTGACGTTGGACTTCTCACGCCCCGGCAAGCCGACTGATAATGCTTTCATCGAAGCGTTCAATGGCCGCTTCCGTGCAGAATGCCTGAACCAGCATTGGTTCCTGACCCTTGCGGATGCCCGCGAAAAGATGGAGGATTGGCGTAGATACTACAATGAGGAAAGACCTCATGGTGCGATCGGCAACAAGGTGCCGATCTCGTTGGTGAATTCGGGAGGCGCAACCAGCCCGCCTCCCTGAATGAAGCCGGAAAACTCTAGCATCCGGTGGTCCAACGTTTGGGAGCGTTTCAAGACCGCCGAGGCTCTAATCGCCGCCGGATGAAAATTCAGTGGCAGGTCATTTGGTCTCGATGTTGCACAAGGAGCCAATTCCAGCGGCCACGAAGTACTTGGTATGCACCCGTGGGAACAACATGGGCGCTTCAATTGAACGGAAACTCAAATTTATGGCTGGCTCTGACAAATTACGGACGATCAGCGATAGTTCGGGTCTCCAGCGGGATTGCAGCATGAGGCCGGCAGTCAATACCAAAGGACATTACTGCGACTTCGCCGAATGCCGGTAATAGACATCCGCCAGAATGTGGTGGTCATGGCGGTAGACTTCGGCCATGATATTATAGAGGCTTGGATCGTGAGCCTCGAAATCTTCTGATGTGGCAATGGTGAGATTGCCTCGGCTGTAAGCCAAGTTCGTATTGAACCAAAATCGCGTGCCCTCGGCCCAATACTCATCGACGTTGTTCTCCATATAGGAACACGCCCAGAGGCCTTTCTCGTAGGCGTGCGAATAGGCACGTTCAACTCGTGCAACGAGATCAGGATCTACCGTGCGCAGCGCGTTGAAAATATTATGTGAGAATTCGTGAACAAGAATGTTCCCGCCGTAATACCGCGTGCCCGGCACGCCCATCAAATTCTCCACAGCTCCCGTCGTGTAGAGCCCGCCCATGCCGCGCGCCCTTTGTGCCCAGTAGTCTCGGGCAGTCATCTTGCCGATCGTGTTGGCGTAATCCCGCCGCTCGTCAGGGGTGAGACGTGGATCATCGGGAAGAGGCTTCTTCCAATCCCGCTGCTCGGGAATATCAGTCGTCGTCTCGTCAATTGCCATGACGCCCACCCGCGCTCCAGCCTGGATTAAAGCATCGCGGACATCACGGCGTTCTGACAACATGTAGAGGACAATGTCACGTGAGATCAATAGTGCCGTGTCTGGAACCTTGTTTGACGAAATAATAGGTATGCCCGCTGCGTCAGCATATTTGGCATAAAATGGATCCAGATTGAGTGATGTCGGTGGGCTGCGAACTATGAAAGTCTCGAAACTCGATACATCAGCCGCGGACAAAGGCGAGTCAGATAAGACATTCTCAGCGCCGCCGAGTCTGCCTGCGGATGCAGCAAGAAGGTACCCACCGCACAACACCATCCCCATCGAGCATACATCCATCATCGTGACCTCTCGTTAACGGCTGTCTTTCGTGAGACGACGCAACAACCGTGCCAGTCACTAAGTATTTCCTCGGGGGCTCATCGGCGCCGCCGGCTCTGTACCAGACCATGTGCGTGACGATCGGCATCCGGTGACCAGGGTATGACGATCACCTCATACCGTTATCTAGGAGAAAATTGCGATCTCGCGGCCGCCTCGCCAGTCCTGGGAGGCGTTTGCTGTGTCCGGGGTCCTAAAAGCTTGCACCGGAAACGCACTGATCTGCGAATCCATTCCTGTACCCATCATCTTCTCCCGAGGTCGGGATCGCCAGGCAAGTATGTCCTCTGGCAATCTTCGCCGATACCCAGCGTGCCGGTCCATGGGCTGCGATAGCCAAAGCGAACCAGGGCGTTTTGCGAGGGGAACCCCTTTCAGATTCAACAGGAGAATGCTGCTGCCTATCGCCGCGTCCCATTTTGTGTGGAATCAGACTGTCGCAAACCGAACATTCCGAAAAAACCCCTCCGCCAGGTCGGGTCGTTCGACGACTTTCGACGCCGGGATAGACCAGCCCGGTTCCGCCGAGGGTTCTAATGTGATCTCGACAATTTGCCTGATTATCGCCGAAAACGTCTTTGGCTTGCTTCTGCCTGAGTAGCGAGCCTCTCAGTCATGGTCAACTTTTCAGTTCAATGTCCTGGATGCCTGATCAAGATGATCCAGCATGATGGACAAGGCGGCATGTTCACGAAGAAGTTGGAGCCCGGCCGCTTCATCTGGCGTCGGCAGCCGATGGCAGGCCGATTGATTGGAACGCATCCATTGGACGGATGAGTTCCATCCAAACAAATGATTTCACCAGCTTATACCAGTGCCATTAGAAGCGCCCCAACGAGTGCGTATCAAGTAGTTGCTCTGTCGACGCCTGGACAGAGTATTAAGTGGAGGTTTAGGTATGAGCCCTCAGGTGCGGTGGAAAGTGTGCTGGGAAAACGAGTTGGAGCTCTCTGACCACACGGAGCTCGCAGATTTCTTTCGGAAGACCTATGGGCCAACTGGAGCTTACAACGCCCTTCCATTCGAAGGTGCTCGTAGTTGGTCAGGAGCTAGGCCCGAGCTTCGCGTAATAGGCTATGATGCGCACGGTGTGGCCGCTCACATGGGGTTGTTGCGTCGTTTCGTTCGGGTTGGCGAGGTCGATCTACTCGTATGCGAGCTTGGATTGTGGGGCGTGCGTCCAGATCTTGAGGGGTACGGCATTAATTCGATGCGCATTGTTTACCCAGTGCTGCAGCAACTTGGCGTTCGGTTTGCGTTCGGCGGTGTTCGGCAGGCGTTGCGCAACCTTGTTCTCAGGCTCTGCCGAAATGGTCTTGCGACGGTTTTGGAAGGGGTACGCGTGCGATCCACCCTTGCCGATGTTTATCTCAACCTCCCGCCGACGCGCTGTGAAAACGTAATTTTGGTAGTATTCCCAATAGGATGCTCAATGAGTGATTGGCCATCGGGGACCTTGATCGAGCGGAATGGCCCTGAGCTATGAAAGAGCATGGTCCCATAGCTGAAGTTATCCGAAGAGACGGTGGCGGCCCAGTGATCGGTGCGTCTATTTAACCCTCGATGACGGACCGACCCACACGATGACACATCCCGCACCTTTCGATCTGCGAACGCTTAGACGTCAAGCGTGAGATATTCGAGACAAGCAGGACCATCAGGAACATATGCCCCGAAGCCTCGGTACCGCAATCCGGGCACCTGGTGGAAGTATGAACATCATCGGCTAATGCCGTATTTTTGCGCGCTCGCGGGTTCACGATCCGCGCTCCTCGTTCGACCCGCTAACTGACGCCACTGCCGCAGAGCACGGCATCGGAGCCTGCGCACAAGCGCACTGCCGACCATACTGCGATGGCCGACAACCCAGATCTTCTTGTTGGACAAGTCGTACACTCAGAGCTCTTCCCGGCTGTTCAGGGCCTTCCAGTGCTTGACATCCTCGCGCACCATCTCGGCGACGAGCTCCTGAACCGGGGCCTTGTGTTGCCAGCCCAGCTTCTGGCGGGCCTTGGTCGGATCACCGGCAGAAGATCAACTTCCGTCGGGCGGAGGTATCGAGGATCGACTTCAACAAGGCAGGCACCGGACGCGGAGTCGTAGCCAGTCGACGCCGGACGCCTTCCATTCCAAAGTAATGTTCAAGTCGGCAAAAGCCCGCTCGAGAAATTGGCCGACACTCGTCGTCTCGCCGGTCGCCAAGACGTGGCCATCCGGTTTGTCCTGCTGCAGCATGCGCGACATGCCCTCGACATACTCACGTGCGTGGCCCCAGTCGTAGCTCCTGGCGCTGTTTTTGGCCAGCTGTCGGGCGCGGCGGGCCTGCGCGATCGAAGTTGGCTTGTTCAGCCACAAGGCGAAGCTCTATCACTGGGCGCTCGCAGCGTCTCCCGTGCGATACGCCATTTCTCTCTTGGCTACAGGGATGTGCGATTGTCTCCTGTTTTCAAAGCTCTTTGTCCTGCTGATGGTCGCGGTCGCGCTGGCGCGCGGTCGACCTAGACATGTCCTGCGATTGATGAATCGATTGTGAGGTGACGAGAGCGACCGAAGCTGATTCAACATCCACAGCGGAGAGGTGGATGATGGGACAGGCCCTGAGCGATGATCTCCTAATACGGGTTTTGAAAGCGTCTGCGGCGGGCATGTCGGCTCGACAGGCTGCGGCTCGTTTCGGAGTTGGGATTTCGACGGCGATCCGCTGGATTGAAGAGCGAAAGAGGGTGAGTTAACTGCTCTGCCACAGAGCTGGAGACGACCTTCGGCAGTGGATGCACACGAGGAATTCGTTGTCGCGTTGATCAACGAGCGTAGGGATGTGACGCTCGATGAGATGGTTGAGCGCTTGTCCGTCGAGCGGCAGGTGAAGATCAGCCGCAGCGCACTTGGCGCCTGGCTTCGAGGCCGTGGGTGGACCTTTAAAAAAAGACCGCACACGCACTGGAGCAGGACCGACCGGACGTCCTGAAGCGCCGGCGCGCCTGGTTCGATGGTCAATTGGACCTCGATCCGGAGAAACTGATCTTCATCGACGAAACCGGCCTCTCGACCAAGATGTCACGTCTGCGCGGACGTCCATTGCGAGGTGAGCGTTTGCCGTGCCGGCGTGCCGCACGGCCATTGGAAAACAACGACTTTCACCGGTGCGTTGCGCCTCAGCGGAATGACCGCCCCATTCGTCTACGATGGCGCGATGAACGGCAACGTCTTCCTTGCGTATGTCGAACAGGTGCTGGTGCCGCCCCTGGAGATCGGCGACGTCGTCATTATGGATAACCTGCCTGCACACAAGATAGCCGGTGTCCGCGATGCCATCGAACGTGCCGGCGCCAAGCTCATGTTCCTGCCGCCCTATAGTCCGGACTTCAATCCAATCGAGAACGCATTCTCGAAGCTGAAAGCCATGTTGCGAGGCCGAGCCGAGCGAAAGATCGATGCTCTATGGGATGCGGTCGGGGCCTTGATACCTCGCTTCACTGCGGCAGAATGCGCAAACTACCTTAAGGCCGCTGGATATGACCCAGATTGAGCAGGATTTGCTTCTAGCCCAGTTGCAAGTGATGCCATCACGACACCGTCTGTCGGCTTTGTCTGATCGGCGACATTAGGTTTGTTTGGCAGTTTCCTGTGGTGGTTCGGAGTAACTTTCTGAAACCCAACAAAAGGATCTTTCCTTTGGCTCGATCGGCCCACATGGCACGGGTTTTGAAGATTGCCATGCGAGGCGGCGCGAGCTGCCTGCCTTTTACTCAGCGATGGATGGAACGAAAGAAGGAAGGCGATATGTCAGATTTGCGTCAAATCGCATTTTACGGCAAAGGGGGGATCGGCAAGTCCACCACCTCCCAAAATACGCTCGCAGCGCTTGTCGACCTCGGGCAGAAGATCCTGATCGTCGGATGCGACCCGAAAGCCGACTCCACCCGGCTGATCCTGAACGCCAAAGCACAGGACACGGTTCTGCATCTGGCAGCGCAGGAAGGTTCGGTGGAAGACCTTGAGCTCGAGGACGTGCTCAAGGCCGGCTACAAAGGCATCAAGTGCGTGGAGTCCGGCGGTCCGGAACCGGGCGTCGGCTGCGCCGGGCGCGGCGTCATCACCTCGATCAATTTCCTTGAAGAGAACGGTGCATATGACGATGTCGACTACGTCTCCTATGACGTGCTCGGCGATGTGGTGTGCGGTGGCTTTGCGATGCCGATCCGTGAGAACAAGGCCCAGGAGATCTACATCGTGATGTCCGGCGAGATGATGGCGCTCTATGCCGCCAACAACATCGCCAAGGGCATCCTGAAATATGCCCATTCCGGCGGCGTGCGGCTCGGCGGCCTGATCTGTAACGAGCGCCAGACGGACCGCGAGCTCGACCTCTCCGAGGCGCTGGCTGCCAGGCTCAATTCCAAGCTCATCCACTTTGTGCCGCGTGACAACATCGTCCAGCACGCCGAGCTCAGGAAGATGACGGTGATCCAGTACGCGCCGGACTCCAAGCAGGCCGGGGAATATCGGGCGCTAGCCGAGAAGATCCATGCCAATTCGGGCCAAGGGACCATTCCGACCCCGATTACCATGGAAGAGCTCGAAGACATGCTGCTCGACTTCGGCATCATGAAGAGCGACGAGCAGATGCTGGCCGAACTACAGGCCAAGGAGTCAGCGGTGGTTGCGGCTCAATAACTGCCGCTGTCGACAGGACGCGCTGGCCCTTGCGCCAGCGCGTCCTTCCAAGAAAGCCGCTTCGGCGACGACGACCTAACCCGAACCTTGAAAGGGGGCAGGGGCCCATGAGCCTTGATTACGAGAATGACAGCGTTTTGCATGAACAGCTCATTGCGGAAGTATTAGCGCAATATCCAGACAAGGCGGCGAAGCGCCGCAAGAAGCACCTCAGCGTCGCAACGAGCGGCGACGAGCCTGGCGATGAGCCGAAGGCCCTTTCCGAATGCGACGTCAAATCGAACATCAAGTCCATTCCGGGCGTGATGACGATCCGCGGCTGCGCCTATGCCGGTTCCAAAGGCGTGGTATGGGGGCCGGTCAAGGACATGGTCCACATCTCGCACGGGCCGGTCGGTTGCGGTCATTATTCCTGGTCGCAACGCCGCAACTACTACGTCGGCCTGACGGGCATCGACACGTTCGTGACGCTGCAGTTCACCTCAGACTTCCAGGAAAAGGACATCGTGTTCGGCGGCGACAAGAAGCTTGAACAGGTCATCGACGAGATCGAGGAGCTTTTCCCCCTCAACAACGGCATCAGCGTGCAGTCGGAATGCCCGATCGGGCTGATTGGCGACGACATTGAGGCGGTGTCGCGCAAGAAGGCCAAGGAGCACGAAAAGACGATCGTGCCGGTACGCTGCGAGGGCTTCCGCGGCGTCTCGCAATCGCTCGGCCACCACATCGCCAACGACGCCATCCGTGACTGGGTTTTCGACAAGAACGAAGTCGAGTTTGAGACCGGCCCTTACGATGTCAACGTCGTCGGCGACTACAATATCGGTGGCGACGCGTGGGCTACGCGCATTCTATTGGAGGAGGTGGGGCTGCGCGTGGTCGGCAACTGGTCGGGTGATGCCACGCTCGCTGAGGTCGAGCGCGCGCCAAAGGCCAAGCTGAACCTCATCCACTGCTACCGCTCGATGAACTACATCTGTCGGCACATGGAGGAAAAATACGGCATCCCGTGGATGGAATACAATTTCTTTGGTCCGTCCCAGATCGAAACCTCCCTGCGCGAAATAGCCAAGCACTTCGGTCCGGAAATCGTCGACAAGACCGAGGCTGTCATCACCAAGTACCGGCCCCTGGTCGATGCTGTCGTCGACAAGTACCGGCCGCGCCTCGAAGGCAAGACGGTGATGCTCTATGTCGGCGGCCTGCGTCCTCGCCACGTCATCACGGCCTATGAGGACCTCGGCATGCGGATCGTCGGCACCGGCTACGAGTTCGCCCACAACGACGACTATCAGCGCACCGGCCATTATGTGAACAAGGGTACGCTGATCTATGACGACGTGACCGGTTACGAGCTGGAAAAGTTCATCGAAGGCATCCGCCCCGACCTTGTTGGGTCCGGCATTAAAGAGAAGTATCCGGTGCAGAAGATGGGCATCCCCTTCCGCCAGATGCACTCCTGGGATTATTCCGGCCCGTATCACGGCTATGACGGCTTCGCCATATTCGCCCGCGACATGGATCTGGCCATCAATAATCCGGTGTGGGATCTCTACGACGTCCCCTGGAAAAAAGAGGCCGCGCCAGCTGAGGCGGTTGCGGCCGAATGAGAGCCTGGCCTGTCTTGGGAAGGGGCAGGCCAGGCTCTTCCTATCGGACTTGATCCGCACTCGTGACAGATGACATCCCATTGCCGCCACCGGTGCGGCGCGATGAAAAGAAAGGTGCTTACTATGCCGCAGTCGGCGGAAAAAGTTCTCGACCATGCTCCCCTGTTCCGCGAGCCGGAATACAGGCAGATGCTCGCCGAGAAGAAAGCCAATTTCGAATGCCCCCACCCGGATCAGGTCGTTGCCGATCAAAACGACTTCACGAAGACCTGGGAGTATCGCGAAAAGAACCTGGGCCGCGAAGCCCTGGTCGTGAACCCGGCCAAAGCCTGCCAGCCGCTCGGTGCCGTCTTCGCAGCCGCAGGCTTTGAGCAAACGATGTCCTTCGTCCATGGCAGCCAGGGCTGCGTCGCTTATTACCGTTCGCATCTGTCGCGTCACTTCAAGGAGCCTTCATCGGCGGTCTCGTCCTCGATGACGGAGGACGCGGCAGTGTTCGGCGGGTTGAAGAACATGGTCGACGGGCTCGCCAATACATACAAGCTCTACGATCCGAAGATGATCGCCGTCTCGACCACCTGCATGGCCGAAGTCATTGGAGACGACCTCCACGGCTTCATCGAAAACGCAAAGAACGAAGGGTCGGTCCCGCACGACTTCGATGTTCCTTTCGCCCACACGCCTGCCTTCGTCGGCAGCCACGTCGATGGCTATGACGGCATGATCAAGGGCATTCTGGAGAACTTCTGGAAAGGCAACGAGCGGAAGGAGGTTGCTCAAGCCATCAACATCATTCCCGGCTTCGACGGCTTCTGCGTCGGCAACAACCGCGAACTGAAGCGCCTGCTCGACATGATGGGCGTATCCTACATCTTCATCCAGGATGCCTCCGACCAGTTCGACACGCCGTCTGACGGTACGTACCGCATGTATGACGGCGGCACGAAGATCGAGGACTTGAAAACGGCGTTGAATGCCGAAGCGACCCTGTCGCTGCAGCACTATAACACGCGCAAAACGCTGGAATATTGCAAGGAGGTCGGTCAGGTTACGGCTTCGTTCCATTATCCGCTGGGTGTTCAGGCGACCGACGAATTCCTGATGAAGGTCTCGGAGATTACCGGCAAGGAAATTCCTCCGGCAATCGGCCTGGAACGCGGCCGTCTCGTCGACGCTATGGCAGATAGCCAAGCCTGGCTGCACGGGAAGAAATACGCGATCTACGGCGATCCTGACTTCGTCTACGCCGTTGCCCGGTTCGTCTTGGAAACCGGCGGTGAGCCGACCCACTGCCTTGCTACCAACGGCACGTCGGCCTGGGAAGCCGAGATGAAGGCGTTGCTCGCATCCTCGCCCTTCGGCAAGGATGCCCAGGTCTGGGCGGGCAAGGACCTGTGGGCGTTGCGCTCGCTGCTCTTTACCGAGCCGGTTGATCTTATGATCGGCAATTCCTATGGCAAGTATCTCGAGCGCGACACCGGCACCCCATTGATCCGGCTGACCTTTCCGATATTCGACCGGCACCATCACCACCGTTTCCCGCTCATGGGCTACCAAGGCGGCCTGCGCGTCCTGACGACGATCCTCGACAAGATCTTCGACAAGCTCGATCGCGAGACGAGCGAGCCGGGTGTGACGGACTATTCTTACGACCTGACCCGCTAGGAGCGGCGGCGGTCGGCCTTGTGAGGCCGGCCGCCTTCATCTGAACTTGGAGACCGCAATGCCCTTGCTCAATGCTAAAGTCCAGGATGTCTTCGACGAGCCTGCCTGCGAGAAGAACCGCAGCAAGGATTCCAAGGCGCGCAAAAACGGCTGTTCGAAGCCGCTGATCCCCGGGGCGGCAGCCGGCGGATGCGCTTTCGATGGCGCCAAGATCGTGCTGCAGCCGATCACCGACGTCGCGCACCTGATCCATGGGCCTCTCGGCTGTGAGGGCAATTCCTGGGACAATCGCGGATCGGCTTCCTCAGGTCCAACGCTCTGGCGCACGAGCTTCACGGCGCTGACCGAAGCAGGCGCCATTGAAAAGAAGCCTTTCGATGAGGAGGACTAAGAAATGGGTACATTGACAGGAAGTACGAATGGCCCTGCTGTCAACGAAGATGGGGATCTCGCCACCCCTTTTCTCAGATGCCTGATAAGGCTCATCCGCGCTCAGGATGCCCATGGGGCGTGGGAAGGCAAATCGGACGCTGACCTGCTGGCCGACTTCATCCTCACCAAGGAGCAGCGCCGTAAGATCCCGATCATAGGCGATCCGGATCCTGATGTGCTGTGGAGGCTACAGAATTTTTACAGTTGCGTGGGGCTTGTGATCGAAGAGTGCACAGGCCTGTTGGCATCGCCGATCATGACGATCGGCCATGAGGGCTTCGGCCGCTTGCTTTTCACGACTGGACGGTTGGTCGTTCTGTCGAAGACCCTGCGCGATGTCCACCGGTTCGGCTTTGAGACGCTAGGCAAGCTCGCCGAGACCGGCACGAAAATGGTCGATGACGCTATTGAAGTTATCGAAACCTATCCCGACGTGGCGCGGGCATCATGAAATCAATTTTCGAGGAAAGAGATCATGTCAGACATTGTGGAGCAGCTGAAGAAGGTCCGCAAGCTGCAGTCCCGCGCCGCCGCTGCGAAGATGGAGTTGCACGATCTTGCCGAGGACCTTCCGATTAATTGGGCTAGAATCAAGACCATTGCAGGAGAGACGTTCGACGCCTTCGCCGAGTTGAACGCTGCGAAGGAAGAGCTCGCTGCATTGGAGAATTCACGATGACTGGCCCTTTCGTCACGCGCGACGGCTCCAGCTGGGTGCCGGAGTACCTGACCTGCATCGATGCTACAACCTGCATCGGCTGTGGCCGATGCTTCAAAGCCTGCTCTCGCGAAGTCATGCACCTCTATGGCGTCGGTGAAGCGGGTGAAATCCTCGGCATCTGCGACGACGAGGAGGAAGACTTCGATGGCGAGCTCAATCGTATGATCATGGTTGTCGATGAGGCCGGCCGCTGCATTGGTTGCGGCGCCTGCGCGCGCGTCTGCCCGAAGAACTGTCAGACCCATGTCGCGGCAGACAAGGTTACTGCGTGATCTCGCGAACAAGTCAACGCTGTTACCTTCAGATCGTTTGTTGTCTCCTGCTGCTCGTCGTCTGCGCAAACGAACGAACGTAGTTACTTCGTGTGGCATTCCATCCACAAAGTTAGCGCTGCGATGGTGGCTAGTTCGTCGCTTCTTTCAATAGGACTTTTTTAAAAGCGCGAAGTGGCGATCGCTGTCTCGTCGCCCTCGGCGATGAACTTATCCGGTTGCCAAGGCAGATGCCCCGCGATTGGATCGCCACAGATCGTGCCGTTCGTGTCCCATGCCTGATCCGCGGATGCGGCGGTTCTAATCAATGGCGGCCGGTGCAAAGAAGGCACTGCAATTGCACGCAATGTCTCGCGCAAGCTGACCGTCAAGGTAAGCACCAGTGCGCAGCTGACGGAGGCACTTGCGGCGAGGACCGCAAAGCCACTTTCCACCCCGCAGGCTCAATACGATCCGACACAGGACGATCCTGAGCGCGGTTGAATTACATGCTAATTCCCTTGTCCCCAGCGCAACCGTCGACATTTCTCGCAAATGTCGGGCATCCGCCACTTTTGTCAGGTTTGTCGTGATTGGAACGTTTTGTTCGCCGGTCTCTCCGTCAAATACACATCAACCTGCCCTCAACCCGCCCATTGATAAAAGAAAATCATCTTCTTGGCGCGTCGGAGCAGTTGGCATGGTGTTTGCTGATCCCTGGTTACAAGCGGCAGAAAGCAGTCTGCATGATGCCGGTTCATGAAACGAACGGAACGGAGGCCACCTGACCGTTCGTCATCGGATCCGCGTTCTACCAAGCGGCCATGCATCCGCCGGCGGAAGGGTCAATCCCGATGTCACAGCTTGCAACCAACTCAAAGAGAAGGAAAATGCAATGACCAAGATTTCCGAAAGATCCTTTGAAACGATCGAAAACCCGGGGTCATCGTCGCTCAAGGTGCCAGATCAGTTCGGCGCATCTGTTGAAAAGGGGAACAAGAAGGTGACAGAGGCTCTTTTGAAACTTGCGTCCGGCGCTGAAGCGACACAGAAAATGCTGCCTCCGATCCTCGAAACGACAAGTCTATTCGGCAACGAATTGTGGTGGAAGACGATCGCTGCACTGCAGGCCGACGCCGAGGCCAGCTTCTCACATTTGCAAGCTTTGCTGGGCGCGAATTCGCCGTCGCAGATCCTCGAACAGCAGTCGACCTTTTTCCGCAAGCGCGTTGAGACAAGTTTGCAGCACGCCAAGGAAGTCCGGGTGCTCTCAAGCAGGGCGGTGGAGGAAATCTCAAAGCCGGTCAAGGATGCTTTTGACAAGGTGCTGACGGACCTCAAGGCGACGTAAAACTGAGGAGACCCTAGAAATACCGCGCGGTGATCTGCCCGGTGAAGAAACACCTGAAGTTCGCACTCGCTTCGATGACCGCCCGGTAACCCCGATCTTTCCCATTCATCTTCTGTGCACGGCTGATGCGCGGGACCATGTCTATGGCGCTTATATTCGCGCCCGAATGCAGAGCCCGCTTGAGCAACTCATTGTTGGCTGCGGGATAGAAGAAAGCGATCAGCGTCTTTTCAGGCGACAGCAGGGCGACCTCATTGATCGAGGCGCACCTTGACGATCACGTCGGCGGCCGCGGCGAGGGCCTGTGGAATTGGAAAACGACCACGACTTCCGCGTTTCGGTAGGCTTCGCTCGAGATTCCCGCCGTTAGGCCGGCACCAGTTCCACTGGCGATCAACAAACTATCGCCGGGGGCCAGCGCATGGAGCGAGCCGAAACCGTGGGATGGCTCGACCGGCGACAGCACGCGGACACCAATTTGTTTCACCCGTTTTGCGTATCAGTCATTCTTGCTCATTTCCTTGTGGCACGTCTCTTCGAACAGCCGGGACCGCGGCTCGACCCATGTCAGAACGAGATGTTAGGCGGGTTCGAAAGTGCTGACTTTCACAGCGGACAAAGATCCGGCTGATTCTGGCCTGAGACGTCATCATTGATTTGGGACAAGGAAGCCGGCGCGGCCGGAGGTCATAAAGCATCCTGTTTTGAAAAGGGATGCGAAAATGTCTGATGATCTGATCGCCAAATACGGCGATGCGCGGGTTCCGCGTTATACGAGTTACCCGACGGCGGCGGCTTTTTCTGCAGCCGTGGGGCCGGATGAATATGCCGGCAATCTCGCCCATATCGCCGCGGCTGGCCCGGTTTCGGTTTATCTCCACGTCCCGTTCTGCCGTTCGATATGCTGGTACTGCGGCTGCCACACGACCATCACCCGGCAAGACGCTCCGGTCGCCGACTATCTCGACGTGATGAAGGAAGAGATCGAGCTCGTCTCTTTTGCGGCCGGAAACGACGTGCCCGTCAAGTACGTGCATTTCGGCGGCGGCACGCCGTCGGTCATGAAGCCGCAGGAATTTTCGGCTCTAATGGCAAAGCTCAGGAGTGCCTTCACGTTTGAAGCGAAAGCCGGCGTCGCAGTCGAGATCGACCCTCGCACATTGGTCGCCCCCATGATCGATGCGCTCGCCGAAAACGGCGTCGACCGCGCAAGCCTCGGCGTCCAGAGCTACGATCCGATCGTGCAGGCCGGTATCAAGCGGCTGCAATCCTTTGAGCAGACGGAAAGGGCGGTCGCCGGGTTGCGCTCAGCAGGCGTCAGCAGCATCAACTTCGACCTAATTTATGGCCTTCCGAAACAGACTGTCCAATCTTGCATCGAGACGGTCCGGCTGGCTGCAGAACTGCGTCCCGAACGTTTCGCCGTTTTCGGTTACGCTCACATACCCGCTTTTAAGAAACATCAGCGCCTGATCGACGAAGCATCGCTGCCGGACGCAAAACAGCGGAACGAGCAGGCGGAAGTGATCGCCGAGGAGCTCCAGAAGGCCGGATATCTGCGCATTGGGCTCGATCATTTTGCACTGCCGAACGATCAGTTGGCGCTCGCCGCGCGCAACAGAACGCTGAGGAGAAACTTCCAGGGCTATACCACGGATGATTGCGATAGCCTGATCGGCCTCGGCGCATCTGCGATCGGGCGGCTGCCGGCCGGCTATATGCAGAACCACGTGCCTCTCGGCCTCTATGCCGAGCGAATTGCCTTCGGGGTGCTGCCGACCGCCAAGGGATATCTTCTCAGCGAGGAGGACAAGCTTCGGGCGAGGGTCATCGAGAGGCTGATGTGCGATTTCGAAGCCGATCTCGGCCAGTTGAGCAGCGGATCGGGTTTCGACACCGGCTTCCTTGTCGAGCGCAACGACCGTCTCGGCGAGCTCATGGCCGACGGCGTCGTGACGATCAGCGGTGAGCGGATTGTCGTATGCGAGGAGGCGCGCTTCATGGTCCGTGCAGTCGCGGCGGCATTCGACGCCTATTTTAGCTCGCACGGGCACACGCACAGCAAGGCAGCCTAGTACTTGTCGCCGGAAGTGTGCATCGGTTCCGGCGACACGAAACGCATCAAAGGCCGCGCGAGAAGACATCGAGTTCCCGTTTCTCGATCGAGGACCCTGCAGTTATCTTCCCAGGAGTCCCGTCGACAACGGCACGTCGAGGAGGATCGACGTCGCAAGTTCGTGTGAAGCAGGGCGGGCGCACTCACAAATACGGTCATCGGGCCGCCCTGTCACAAGTAGATGGGCGCCCGTATCACCGCCTGGACGTCGAGGTCGTTATCGTCGAGCTTTTCGGCTCATTCAAATACAGCTCGATCTCGGCAGGCCCCGGCCCAGGGTATCGTTGGCGACTGACGTCGAACCTTTAAGGTGGCGTGGGCAAGCGCCGGTCCGCAGAGTTGTGCCCATCGCGATTATGGCGGCCGCGCAGGCGCCTGAAGGAGCCTTTTCGCGAGGTGAGCTACCGAGCGCCACATGATCGACGGCTCTCGCCCTCTCACGAACGCGGTTGTTCGAGCACGTCGAAGGACGAGGCAGGGGTCTCCTAGTTGTAGGACTTGCCTGCCGCGGGGATTTCGATCAAACGTTCGACGGCGCCTTCCGTGCAATTCTTGGGTAACCAGAACGAGACCCCGGGTTTTGGCTGGCATCTCCTTCGCGACTGCCGCGCAAAAAAACGACCTCGTTATATTCGTCGTCAGCGAGATTGCCGCCGGGCTAGTGATCTTGCCCACGCGTTCCTTCACAGGTCTGCCGTGCAGATCATAGCTCTTTTCACAGGCCACATTCACTTTCTCGACGGTCCCACCAGGTTTCGGCATCGGCTTTGCCGACAACCGTGTCCGACCACTGCCTTGGACGTCTTGCCTGACAGCGCCTGGCTCTGCTCGATGCTCACTGAGCATCAGCTGCTCCTGGCGAGGCAAACAGCTGCCACGAAAGCCATCGTCATGGGCTGCGCGGTCATCCGCACCTGCTGTGTCTCACTGGGTGATGTTTGTGAGGTCGGCATCGAGCCGCTTGCGCACCATGTTCGGCACCTTTGCAGTCTTGATCGCTTCGAGATTGGGCGGACTGTCACCCACCTGGATCAGGGCAACCATGCCCATGCCGGAATGTGGGGTGCATTTCAGGACATAGACGCCTGGAACATCGAATTTCGCGCGATATAGCTCATTCGGCTTTGACTTGAAGTCGGCAACGCCATCCGGAATGAGGCCTTTGAAGGTTTCGACGTTGTGGCCCTTGTCGGTGGGGATGAAGGTGACGGTGTCGCCGGGGGCGATCTTCAGGAAGCCAGGCTCGAACACCATCGCGCCTTCCGTGCCTTTGTTGAGCATCCGAACCTGGTGGTCGGCCGCCATCAACGGCGCTGCCGAAACAATCAAGGCTGCCGCTGCAGCGATCAGACCGAATTTTAACCGCATTTGCAAGCTCCTTTTCTGCGAGACCCAATCAGCCTCATGAATGTGTCTTAGCAGATGCCGGAATTGGGCTCTTTGACGCCCGTCAAATTCGGGGAAAAAAGGCAGAAGGTCCCAATTTTTGCCTGCTTGCCCAGCGCCCTTGCGAGGGACATGGCAGCCTGCAAGCGATGTAGGAATCACCGAAGGACAAGCACGCTCGGCGAACGTCGGCGCTGCTGAACAGCTTAGGATTGCCGTGACTGAGCTCATATCGCGTCGAGAAGTTCGCGGAGGGCATGAATGTCGATCCCGCGGCTTGTCGCGTGTGTTGAGGTTTACCCTCTGACAGAAATCCTCGGAAAAATCATCAGTGTCGCCCGATAACCGTACCAGCGGGCAAGATTGACGTTCCGCAGGTCGTGCCTGCCCTCGGGAATAACGATGTTGCGCGACGCAAGTTTCGTAACGGTGTGGGCCAGGGTCTCAATGGTCAGGCCGAGATGATCCGCAATGTCTTGACGATTCATGGAAACGCGCAACGGACCTTGGCGGACGCGGGTTGCGCCGGAATGCAAGCTTCACGATGAAGCTGCAGGGGCGCTCCTCGGCGTTCTTCTTCGGCAACAGCACCATCTGTTCATGCGAAGCGGCCGCCTCCTGCCAGAGCAACGAGAGCTAGGTCGAGCGAGCGCATTAGACCGAGCGACTTCCCCGTGGAAACTCATGTGCGATATCCGGCGGATCTTGCATTTCGTGACGGCCTCAGCCGTAAATAGGAAATCGTTTTGCAGCGACGCGCCGTTGAGATCGCCGGCGAATTGAAGAGCGATTATCACCCGACGATCTTTCGCCGATGATACGAAGCAGGCGCACGACACCTTCTTCCACCTGGACAAGATGGTTGCTTATCACCCTCCCACCAAATCGCCTTACCGGCTGCGACGGCCTCGGCCGCCGAGCCTACGAACAGCGAAGAGAGGGATTGGCCGGCATGTATGGCTTCGCGCCCCTTCGCGCCATTGTCGAACGCGTGGTTGTTCTGCACAGCATCTTCATCGCCCCTTGTGGCAGTGGGTGCGGTAGAAAGCAGCTGCGTCACACGGGAGTAAGCGGGCGGTGCCAAAGGGGGAAGTTTGCAACAGAGTGTAACAACGTCGGTTCGTCCACCGCTTCCAGTCCGCTTGTTGATGTAGATCAAGGAGCCGTTCCCGTCTTCGTGACAGTCCTGCCTCGAAATCCGAGAAAGCCGGCCGCGAGGCGGTCGTCTGCGCACTGGAGACGACATCATGAATTACACGACAGAAACGATGGTGATCGCGGTCGCAGCGTTTCTGGCGCTGCTCGCGGCCGCATTCGCGCACGATCATCTGTTTGCAGTCCATATGGGTATACTTTGCCTCTGCCTGGTTGCGGGAACGCTGCTGCTTGTCAGAAACGCAGAGTTTTCGCCGACGGGCCAACAGCGCAAAACAGAGCTTACGGGCTATTGCGACGAGGTAATCCGCTACGGCCTGATCGCTACGGTGTTCTGGGGCGTCGTCGGCTTCCTCGTCGGCGTGATCATCGCGCTGCAGCTCGCCTTTCCCGACCTCAACATCGCGCCCTATTGGAATTTCGGAAGATTGCGGCCGGTTCACACATCGGCGGTGATCTTCGCCTTCGGCGGCAACGCGCTGATCATGACATCCTTCTATGTGGTGCAACGCACCTGTCGCGCGCGTCTCTTCGGAGGAACACTCGCCTGGTTCGTCTTCTGGGGCTACCAGCTGTTCATCGTGATGGCTGCGACCGGCTACGTGATCGGCATCAATCAGTCGCGCGAATATGCCGAGCCCGAATGGTACGTCGACCTGTGGCTTACCATCGTCTGGGTCGCCTATCTGGCCGTCTATCTCGGAACGATCCTGAAGCGCAAAGAGCCGCATATCTACGTGGCAAACTGGTTCTATCTCAGCTTCATAGTCACCATTGCGATGCTGCATGTGGTCAACAACCTCGCTGTTCCGGCGTCGTTCCTCGGCTCCAAGAGCTATTCTCTCTTCTCCGGCGTCCAGGATGCACTCACCCAATGGTGGTACGGCCACAACGCCGTCGGCTTCTTCCTCACCGCCGGCTTCCTGGGGATGATGTACTATTTTGTGCCGAAGCAGGCCAACCGGCCGGTTTATTCCTACCGGCTGTCGATCATCCACTTCTGGGCCCTGATCTTCATGTATATCTGGGCCGGCCCGCATCATCTGCATTACACGGCGCTGCCTGACTGGGCGCAGACGCTCGGAATGGTCTTCTCCGTCATGCTCTGGATGCCCTCCTGGGGCGGCATGATCAACGGTTTGATGACCCTTTCGGGCGCCTGGGACAAAATTCGCACCGACCCGATCATCCGGATGATGATCGTCGCCATCGCATTTTATGGGATGTCGACCTTCGAAGGCCCGATGATGTCGATAAAGGCTGTCAATTCGCTCAGCCACTATACCGAATGGACGATCGGTCACGTGCATTCCGGAGCACTTGGCTGGGTGGGTATGATCACCTTCGGGGCGATATACTACCTGACGCCGAAACTGTGGGGGCGCGAGCGCCTCTACAGCCTGCGGATGGTCAACTGGCACTTCTGGCTCGCGACGCTCGGGATCGTGATCTACGCCGCGGTGCTCTGGGTCGCGGGCATCCAGCAGGGGCTGATGTGGCGAGAATACAATTCCCAGGGCTTCCTCGTCTATTCCTTCGCTGAAACGGTCGCGGCGATGATCCCCTATTACGTGCTGCGTGCCGTCGGCGGAGCACTCTACCTAGCGGGTGGCCTCGTCATGGCCTGGAACGTGTTCATGACGATCCGCGGCCACCTGCGCGACGAAGCGCCAATCCCGACCAGTTTGGTGCCCCAGGCACAGCCTGCCGAGTGAGGTGAGACATGGCATCGTTACTTGATAAACATAAGACCCTCGAGAAGAACGCGACGCTTCTTCTGGTCGGCTCGCTGCTGGTCGTCAGCATTGGCGGCATCGTTGAAATCGCACCGCTGTTCTACCTGCAGAACACGATCGAAAAAGTGGAAGGCATGCGGCCCTACACGCCGCTAGAGCTCGCCGGACGGAACATCTACATCCGTGAAGGCTGCTATCTCTGCCACAGCCAGATGATCCGGCCGTTCCGTGATGAGGTCGAACGTTACGGCCATTATTCGCTCGCCGCGGAATCGATGTACGACCACCCGTTCCAATGGGGATCCAAGCGGACAGGGCCCGATCTGGCCCGCGTCGGGGGGCGTTACTCGAACGAATGGCACGTCCAGCATCTCGCAAATCCGCGGGCCGTGGTGCCGGAATCAATCATGCCGAGCTACGCCTTCCTCGAAGAGAAGGAGGTGACGGTCAGGAGTATCGGAGAGGACCTCAAGGCCAATGAGGACGTGGGCGTGCCTTACAGCGACGACATGCTGGCGAATGCCGAGGCCGACATGAGAGCCCAGGCCGATCCGAACGCGGACACGGCGGCTCTACTCAAGCGCTACCCAAATGCGAATGTCGGCGATCTCGACGGCGATCCAACCCGGCTGACCGAGATGGACGCGCTGGTGTCCTACCTGCAGATGCTCGGAACGCTGGTTAATTTCTCGACCTATGACGACGCGACCGGCTACCGGTGAGGTGATCCATGGAAACTTACACTGCAATGAGACACTTCTCCGACAGCTGGGGCCTCCTGGCAATGGCCGCATTCTTCGTCGGCGCGGTCATGCTCACCCTTCGCCCAGGTAGCAAGCAGACGGCCAAAGATGCCGCCGATATTCCCTTGAAGGACGATTGAGATGTCGCAAAAGCATATCGATGAACTGAGCGGCGTCGAAACGACGGGTCATGAATGGGACGGCATCCAAGAGCTCAACAATCCCATGCCGCGCTGGTGGATCTGGACCTTCTACGTGACGATCCTCTGGGCGATCGGCTACGCCATCGCTTACCCGGCCATCCCGATGATCACTTCCGCCACTAACGGCTATCTCGGTTATTCAACGCGCGCCGAGCTGCAGCAGGACCTCAATCTCGCTAAGTCATCGCAGACGGAGTTCCATGACCTGATCGCTGCCAAGACAGTGGAGGAGATCGACGCGGATCCTGCTCTTCGTAAATTCGCGATCGCTGGCGGCGCATCCGCTTTCAAGGTGAACTGCGCGCCCTGCCATGGATCGGGAGCGAGCGGCGGTCCGGGGTTTCCGAATCTCAACGACGACGACTGGCTGTGGGGCGGGGATCTGAATGCCATCCAGGCCACGATCTCTCATGGCATCCGCTTCGACGGCGATACGGATAGCCATTCCTCCGAAATGCCGCCCTTTGCCGGTGTTCTGGAGCCCATCCAGATGAAGCAGGTCGCCGCCTTTGTCTGGGGGCTGACCAATACGCCCTCGGATGTCGGTCTGGCGGCGGCCGGAAAACAGGTTTTCTTCGACAATTGCGCCCCATGTCACGGCGAGGACGCCAAAGGAAAGGTGGAAATGGGTGCGCCGGATCTCGCCGACGCAATCTGGCTGAAGTCGCGGGGTGAAGACGCCATCCTTCGTCAGGTTGCCTCTCCCAAACATGGCGTAATGCCTGCCTGGGCAGCGCGCCTGGGGGACACAACGGTAAACGAGCTTACTATTTTCGTTCATGCGCTCGGCGGCGGCACGTAAGGAGAAAAGACATGACAGCCCACGACCGCAATCCGATCCTCCCTCTCTACGGCGCGCCGCGTACTGTTATCCGATCGCGTGTCTCAGCCCGCGCCCAACAGATGCCTGCGTCTTCGGAGCAGGACGACCCGGCAAAAATCGGCAATTCGATGGTGAGTTTGATCTGCCTCAAAGACCACAAGCAGACGAGCCGATAGTTTCAGCTCCTGTGGAGGACGTCCCAGCGGTTTCTCCGCCGCTGTCCTCCGGCCACGCCCTTACTCTGGGGCGTGGCCTTTTCGCTTCTGCACGGTCGTTCTTGATCTGCATCAAGGAACGGATCCGCCACGGCTGGGAAAAGAGTGGTGAAAATCGGACAGGTCCTATGAATCTCTATACCCGCCCTAATCTAAATGACATTGACCACGTTCGCGTCGAACCCGTCAACGCCCGGCGCAACCGCCAGTCTCTCTATGCGCCGCGCAAGAAGATCTTTCCGAAACGAGCCGAAGGGCCCTTTCGCCGGTTCAAATGGGTCTTGATGCTGCTCACGCTTGGCACATATTACCTCGCGCCGTGGATTCGCTGGGACCGCGGTCCCTATGCGCCCAATCAGGCAATCCTCGTCGACCTCGCCTCGCGGCGCTTCTTCTTTTTCTTCATCGAGATCTGGCCGCAGGAATTCTACTATGTGGCGGGCCTGCTCGTCATGGCGGGCTTCGGCCTCTTTCTCCTCACCGCCGCTGTCGGCCGCGCCTGGTGTGGCTATGCCTGTCCGCAGACCGTCTGGGTCGATCTCTTTATCGTCGTCGAACGCGCCGTCGAAGGCGACCGAAACGCTCGGATGAAGCTCGATGCCGACCCCTTCACTTTCGACAAGCTCAGGAAGCGGGTGATCAAGCACGCGATCTGGTTGCTGATCGCCGTCGCCACGGGCGGAGCATGGATCTTCTATTTTGCCGACGCGCCGAGCCTGGCGGCTTCACTGTTTGACGGCAGCGCTCCTGCCGCTGCGTATGCCACGATCGCCACCCTGACCGCGACGACCTATGTGCTTGGCGGCCTCATGCGCGAACAGACATGCACCTATATGTGTCCGTGGCCGCGCATTCAGGGCGCGATGCTGGATGAGAATTCGCTTGTTGTCACCTACAACGACTGGCGGGGCGAGCAGCGGTCGCGCCATGGCAAGAAGGCTCAGGGTCTGCCGGTGGGCGATTGCGTGGACTGCAATGCCTGCGTCGCCGTCTGCCCGATGGGGATCGACATCCGCGACGGCCAGCAGATGGAATGCATCACATGCGCCCTCTGCATCGACGCCTGTGGCGGCGTCATGGACAAGCTCGGGAAGCCACACGGCCTGATCGCCTATGCGACGCTCAAGGAATATTCGAGCAACATGTCGCTTGCTACTGACGGAGGACGGACAGCCATCCAGCCCTCCAATGTCCGAAACGACGACGGAAGCTTCATGCCAGCTGTCCGGAATTTCGACTGGCGCATCATCTTCCGCCGAAGAATTGTCTTCTACGGTGTCGTCTGGGCATCGATCGGCGTCGCCATGGTCGTCCATCTCGCCTTACGCGATCGGCTCAGGCTCAACGTTATCCACGACCGGAACCCTCAATATGTTCTGGAAAGCGACGGCTCCATCCGAAACGGCTACACGCTGCATGTCCTCAACATGGTGCCGAAGCCGCGGGACGTGACCATCACCCTCGTCGGGCTGGAGGGGGGCACAATGCGCATTCCCGAGTTCGGCAGGCAGGATGCCCGCAGCTTCACCGCTCACGTCGAACCCGACGCGGCCACGACGCTCAAGGTCTTCGTCACGCGCGCCCCAGACGGGGCAGAGATCAACGAATTCCTCTTCGTCATCGAAGATATAGGTCAAGACGCAGGTCAAGCCGACCGGGCGAGCTATCGCGCCGCGTTCAACGCGCCGGGAGACGTGAAATGAAGACTTCTACTCAGGGCTTTACCGGCTTGCACGTGCTGCTTGCCACCTCGGCATTCTTCGCCGTAGTGATCGCCGTAAACGCCACCATGGCCTTCTATGCTGCGTCCAGCTGGAGTGGCATCGTCGTGGAAAACACCTATGTGGCCAGCCAGGAATTCAACACCAGGGCGGCAGCGATGAAGGCAATGGCCGCCTCCGGCGTCGAGGGCGCGCTCGTCGTTAAGGGCATCCAAATCCGTTACGACATCCACGACAAGGCCGGCACGCCTGCGATCATCGATGATGTCACGCTGAACTTCAAACGGCCCGTCGGCGATCATGAGGATTTCCGCGTGACGCTCCGGAAGACGGGCGAAGGGCGGTTCGAAGCCGATCACCAGGTTGTCGCCGGCGACTGGATCGTCGAGGCCATATCGAGAATGAACGGGGCGGTCGTCATGCATGAGGCCAAACGCTTCGACACCGCGGAGTTCCGCCAATGACCTGCTGCTCGATGGATGCGGAAAGCGTTCTCGGCCTCAGCGCGACATCCGCCAGCGCCGAGGAGGTATGCCTTGCAAGCCACCCGCTCGGGGCAGGGTTACGCCAGATCGACCTCAGCGTACCCGACGTCCACTGTGGCGGCTGCATATTGACCCTCGAAAAAGCGCTGTCGGCGCTTGCGTTCGTCAGGAAAGCCCGGGTCAATCTCACCGCCCGGCGTGTCACCTGCGTCTATCAGGAAGAGATCGAGGCGAAGGCGACCGATCCCTCCGAAATCCTCGCCGCGATCACCTTGGCCGGATACCGCGCCCATCTCATCACGTCGACAGCACCCGAAACCGACAGGATCCGGAACCAGCTACTGCTGGCGATTGGAGTTTCCGGCTTTGCGGCCGCCAACATCATGATGCTCTCGGTGTCGGTATGGTCGGGCGCCGATGCGGCCACGCGCGACATGTTTCACTGGATCTCGGCGATGATCGCGGCGCCGGCGCTGGTTTATGGTGGACGCTTCTTCTTCAAATCGGCCTGGAGCGGGCTCAAGCGTAGGCGCACCAACATGGATGTTCCGATCTCGCTTGCAGTGACGCTGTCCTATGCGGTCTCCCTATGGGAAACCATGCACCATGGCGAACATGCCTGGTTCGACGCGTCGGTGTCTCTGCTGTTCTTCCTGCTGATCGGCAGAACCCTCGATCATGTGATGCGGGAAAAAGCCCGCGCCGCGATCAACGGGCTTGCCAGACTGGCGCCGCGCGGGGCGCAGCTGATGATGCCGGACGGGTCGCGGCACTACATCCCGGTCGAAGAGATCGCCGTCGGGGATAACATCGCGATTGCCGCCGGCCAACGCATTCCCGTCGATGGCATGATCGTCAGCGGCGAGAGCGATGTTGACCTCTCCATCGTCACCGGTGAAAGCAGCACGGTCGCCGTCGCCGCAGGCAGCGCGCTGAATTCGGGTGCGATGAACCTGACCGGTTCGCTCGTCCTGCGGGCGACCAAAGTGGCAAGGGATTCGCTTCTTTCCGAGATCATCGGCCTGATGGAAGCGGCCGAGGGCGGCAGGGCTCGTTATCGCCGGGTCGCCGATCGCGCCGCAGCACTTTATTCTCCCGCCGTGCACCTGTTGGCGCTGGCCTCCTTTCTCGCCTGGGGCTTGCTTGGGGGCGATTGGAAACAGGCCATGCTGGTCGCGGTCGCGGTGCTGATCATCACATGCCCCTGCGCATTGGGCCTTGCTGTACCGGTGGTCCAGGTGGTCGCCGCCGGCGAACTTTTCCGCAGGGGCATCGTGGTGAAGGACGGTTCGGCGCTCGAAAGACTGGCCGACGCGGACATCGTGGCCTTCGACAAGACCGGCACCCTGACGATGGGCCGGCCCCGCCTCGTCCGAATCGACTCGATCGCGGGCAATAGAGCCATCGTTTGCGCAATGGCGGCGCATTCACGGCATCCGCTTTCCCAGGGTCTGGTGCGGGACATAGACATCTCTTACCCCTTCGCCTTCGACAGGGTCACGGAAATCGCCGGCGGGGGGCTGGAAGCCTGGCAAGGAGCGGACTTCTATCGGCTCGGCAACCGGGCCTTTGCCTGCGGAACCGGGCTCACGCCCGCGGGCGATACTCCGTTTTCGGAGGTGGTCCTGTCGAAAAACGGCGTCGATCTCGCCCGTTTCCTGTTTGACGACACGCTTCGTCCGGGCGCCGCGGAGACTTTCCGCCAGCTCGCTGCAGCCGGTATCGAAACGTTGATAGTATCCGGCGACAGGCAGGCCGTCGTCGACAACACAGCGCGGGCTCTCGGTATCGGCAAAGCTCTGGGCGACCTGGGGCCGAAACAGAAGGTCGAGGAACTCCAGAGGCTGGGCGCCGAGGGCTATCGCGTGCTCATGGTCGGCGACGGGATCAACGACGCACCGGCGCTGGCCGCCGCGCAGGTCTCGATGGCGCCTGCAACCGCATCCGACGTCGGCAGGCAAGCCGCCGACCTTATCTTCTTCAACGATCGTCTCGATGCCGTTCCTGAGGCAATCGCCGTTGCACGAAGATCCGCCAGCCTCATTCGCCAGAACTTTGCTCTCGCCATCGGTTACAACGTGCTTGCGGTACCGATCGCAATCGCCGGCCTGGCAACGCCGCTGATAGCGGCGGTGGCCATGTCGACTTCGTCGATCATCGTCGTGACGAATGCGCTGCGATTAAATGCCTTCGGCCTACGGAGCGAGCCGCTTGCCGGCGGACGTGCGGAAGTTGAAACCGCATGAACATGCTGATCTATCTGATGCCGATCGCACTGCTGATGGGGGGAATGGGTCTCCTGGCGTTCCTCTGGTCGCTGACGAGCCGCCAGTACGAGGACCTTGAAGGAGCAGCTTGGCGAATCCTCGTCGAGGACGAAACCGATTGCAAAAGACCTTGAACCGCTCACGGCCGAAACGAAAGGAAGATCGATGCTATCGAGACATCCCATACTTTTGCGATCTGACCTGTTTCACGGCCTGGACAAAGCAAGGATAGAAGAACTGGCCGACACGGCTCAGTTCCAGATCTTCGCACCGGACGAGCGGATCATCGCCGAGGGCCAGCAGGCGTCGTTCGTCTATTGCGTGATGCGCGGCTTCGTGCGACTTTCGAAGTCGGAATCCGCGGGGCGCCAGGCAGATATCTGCATCTGCGAACCGGGTGAGACGTTCGGTGAATATCTCCTGTCGGCAGGCGGCTCCTACACCTACAGCGCATGGTCCGCCGACGGCGCAGAGGTCGCGTTGTTCGACCTTGTGGAGTTGCGGGCGCTTGCCGACCGGGACCCCGTCATGCGTCGCAACGTCATGCGCATCATGGCCCGGCATCTGCTCGGTGCCATGGATTGCATAGCGGGAGACCGGCTGCACACGGCTGCACAGCGTGTTGCGAATTACCTCGTCAGCCGCTGCCCGGCCTCAGCATCGCAGGCCACCTTTCGCCTGCCTTACCGGAAAAGAATTCTGGCCGGCAAACTCGGGGTTGCGCCCGAAGCCCTTTCGCGGGCTTTCGCTGCCCTCGGTCCTGCAGGGGTCGAAGTCAGAGGCAGGGTCGTCGTGGTTGACAGCGTCGATCTGCTGCGGAAGGCGTGCTGACCTCGGGGCAGGGCGATAACCGCGCCGGAATTCGACAACCGTCAATATGGCGATCGCTTGCTCCGTTATGGCCAGGCGCAAAAAAGCACCAGGACGGATTGTTTTTGTGATCTCGACTGTCTTCATCGCTTGCTTCAGGCCTTGTCCGCATCAACGGTGGCGCTGACGACACATGCGGATACCGTCGGACTGGCGGGCTTAATAGGGAAGTGCAGACGAACGGGCGCAACGAGCACCAACATGCGACGGAGAGCGTCCGGCGCTATTCTTCGAGGGGCCGTCGCGAGATAACCCATGCTGATGGTGCTTGCGAAGAGGTAGATGAACAGGCCCTTCGCGAGATAATTCTCAAGCGTGCCTGCCGCGGCAAATCCATTTTGCCAAACGAAGAAGCCCACGGCGGATCCAATTGCGAACCCCGTCGCCAAACGCGTGAGTATGAACCTGATCATGCGAGGCATGGCACCACCTCAGACTTAATCATTACAAATGGCCGGGCAACGGAAATGCTGGCTGGCCAATTGAGTTTTGTCAACGACTGGCGCAAGCCGTCATGCAAGCAGCGGCGGGAGCCGGAGACTACAACAGTGCATCTTCTGTCTTTCGCAGCCGGCGTTATCACGCCTGCGAATGCGTCGAGGCTGAGTGAGTTGCGAGTTGCAAGGACGATGGGCGCTAAGGACCTAGCGCGGCGGCGGCTTCTGTGGTCGCGCGGTTTGCCAGACGTGTCGGGATGCGGGAATAAAGAACGGCACCGGCCACGCCCACGACCGCATAGAGCACGAAATCAGCTTGATGGCGATCTGTCGACCAAGCCCGACGAACGCCCTCGCATCAGGCAGGGCGTCGGCTAAGGCGCCGACGAGGCTGTGGCGCGCGAACGTCCTCATCCCATCGGAATCGCCGACGTGCGAGCTTGCTATGCCAATGGTGCGGGTCGAGCGCACGGTGCCGTTTCCATTCACCGAAGGCGCCCAATAGCTACCCTTCACAACAATGATCCGGCAAGCCTTTGGACGCGCGAGACGCTAGGAGAAGATGCGCCCCGGCCTTGTCTCGTCGGGTGCTGCGCCCACATCGCGATCCAGTGAACACCTCTCCTCAATCCTGCGAGGGCGCCGAGAATTTGTTCAGCGGAGTGCCGGTTCATCAAGCCGGCTCATGCTCGGACGATTCATCAGTCAAGATCAAGCGAGTCGGATTTTTCAAGTCGAACTCAATAACACGTGGCACGAAGAGACGGGCATAGCGCGTAAAGGCGCTGGTCGGCGGAAAGCGAATTACCGTATCGCATCGGGCGAGAAGGTACATCTCTGTAAGAGCAGAGATACCACCGTCCACTCCCAGCGATGCACTGTGTAATGGCCCGGCCTGGGCCGCCTGGAAGCATTTCGGGATAGTGATTAGATCGGGGAACACACCGAGTAAATGGTCCCGTACCTGCGCGCTGTCCGTACACAAGAAAACCATCACAGGGCGTCGATGCGGTAGCGCTTTGGCCTTCTCGATGGCAGTGCACACCTGGCGTAAGGCCAACTCCGGATCGGCCCAGTAGGGCGTATGGTCCATTATATCTTCGCCATTGCCATGCCGTACGTGCACACCGATGATACTGCGCCCCTTGAAGTGCTCCTGATAGATGGCGTGAATACGAGCCTGAATTTCAGGTCTAAGGTTGAGGCTCTGAAATATCTGGCGTTCGGCAGCTTGGTCGCACCGCCACATTAAACAGGCATCACAGACTACCGTGTTGGCATCAGTATCGTCCTGGGCTTGAAGAAGCTCGGTCAGTTCGTCACGTTCCCGGAAAATTTGCTCATCGGGGCGGTAAACGCTCTCGATTGAGGGCTTGTTCCACCATGATGGGAAGAACGGTCCCGGAAATGAGAACTGGTTGATCTGGTCATCGCAAATAACCCGTACGCCAGCAATATCTTGAATCGGCTCGAAGAACACCGTAAAAGCGTTCGTGAAGGGTTGATTGAGATAGCAGGAGCCACGCCAATCGATGGCCAGCGTCCGCCCCGTTCGCTGTGCATAGCGCCAAGCTGCCGCCAGCGACCAGAGACAATCACCGAAACCAGTCCGCCGTCGAGAAACAACATACCGATCCCTCTTCAGGTCGCCAGCGAGCATGTTCGTTGCCTTGTTCTGGAAAAGCGCATCGGCTTAAATCCTGCTGAAATTTTGCATATCAATTCCCGGACCTGCATCAACGCTCGTGATTCCCGCCAATTTTATGCATGACCCTTCGTCGCACAGATTTACCATTTTACGCCAGACTGGAAGTTGCGGCGCCATACGCCTTTTCAGTCCGGGCATTGAAGCCGCCGCATAGCCCTCCGTCATCGTTCAGTCGTTTATCTCGCACCCGATCCAACCCATCGGCATCGCACTTGGCTCGGAGCGAGAGGCCGGAGCTTACGTTGCGGTACGGCTCATGTTGGCGCGCTTCGCCGATTCATCGAGGGTGGCGCCGATCTAGCCAATTCCCGTCCTTTCCCGCTACCTGATCTCTATTTCATGCGTCTTCTGGAGCATCCTGGGGAATCCGTAAAATCGATTGTTTGGATAATCTCCATCCGCTTGATGGATAAGTGTGGCCACCATTGCGTCACGGCTGCCACCGTGGCGGCGATGCTGGCGAGTCTCACAACTGCGGCTCGCTGGACAAGCAGTCGATGATCGTGCCGCGGCCCAGGTTGTTGATTCAGACGAGCTCGGTTACCTCCACTTGGAGGCCCATCGCGCCCGTTTGTTTTCCAAATGTGTTCCGCGCTACGACAACAGCTCGATCCATAGTCGCGTGGTCGTCACAGCATTATTGGACCGCCTGCTTTCACCTCTCGACGGTGGTCACCATCCGGGCGACAGTTATCGGCTTAGCCAAAAGCGACGCTCCGACCGTCTGCGGAAGATTGGGGCCAGTGCTCGGATCTAACGAAACGCAAACCGATGGGGTCCGTTCTTCAATTCGGCAAGTGGGACTAGTTCCTCGAGTCGTTTGACAGCCATAGCCGATCAATTCTATCCGGCGCTTTCAGGCTTCCGGAAGGTTTCAATCTGCTCCGGAGCTTTACCCAGAGTAGGTTAGAAAGCCGCCAATGCCGAGCCATGATAAGTTCGTCAAGGGAGCGACGACGGAAATCCGGCGTCAGCCACGACAACAGGCTCGGTCCGTTAGCAGGAACTGTGGCTCGAATTTTATCTATGGCGTGGATGGGTATCATCCAAACAATCGATTTTACGAATTGAATGGCATGATCCATTAGACGAGCATCTTGACGGAAATCAAGTCGTCGATGGCGCGCCAGTGGTGTAGAGGGGTCAAATGTGTGGCTTTGGAATGTAATGCTAGCATAAGCGTTCGATCAGCCCATTGCATCATCTTGCAATCGTCGATAGGTCGGGGTTCGCGACCAATCGTCACTTTGATCGCAAGATCGATCGTTTTGGCAAATCGGCAAAGATTATGAGGCCTTTGCATGCGATTTACGTGCGTTGGGAACCGTTGCGGAAAAGGAATCGCAACTCCGACCATGTCGAGGGAATTTACATTCGCACTCGGTACAGTCCGCAACGAGCCGCGTATTGACAGATTCAAACGAGGCGGTCTGGTGACCGCTATTTTGGGAAACGGCGTACGCTACACGCTGCCACACGCGCGTTTCGACCTGCGTCCACGCGCGGCGTCATCATCCTACCTTTGGGCGGCCGGTCTCCGAATGGCCACCAGGATAATTTACCGGAAAGGACGAGAGCAATGACGCACCTCGATTGCTCGTGCGAAGTGCACGGTGAGCGCGATGACGGCACTGGTCGTCACAGCGTTTATTTGACGTTCGACGACGGTCCGCATCCATTTTGTACACCGGAGATTCTCGATATTCTGGCTGAACACCGGGTGCCGGCAACATTCTTCGTCATCGGCGAGTTCCTGGCCGATCAATCGAAATTGATCCAGCGAATGATTGCAGAGGGGCATGAAGTCGCCAACCACACAATGACGCATCCAGACCTGTCTGACTGCGAACCCGACGAGGTGCAACGTCAGATACTCGAGACAAACAGAGCCATAAAAATGGCGTCGCCTCAGGCGGTGGTGCGGCACATCCGAGCTCCTTACGGCATCTGGACCGAAGAAGTGCTCAAGGCTTCGGCGAATGCGGAACTCACTGCCGTGCACTGGTCGGTAGATCCGCGAGACTGGTCTCTTCCCGGGGCCGACGCCATTGTTAATGATGTGCTGCAGTCTGTCCGGCCGGGGTCAATCGTGCTCTTGCACGACGGTTGTCCCTCCAGTGAAATGCAGCAAGGAGCTGACCACAGTCTGCGCCACCAGACTATCATGGCGTTATCTAGCATAATTCCAGCTTTGCATGATCGCGGCTTTGTATTTCGCTCGCTTCCTCGGGAGTTCTGAAGATCCGATGGATATGCTTGACACAACCAGCACTGTCGCCGTCTCGCTTTATGCACTTCTCTCGACTGCATATAAAAGCATGCAGGCCGTTTATTCTCTGCCGACCGATGTTTCATTGGCGTCCCACGGCTTGGGCGGCTTTGACGAGCTGCCCAGCGTAGATGTCATCGTGCCAAGCTTCAACGAGGATCCCCGCACGCTTTCGGAGTGCCTGGCTTCTATTGCGGGTCAGGAATACGGGGGAAGGCTGCAGGTTTACCTAGTTGATGACGGTTCCGAAAATCGCGAGGCTTTGCGACTTGTGCACGAGGCCTTCGCGCGAGACCCCAGATTCAATATTCTCCTGCTTCCCCAGAATGTCGGCAAACGGAAGGCACAGATCGCTGCGATACGCCGCTCTGCTGGAGATATGGTGTTAAACGTCGACTCCGACACGATCCTCGCATCTGATGTCATCAGGAAGCTCGTGCCTAAAATGCAAGATGCGGCTGTCGGCGCGGCCATGGGACAGTTGACGGCCCGCAACCGAAACGACAGTTGGCTGACCCGTTTGATCGACATGGAGTACTGGCTGGCTTGCAACGAGGAGCGTGCGGCACAAGCTCGCTTCGGTGCCGTTATGTGCTGCTGCGGTCCATGTGTTATGTACCGTCGCTCTGCGCTCGCTTCGCTGCTTGACCAGTACGAGTCACAGTATTTTCGGGGAAAGCCAAGCGATTTCGGTGAGGATCGGCATCTCACCATTCTCATGCTGAAGGCAGGCTTTCGAACAGAGTACGTGCCGAGCGCCATCGCAGCGACAGTCGTTCCGAACAAGCTAGGACCGTATCTGCGCCAACAACTACGCTGGGCGCGGAGCACGTTCCGGGACACGTTGCTTGGGCTGCGCCTGCTGCCCACCCTCAATCGCTTCCTTACGCTCGACGTCGTCGGACAGAACCTCGGACCGCTGCTTCTGGCACTATCAGTGCTGACGGGACTCGCACAGCTTGCATTGACGGGCACCGCGCCTTGGTTGGCAGCCCTGATGATTGTGGCCATGACGATGATCCGCTGCAGCGTTGTAGCGCTTCGGGCCCGCCAACTACGGTTCCTCGGATTCTCTCTGCATACATTCATCAATATTTTTCTGCTACTGCCCTTGAAAGCCTACGCGCTGTGCACGCTGAGCAATAGCGACTGGCTGTCGCGCAGCTCTGCTGGCAACTCGAATCAACATCCGACGGCTGATGCACGCACTACAGAATGTTCTGGACATGCGACAGCGCCTCGAAGGCTCAAGCCCGCCCGCCATCCTGCCAGGCGAACGACGTCTGACTGCATGTGCAGCGACGAGTAAGATCTATTTACCGAGGTGAACGAGTTGACACAGAGCGACAATTATCAATTGCTGAATCGGGAACTGGCTGCACCCGATCCATGGGGACTCGACGCCAATCCATTCGAGCGTGAGCGTCACACGCAAATGCTCCGCTTGGCGCTTGCCCAGGGATCCATCTCAAGTGCGCTCGAAGTGGGATGCGCTGCCGGCGCATTTACGGTGCAGCTAGCCCCCCACTGCAAACGGCTCACCGTGATCGATGTTGTGCCTCAGGCTATAGAAAGATCGCGTCGACGCATAAGGGGTTCTCCGCACATCAGCTGGATAGTCTCTGATGTTCAACAGTTTTCACCTGACGAGAGGTTTGATCTGATCGTTGTGGCGGAAGTGCTCTACTACATCGGAGGAATAGCCGAGATGAGAGGGGCTGTTCGGAATTTAGTGCGGATGCTTGCGCCAGATGGATATCTGGTTTTCGGATCGGCGCGCGACGCCAACTGTCGTCGCTGGGGCCACGTTGCTGGTGCTGAGACGATCCTCGGCATGCTGAACGAAACTTTGCTCGAGGTAGAGCGGCTTGAGTGTCGGGGTGAGTCGGTCAACGAAGATTGCTTGCTCGCCTGTTTCCGAAATCCGTTTTCTGCCTCCTAACGGCTCAACCCTCGACGTTCAGACATGGAGACACTATGCGCATCTGTGGTATCAAATTGACCCATGACGGAGCGGACGCGCTTGTCGAGAATGGGTGGCTCGCCTTCTGCGTCGAGCAGGAGAAGCGGGGCAGCAACCCGCGATATGAAACTGTCGACAATCTCGACGCGATTGGCGCCGCTTTGGCGCAACACGGTCCGGATCCACGCGTTCTTGATCAAATCATCATCGACGGCTGGGGTGCAATGCTGAAAGTTCTCTCGAATCCGTCGAGGGCTCCGGTCTCGTTCCAATGACAGGGCATTTCCCTGCAAGAACTATCCTCGTGATAGGTGCCGCGCGGCCACCGCAGCCCGTGGCTCCGCCTCGTGGCGCCGATCTGCCTGGAGGACCCGTGCGCCTTATATAGTCAGCCCTCGAACTCCGGATTGCGAAATGTTGTTTAACCATCAGACCCGGATGAGATGCCAGGACAGAATTCCGGCTGTTGTCCATCTCGATGAATCTGCACGATTTCAGACCATCCCAGGCACTCTCTCCGTGAAGGCGCCGAGCTACTCTTCGAATGTAACAAGCTCAGGGACATTCGGCTGCTCTGCAACACGAGTGCCAATTACCACGGACGAGGCGTTTTCCCGGATTCTGCTGCAGCCCTTTAATGGAGACGCAATGAACACATACGGTGCGATGGACCAGGAAGAACCCAACCAACCGAAGAAATGCCGGTCAACGGCGCCCGACGGTCAGATGAGCGCATGTTCATGACCGCAATAGATTTTTCCGACGTAAGTAAGACATATGGCGACAAGGCCGTGGTCAGCGCGCTATCGTTCCGCGTTTCCCCGGGGGAATGCTTCGGGCTGCTTGGACCGAACGGCGCGGGCAAGAGCACGATCGCACGCATGATCCTTGGCATGACAGCCCCTGATGCGGGGAAGATTACCGTGCTCGGCGTGCCGGTGCCTGCCCAGGCTCGCTTGGCGCGAAAGGGTATCGGCGTGGTGCCGCAATTCGACAACCTTGAGCCTGAATTCACTGTGCGCGAGAATCTGCTGGTCTACAGCCGCTACTTCGGCATGAATACACGCAAAGTCGAGGCGGTCATGTCGTCGCTCCTTGAGTTTGCACGCCTAGAGAGCAAGGTGAATGCGCGTGTGTCTGAACTTTCAGGCGGCATGAAGCGGCGCCTGACGCTAGCGCGTGCGTTGATCAATGACCCGCAGCTACTTGTCATGGACGAGCCGACCACCGGTCTCGACCCGCACGCGCGCCACCTGATCTGGGAGCGCCTGCGTTCCCTGCTTACGCGCGGCAAAACGATCATCTTGACCACCCATTTCATGGAAGAAGCCGAACGGTTATGCGATCGACTCTGCGTACTCGAAGGAGGTCGCAGCATTGCCGAAGGGCGTCCGCATGACCTGATCGATGAACTGATCGGGTGCGAAGTCATTGAGATCTACGGCGGCGATCCGCATGAGTTGGAATCGCTGGTCGGGCCATATGCCGATCGCATCGAAATTAGCGGCGAGACCCTTTTTTGCTATGTGTCCGACCCGGAGCAGGTGCGTGTGCGGTTACGGCAGCGCGCGGGCTTGCGCATTCTGCAGCGTCCGCCGAATCTTGAGGATGTATTTTTGCGGTTGACCGGGCGCGAGATGGAGAAGTGAACGATGGATGAAGGTTGTGCTGCGGCTCTGCCCGCCAACGCTTTTAACTGGATTGCGATATGGCGACGCAACTATCTGGCATGGAAGAAAGTAGCACTTGCGTCAATTGTTGGAAGTCTGGCCGATCCTATGATCTACCTGTTTGGCCTCGGCCTTGGCCTCGGAATTATTGTGGGTCGCGTTGACGGCACAACCTACGTTGCATTCTTGGCGGGCGGCATGGTGGCGACAAGCGCGATGACGTCTGCGACGTTCGAGACGATTTACGCGGCCTTTACGCGAATGCACGCCCAACGCACCTGGGAAGCCATGCTCTACACACAAATGACACTTGGGGACATCATCCTGGGTGAGTTGGCATGGGCAGCGAGCAAGGCATTTCTTGCCGGTACGGGAATCATAATCGTCGCCACCGTGCTAGGCTATGCGACGTGGCCATCAGTCGTCTATGTGCTGCCAATTATCATGCTCACTGGATTTGCATTCGCGAGCCTTGCGATGGTAGTCACGGCGCTTGCGCCCAGTTACGAGTATTTCATTTTTTACCAGACGCTCGTCCTCACACCAATGCTGTTCTTGTGCGGCGCGGTGTTTCCAATCACGCAACTGCCCCAGACTTTTCAGCAGGTAGCGCAGTTCTTGCCTCTAGCGCATGCGATCGACCTCATACGCCCGGCAATGCTTGGGCGCCCCGCGAGCAGCATGGGCCTGCATATAGGCGCGCTTTGCATCTACGCGCTTTTGCCGTTCTTCCTGTCGGCAGCGCTGTTGCGTCGGCGCCTGATGTCTTGACGCCACTCGCCACCACGCCAGGAGGGGTATTGCGATGCAGTGTCTTGAAAAGACCCGCAGAGCTCTGAAGATAATCATCATAGTCCGGGAACAAACGAACCCATGTCGGCGCCGGCGAGACGATGCAGGTTTTTCGCTCTGCAACTGGCCGAACTCGGAAGCAAACACCCTTCAGGAAGATCCGGCGTGTATCAGGAGAAAAGCAAATGAAGGTCATCTCAATCGCTACGGCGCTCTTTGCTCTGGCGTGTCCCGCGAACGCGTTCGAAAACAAAGCGGTCGCGGCTACGCTTATCTTAAGGACCGATCGTACGATTGCCGGTCAGCCCATCATCGTTCCACGGAAGGATGTCGAGGTCATCGCTTCGATTTATGAGATTGCGCCCGGTGCGACGTTACCAATTCATCAGCATCGCTATCAGCGCTATGGCTATGTGCTTTCGGGGGAGATCACGGTCACCAATACAGAATCTGGGAAAGAAAGCATTTTCACGGCAGGGGATTTTATCGTCGAGTCCTGGGGCATATGGCATAAAGGGGCGAACAACGGCACCGAGCCGGTAAAGCTGCTCGTGATCGATCAGGTGGAAAAGGGCAGTGAGAATGTTCTGCCGCAAAAATAAAGACGTTGAGGTATTACCGGAGGGCAATCTGGCGCCACGGCTCGGATGTGGTGAACCCGTCCCATATTAGGGGTTGGTTTGCCGCTCCTTGCTAATGTCGATTGGAGCTGCGTGAACCTTCGACTTGCGTCGTCGACAAACTGTCGAGGAGGTTGTTTCATTGGTCGGCTGAACGGCGGGCGTAGGAGAGCATCTGTCCAGTTCCTCCATACTTGGTCGTCAGTCAGCGCGGCTGTTGGGCCAGCGGCGACAGGATCATCGATCATCCGTGAGACTGTAGCGGCGGCGTTTCAAAGAGGCTCCTCATTCCGACGCCATGAATCACGCCGAACGACAAAACCACGAAAGAATGCTAGGAAATCCTGAGACGTCTCATTACCTCATGGGGCGAAGGCATGCGGGATGCTTCCTGGCATAGCACGTCCCGCATCCAGAGGCTTGCCTGATCACTATTGTGAAGCGCGGGCCATTGGAGGGCCTGTGTGAACGCGGGCAAAGGTAGCGGAAGGTCAGCGATCCGCAGGGGTATTGTCTTTTCGAGCTGCTTGACCAGGCGTAAGGGCATTGTCGCTATGCGCTCGGTCCCTGAAAGCATGAACGGAACCATGCTGAAGCCCTGCACGACTACTTCGACATGTCTCTTAAGCCCGTGCCCAAGCAAACACCATTCCTCGATGGAAGCAGCGTTCCCAAACTTCACCACAACGTGCCCCATCGACATATACCTCTCGAGTGTAAGTTGCTCCGAGAGTAGCTTGTTCGAGCGGCAGCCCACGCACACGAGGGTCTCCTCGAATAACGCCACCTTAGGATGTGCGCGCGACATGAGCAATTCCGGAAAGATGAGAAAATCGGCGTCACCGCGCCGCAAGTAATCATCGTAGTTATCGGCGATCGGCAGCAACTCGAAGCTGACGGCGGGCGCTTCTCGGGCGACACGCGTCACGACCTTTTCAAAAAAAACGAGTGCGGCGTAATCGGAAAGAATGACTCTGAAGCAGCGATCCGATTGAGCAGGGCAAAACGGATCCCAGGATATGATCGAAACCTGGATGTGAAGCAGAGCCTCGCGGACCGAAGGCGCGAGCCGCTCCGCACGCGGGGTTGGAACGAGTTCGCGACCGACCATGGTAAAAAGGTCGTCATTGAAATAGGTGCGTAACCTGCCGACGGCCGCGCTCATGGCCGGTTGGCTCAAGTTGATGCTGCGCGCTGCCGCCGTGAGATTACGCTCGGTCATCAAGGCGTCGAGTGCGACGAGGAGATTCAGATCAAGGCCCTTGAACCGCATGTCTTCATCCATAGCGAGGTGGCGAGATAAAAGGTGAAAAGGCTTGGTCTCGCAGTGTGCGCCGCCACGAGAGATCAGCAAGCAAAGGGTCGCCTAAAATTGAGAAAGTATCGATGTTCCAGCCGCCGTGGCTTTGATGGTCTTACTGCTACCTTCAACCGACACGATTCAGTGGTGCCTGATCATTCTGGCGAGTAGCAGTGTTTTCCGCGGATAAAGGTTTCGGTCTGCGACGTCGATCACTTCGGCGCCTTCAATATGTACTTCGGGGGGTAAGACGCACTCGTAGCACTCACCTTCTTCGGCAGGAGTATCTTGGCAATTGAAGTCTTGAGTGTGCTCCGCTGAATGGGCTTTGTCAGCACCATTCAGGTTTGCGCGGGGGTCACTTGCCGCCGGGCCACAATCTTGGTTACGATCATCTGCTGCAAGTGACGGCCCGGCCCGCAATGTCAATGCGAGCAACGCTGCAACGATGACGTAGTAACCAATAACCTTCATGAGACGTTTCCTTTCTTCGACTAAGGCCAGGCGATACCAGGTAGGATTGATGCCATTCCCGCCGCCAGTGCTTCGGGGCTACAGGCGTTGTTGGATTGGTTGAGAGCCTTTCAACGGATCATACCCGGTGGAGTGGAGACGGCCGTCTATGGAGCATCCGCGAAAATTGGTGAAATCTATTGTTTAAATGCGAGTCATCCATTTGATGCATGTAGACGACGTCTTGCCTGCCCGAGCCAACAAGTGTCGCCAAACCCACTGTTTTCAGGGGCGCCTTTTCACCCAGTCCTTCTATCCTCAGTGGGCTTGCGCATGTCGTTGCCGCCATCCCCTTCATCCGGGATAGCAAAGGGCGCCGCGTGCGGGAGGGACACCCCTGCGTCTCCCGTCAGGCTACGACATTTTGTTCGATCGGCTGCCTTGTATGGAGAAGACCGGATTCCTGACGTTTCAGTGTCATCGTTTGCAATGAGATAGAGGTAATGGCCGCAAGCCGGCTGGGTCGACCACGTTTAGCTTCCATCGCGGAACGTCGCCATTAGCTTTCGACGTTCATTTCGAATGATCGTAGCGTGATGAACAAGTCGGTCTACCGCGGCAAGCGTCATGGCCGGGTCCGGAAAGACGAGGTTCCATTCTCCAAAGGGCTGATTGGCGGTGATGATGATGGACCGCCGCTCATATCTTGGGAGATGAGTTCGAAGAGCACGCGGGTTTCGGCCTGGTCCTGGTGACGTAGGCCAGGTCGTCGAGGATAAGCAGATCGAACTTGTCGAGCTTTGCGACGGCGGATTCGATCTGGAGTTCACGCCGTGCGACCTGCAGTTTCTGGACGAGGTCGGTCGTGCGAGTGAACAGCACCCGCCAACCGTTCTCGATCAGCGCGAGGTCGAGGGCCGCGGCGAGATGGCTCTTTCCGCCGCCCGGCGGACCGAACATGAGGATATTGGCACCTTTCGCGACCCAGCTGTCGCAGCGGCAATGGCCATGACCTGGGCCTTGGAGACCATAGGGACTGCATCAAAATCAAAGCTGTCGAGCGTCTTTTCCGGTGGCAGGTTTCGCCTGGGCAAAATACGCCGACGCTTTGCGCAGAATCTCGTTGGCCTGACGAAGCTCGCGGCTCTCCCGCTCAAGAGCATTCATATTCTCGGCGACATCGTTCGGCCGGCCTGCTCGCTTACCGCTATCGACCTCGGTCTTCTTCACCCATTCGTGCAGCGTGCGTGGCCGGCGAGCAGCCGATCTTGGCCGCGATAGATGAAACGGCAGCCCACCGCGCGGGGTGCTCGGCTTCGTGATCCAGCACCATGCGGATGGCACGCTCACGGACTTCAGGCGAGAATTTGTTCGTTGTCTTGCTCATATCGGCTCCAATCTCTCATGAGTTGAAGCCTCCGGCAAACTCGGCGCGGTTCTTGAATCCCAAAAAGGGAACCGGCTATAGGCTTGTGTTTTTAAGCAAAACGTCACCCTCCACTCCTAGGTCCTGTTGACAAAGTCAGCAGTGATAATGCGATAAGATGGCTCCTAACGGAGGATTTGATGTCTGGAGCTGATCGGGAAATACGACTTCGACTTAGTGTGCAACGCGCCTTGCTCGGGGCCGTATCATCGACGCTCGCCGCCGTTACGTGTGGCTGGAGTGGCAACGAGATTGTCCTCGAATTCTTGGTCGATCCCGATTTCAGCGATGATGACCGCGAACGCATGGAGGTAGTCGCATCCGAGGTCATCTCGGATTTCGGTTATGAAACAATAATGACTGTCTTCACATCCCCACCATCGGATGGACCGAAGGTTCCGGTTGATAGGCGATGGTGGGCTTACAGGCGATTTGAGCCATTGCTGGGCTAAAGGCGTTCCATGAAGTGCGGCAGCCAGATTTTTGCGGCGGCCAGCAAAAGGAACGCTTCGAAGGAAGTTCGGGTCTTGTCGTAACGGGTGGCAATCCGTCGGAGCTGTTTGAGCCGGTTGAACATTCGTTCGATGCGGTTGCGGTCTTTATAAACTTTGAAGTCGCAGGAAGGCGGGTCTTTCCGGTTCGCTTTTGGCGGAATCACGGGCCGAATGCCGTGGATCAGCAACTCTTCGCGGGCGGAGTCGCCGTCGTAGCCCTTGTCAGCAAGGAATGATTTAGGTTTGCCAACGGGTATGGTAAGAAGCGCTGGAACGGCGCTAGCTATAATTAGAAGCCTCGCCACCTGTCAGGACAAAGCCGAGAGGACGTCCCTGACCGTCTGCGCGGGCATGGACTTTTGTCGTAAAGCCGCCGCGTGATCGACCAAAACCCTCCTTATAAGTCCCCCTTTAGCGCCCGCAGCCTGCGAATGGCCGCGAACCGTGGTGCTGTCAATCATATGTTGCCAGTCATCGGTCAATCCAAGTTCGACAAGCGTTTCCAGAAGTGCGTCCCAAACACCTTGTTCGGCCCAGCGGCGGAAACGAACATAGACCGAATTCCACTTTCCATATCGCTCGTGCATATCGCGCCACGGACAGCCGACGCGCAGAACATGGAGCATCCCGTTAAAAAAGCGGCGGTTGTCGTGGGATGGCCGAGACTTGCGACCACGCTCGGTCGGCAATAGCGGTTCGACAATCCGCCATTCCTCATCACTCAAATCGCCTCGTGCCATAGCTGCTTCCTAAAAAGCAGTCTTGAATCACGCCTAGGCTGATTTGGGAATCCACTTTGTCAACAGGACCTAGTCTCAACCGAAATCGGAGGGTCAAACCGAACCCACTCGTACTCAGAAAGATGGTTCTTGGGACGGCGTATCGAGCCCGAGAGATCCCATTCCTTAGCGCTGTCATTGCCATTGCTGGGATGAAACTCGATCATCCCGTTTCGGTCGCTGATCGCAACCTCGGATAGCCTCATCCGATCCCGATCAGAACCCATTTTCTCCTTGAAGCGTGCAGCGGCTCTGGGGTCTGGCTCAAAGCAATAGAGCTGGGCGCTCGGAAGAAGGCGCAGAAAGCGTTGAGCATCGCTTCCGTCATTGCACCCAATGTCAAAGATTACAGGGTTAGGCTTATCGAGAAGCGAAACGATCTGTCGATGTACGTTTAACTCACACACCGGATCCATCACAGTCTCCTTAACTTTTCGAAGTGCCCCTGCTGAACGAGCTCGGACAGGATATCACTGAAATACCGAGCCATTTGGCCCTTCTTTCGACATGGTTGTTGACGCGTCGCCGTGCGATTAGGTGGGCACGGCGCATTGTCGGTCGCGGGCTTTGCTATTCGCGAGTTTGTTTGGCGTAACGACGCGACCCCAAGCTATGCTGAAAGCCCACTAGTCACCGAGGCCTCAGCGGGGACGGATACCTGTGATTTGCGGCCACGTACCGGGCTTAAGCATATGCAACGCTGCTCCCAAATCTGCCGAAGTTCATTTAGGAAAGTCTCACGACTACCTGAAACAGGCGCGATTCCATCCAAAATGTCGCCAACCAGGGCTTCTCCCTCAATCCTAATTAGCTGTTCAAACAACTCCGGTGAAATACGCACGGCCTGCAGGCTGGAGGCGCCTGTGCGGATCTCACATACAGTCTCTTGCCGATCCAGGGTGGAATATGCACGCGCCTGATGGAGACTTGCGTAAGGTGGCAAGGAAACTGCTAGTTTATTCCACTCCTCCATCGTTGAGATTCGCTTCTTGACGAGAAATGGACCGATCACAAGTGCATCCAGGTCGGTCGTCAAAAAAGTCGTTACGGCATCCCTAACCGAATCCACTACCGGCTCGGCGTTGTTGTTAAACGACGTGTTGAGCAAGATCGGAACGCCGGTTCGCTTCCCGAAAGCATTGATTAGCTCCCAATATGCGGGATTTGTCTCGCGTGACACTGTCTGCAAACGAGCCGTACCATCTACGTGCGTGATGGCGCCTAGCGAACTACGCTTGGGTTCGCGCACAGACACTACGAAATTCATAAAAGGAAATTTGCGCAAGGTACCTGGCAGATCAAAAAATTCCACGGCGTCCTCCTCCAATACCGAGGGAGCAAATGGGCGGTAGCCTTCCCGCTTCTTGACCATCATATTAATTCGATCCTTGTTTGACGCCGGCCTCGGATCAGCAAGAATACTCCGGTTGCCTAGCGCCCGTGGACCGAACTCCGAACGCCCCTGCACCCAGGCGATCACGGCGCCATCCGCAATCCATTCGGCTGCTTTGCCTGTCACGTCATCACTCCGTTCAATTTCGAGATGCTGGCCCCAAGCAAAAAGTTCCTCCTCCACGCTTCCTTCGCTCTCCAGGTCGGGTCCCCAATAGACGTTTTGCAAACGCTCACGAGGTGCCGGATGCCCCAGATCATGAGACGCCATCAATGCGGCGCCTAGTGCGCAGCCAGCGTCATGGGCAGCCGGTTGCACGAAGATGTCGTCAAACATCCCCGAGTACAGCAGCTTGCCATTCAAAGTGCAGTTGTGAGCCACTCCTCCGGCCAAACACAGTCGTTCGATGCCCGTAACCTTGGTGTAATGCCGTAGGACGTGGAACACGATCCGTTCCAGTGCTTCCTGCAGTGAAGCACTCACATCTTTATGCTGCTGCGTGAACGGCATGCCTTTCTGGCGTATTTGAATGTTACTGAGCAACGTAGGACCAACTCGGTCGAGATGGACCCGATAACCACCGTCGTCTAGGAGTTCGTAAAATTGTTCGAAGATCTCGCGGTACGAAGCGGGATTGCCGTAAGGTGCCAGACCCATGATCTTATATTCATCGAACGCGCCATAACCTAGGTAGCGGATCGTTTCCAAGTATAGCAGCCCTAGAGAATCATTCTCCGGAAATGTCACGAGTGGCTCAATCTCCGTGCTGGAACCAATCGCCAAAAGCCCCGAAAGAAAGTCTCCACCGCCGTCAATTGAGAGGACCAAACTTCGCTCGAAGCCCGACATGAAAAACGAGCTCACCGCGTGCGACATATGGTGGCTCACGAACGACACACGTGAGGGATCAATTTCGGCACCAAATTCTTGCCCGAGTAATCCGCACAACAACAGTCTCGCGTCCGGTATTGGGGTACTTGGGTGAGAGAGGCGCACGCGCTCGAGCACAGCGTTGCAATAGGCCTCGGTCGCATAATACGCGATGCGGTCGATGTCGCTCAGGTGAACACCTGCAGATGCGAGGCAATATTGAATCGAACGCGTTGGTAACTTGTTGGAGTGCTTGATCCGGTTAAGGCGCTCCTCCTCGACCGCCGCTATCACTCGCCCGTCGCGAACGAGAACCGCAGCCCCATCGTGCATAAAGGTGTTCGGTAGATCGAACGAATTTTCGTAGACTCTGCTTAGACCGCCACTGAGCCCTAGACACAGCATGTTGCTCTCCAGTTCGTTTCGAAAGGTAGGTCGCTCTGGTCTGGCCACCGGCTTTCGCAGTTTCATAGGGTGGCGCTTGACAGTGCAGCTAGAGCTCACGGGTCGAAGCCGAAATCAGATCGTGACCGGATCGGTGAGATTGCCGACAATCGGCGCTAACAGAGCCCCAGACCGAAGCATTTGCGGCAGTAACGCCGCGTAACGTATCCACATTACCCAGTCCTTCATCTTTCCGCCCGACAGCCACAACGACGTTTGGTGGTCGCTGCAAAGGTCGCAGACCGTATCCTTGCAGCGGCGAGTGCGCCTGCGTTGGCTCCGAGGCATAGCACACAGAATTCCGCCGCCGGCCTCCGTCATTCGCATATGCGCCAGTACCGAACTCAGCTCCCACGCGGTGGGGCCGCCATTGATAATCACGTCGAACGGCGCCCACGGCGTGAGAACCGATCTGCAACAAACGCTAGAAGGGGAAGCAGTAGAAAGATGACCAGCGCGCGGTGAAGACGAATAGGAGGCGGCATCGACCGGGGCAAAAGTGCGTCCCGTGAGAGCCCACTGAAACGTCGAGAAGCAACGACCAAGATTCTACCCGATCACGTCGAGCGCAAGATAACGATCGAGACCAGGCAGCAGACCGACTGCCTCATCTCGTTTTCCCAGCACAGTCTCCACGGCACCCGAGGACCCATTTTAAGAACTCCGAATTACGGCTTTTACAAAACGCTTCTTCAGCGTCTTCTAATGGCAACCGTTTCGATCAGTAAAATCGATTGTTTGGATGGAATGCATTCACGAAAACGATGGCGTGACTCAGCAGTGAAGCGAGCGGCGACCCCATCCTTCTCTCTATGGCGGCCGTGTGCAAGGCAGATCCGCCTGTGACATTCGACCGACAAACTCCTCGTGTCTTGTCATAAAAGCAACACTCCTTCGCTACTCTTGTTTCAGCCGACAAAGCCAAGCCGCATGTTCGTCTCGGCACATCAATGAGCCTAATGGCGGCGCTAGCTGCAAGGAAACTGCGTTCGGTCTTGGTCAGCACCGCCGCTGCGAGTGCCGCGAAACGTGGGCCAAGCGCTTCAACATTTTCCCCGGCGTAAGTGCGCAGCATCTGGTCTTTGAAGCGCCAGCCGACGAAGGAGAAGCCTGGGTTGGTGCGCGGCTCCTTCACCACTTTAGGGACCGGGACGATAAATCGGCAGAGGCCGCGGTAACTCCAAAAAATAATGCGGCGCTAAAAAATTGGCCTCAGGCTAGACCGTGGGTATAGACTGGTAGTCCGGTAGGCGCTATTCGTGCTGTTCCAGCATAACATCAGCCACCCCGTGGATTCTCCAAGGCCTCTTATATTGAAAAAAGTGCAACGCAGTTTTGCCGTCGAGTACAAGAACGGCAGGCGAAAACTTGATGCCAGATCGAACTCGATCTGGGGCAATGTGGATCTAAAGTCAGTCGCGCGCGATCTAGAGGAAGAGGCATTGCCTTTTCTGTCAGGTAGCTCTCAGAGTGGCAAACCCGACAGCGAAATGTCTTTGCCGGAACAAGATCAGGCCGAGCAGTTGTTGACAGCGCCTCTCGGGCCGTCGACAACTGCATCAGATACACAGGAGATGAGCATGGCCGACGAGACTAATACGACAACCAAGGTCGATGGACAGACCGTTGTCGAAACGCCTAATGCGCCGAAGAAACAGCGCAAACCGCGCGCCAAAAAAGTCGCGGCACTCGAGACCGCGTTAGCTGACGCTACGGCAGAGCCGGCAGCTGCGCTGGCCGGGGACGGTGGTGTGAAGAGGAGAGGGCGCAAGACAAAGGCTATCGAAGCCACGGCGAGCGCCAAACGCGCACCTGTGCGCCGTGCTCCAAAGGCTGTGCAGGCAGCGCCGGCTGCCCCGATGACGGCGAGCGATGAAATGGCAGACCTTTTGCAGTTGGAAGAGGAAAATCAGCGGCTGCGCAAGCTTCTTGCTGGAAAACTTCGCGCTGAAAATGAAGATCTGCGCAAACGGCTCAAGCTCGATTGATATAAGCAGCCGGTCAATAAGCGACCGGATCTACATTCTTATCGAGACAAACAATTCGGCAACGGTAATGCTGTTGCCGGACCCCAAACTCACTGCCTGCTTGCGGGATAAAACGCGAGGTCGGATAGATGGCGTCTCCCTGGAAACTTCTTGCCCGACTGATCTCACCGGGTCGCGAACAAAAGCGAGAAAACGGCTCGGACCAGAAGGTTACGCCGGACACATTGGCCATTGCCGGTCCGACCGAAACGCCTGCCGAGAAGAGCCTGATAAGCGCCGTTCGACCGGCAAGCGAGGGGCCTCCCCGTCACGGCCATTCTCCTGCAATTTCCACCGAGTTTGTTGTTTCTAAGGAAGTCGGAATCGGTGGCCACGATCAGGTCGAAGGCCAAGATGCCAAAAACGTTGAGGCGGCCGATCCACCTCCATTCGGCGGGCTTAGTACCGACATCGCCGCTGGGCACGATGCTACGAGGCTCGAGCGAACTCTCGAGGTCGCCCCGCGTAAGAAGGCATCAGCCGCGATTGCAAACGCTGCCCCGGCAGTTCACACTGCGGACCAGATGAGCCTCGACGAAGACATCAGGGTGCTCAGGAGGCAGCTAGCCAGAAAGCTAAGGCTGCAAAACGCGCAGTTGAGAACAATGCTGGAGCGGTTTGAACGGTGACCTGTCGCAGTGCAACAACCTGTCGCCCTGGGCATGTAGTGGAGCCAACGGCAGCATCACCTGTGTACGGCAAGGACAAATAATTGGGGTCCGAACACGGTCCCATTTCGTCGAGATCAACGACAAGAGTGTTTAGGCCATGTTCTAGGCATTTAACCGCGCTCGATCGCCACCGTGAACATCGAGCCTGCCGCAGGTTTCCTGGATGCGCGTCTCCGCCGCCTGCGCAATCGAAGCCGCATTGGTGGCGTCAAGCTGAACTGTCCGGGCGTCTGGTCCGTTTTGAACGAAGGTGTCGCCTGCTTCAAGTTGGCGCGCGCAACCGAGCCGGTGAAGCCGTGCTGCGCCAGACCTTTCACGATATTTGACGGCGGATTTCTTTGCCAGTGGCGAGAGCTGAACTGTGACGCGATCGAGACCGACACATGCCATGGACTGCGAATTCAGCGATCGATTTAAAATCGAGCAATTGGGGGCTTGCCTCCTGCCTAACATCTCGACGAACTCGAGCTCGATTAAGTGATCACTCCAAGGTCCTCCGTTTGCCAGTCTAGATCGGCTGGCGGCCAAGATAAGCATCGAACGCGGCAGCGACATGGCGAAGGGCAGAGCGACGTTCGTGCCGCACACTGACTAAACCGTTGTCAAACTCAACGATCCCATCCTCAGCCAGAATCTCTAGCTGCTTAGCTGAACTCACTAGATGGGTCTGATCAAATCCCTGAGCCGTACAGATTGCTGATATGTCCGCCTCCACGTAGCACATGAGCTGTTCGATGATTGCAGCTCTTACGCGATCCTCGGTAGCTAAACGGTAGCCCCTTGAGATCGCCAAGCGGCCGGATGCTATGTGCCGGTTATAACAGCTTTGCGTGAGATCGTTTTGAACGTAACCGTCGCCGCAACGACCAATGGCGGACGCGCCCAAACCGATGACAGTTGAGCAGGTTTCGGCAGAGTAACCAAGCGAATTTCGGCGCAGACGACCAGCTCTCTGTGCTATTGCAAGCTCGTCATCCGGCAAAGCAAAATGGTCGAGACCAATTTGCAGATAGCCTGCTGCAACTAACGTATCGGCCATGGCTGAGGCCTGCTCAGCTCGCGCGGCTATATCGGGCAGTGCTGCTGTGTCAATCAAGCGCTGATTTTTTCGAAAAGATGGAACGTGGGAATAACCGAAAACCGCGAGGCGGTCGGGACGCATCGCAATAGCTAACATAGCGCTCTCGAGACAGGACTGGACGGTTTGGTTCGGCAAACCGAACATCAAGTCGAAATTGATACGCCTGACCCCATACAGGCGGAGGTTTTCGACGGCGGTCATCACTTGCGCCTCGCTCTGAATCCGGTTGATCGCTTTTTGTACGACGGGATCGAAGCTCTGCACACCGACGCTTGCGCGATTCACACCGGTTCTTTCTAGGGCTTCGGCCATATCGGTGGTGAACGTGCGCGGGTCGACCTCAACGGCAATGGTTGCACCTCGCTCAAGCGCAAAACGGCCGCGCAGGAGTTCCATTAGCGACAGGAAGTCTGCCGATGGCATAATGGTCGGGGATCCGCCGCCAAAGTGCACGTCACCCACGGAGAGTGCCTGCGGCACTTGCTCGGCGACCAGGCGGATTTCCTCGCGCAGCATTGCTAGATAATCGGTTATCAAAGTGTCCCGACGAGTGATGCTAGTCGGAAAACCACAATACCAGCACATCGAGCGGCAGAATGGAATGTGGAGATAGAGCGAGACAGCGTCATCAGTTCCCTGGCTTCTCAGCCATTGCTCATAAGTGTGGGCGCCGATTTCTGGAGAAAACTCCTGTATTGTTGGGTAGATAGTATACCAAGGCAACTGCGCCCCGCTATTTGTGTTCGGAACGAAAATCGACGACGGTGCGCGCAAAGACTTTCGCCTGCAGTCCGTGTCACGTTCACATACAATATTTGACACGTTTTTTTCCTTCGAAAGCGTGGTCCTATTGGGCACATGCCACGCCCGGAATGGACTTGATGTTCGATTTGACGTCGCATTCGGAAAGGGCCTTCGGCTCATCGCCAGGCTCGTCGCCGCTCGTTGCGACGCTGAGGTGCTTCTTGCGGCGCTTCGCCGCCTTGTCTGGATATTGCGCTAACACTTCCGCAATGAGCTGTTCATGCAAAACGCTGTCATTCTCGTAATCAAGGCTCATGGGCCCCTGCCCCCTTTCAAGGTTCGGGTTAGGTCGTCGTCGCCGAAGCGGCTTTCTTGGAAGGACGCGCTGGCGCAAGGGCCAGCGCGTCCTGTCGACAGCGGCAGTTATTGAGCCGCAACCACCGCTGACTCCTTGGCCTGTAGTTCGGCCAGCATCTGCTCGTCGCTCTTCATGATGCCGAAGTCGAGCAGCATGTCTTCGAGCTCTTCCATGGTAATCGGGGTCGGAATGGTCCCTTGGCCCGAATTGGCATGGATCTTCTCGGCTAGCGCCCGATATTCCCCGGCCTGCTTGGAGTCCGGCGCGTACTGGATCACCGTCATCTTCCTGAGCTCGGCGTGCTGGACGATGTTGTCACGCGGCACAAAGTGGATGAGCTTGGAATTGAGCCTGGCAGCCAGCGCCTCGGAGAGGTCGAGCTCGCGGTCCGTCTGGCGCTCGTTACAGATCAGGCCGCCGAGCCGCACGCCGCCGGAATGGGCATATTTCAGGATGCCCTTGGCGATGTTGTTGGCGGCATAGAGCGCCATCATCTCGCCGGACATCACGATGTAGATCTCCTGGGCCTTGTTCTCACGGATCGGCATCGCAAAGCCACCGCACACCACATCGCCGAGCACGTCATAGGAGACGTAGTCGACATCGTCATATGCACCGTTCTCTTCAAGGAAATTGATCGAGGTGATGACGCCGCGCCCGGCGCAGCCGACGCCCGGTTCCGGACCGCCGGACTCCACGCACTTGATGCCTTTGTAGCCGGCCTTGAGCACGTCCTCGAGCTCAAGGTCTTCCACCGAACCTTCCTGCGCTGCCAGATGCAGAACCGTGTCCTGTGCTTTGGCGTTCAGGATCAGCCGGGTGGAGTCGGCTTTCGGGTCGCATCCGACGATCAGGATCTTCTGCCCGAGGTCGACAAGCGCTGCGAGCGTATTTTGGGAGGTGGTGGACTTGCCGATCCCCCCTTTGCCGTAAAATGCGATTTGACGCAAATCTGACATATCGCCTTCCTTCTTTCGTTCCATCCATCGCTGAGTAAAAGGCAGGCAGCTCGCGCCGCCTCGCATGGCAATCTTCAAAACCCGTGCCATGTGGGCAGCAGCATATAAAACAGCTGTTTTGCTGATCTTCAGCTATTTAGTTCCGAACTTTCGAAGGCGGGATCGACAAACTCTTGTCTCGAAACCGCCAAACTGGACGAAGCGGCTGCGAGGTCTTGTCGGTTGGAAATCGCTTGCGTCAAAGATCAACAAATCTCGTCCGTATCCTTACATCTCAGGCGAGGGACAGAAGTAGTGTGGCAAGTCGTAGAGCCAAGCAGATCGGTACCGTCTTGACGGCCGATCGGCTTCGCACCACGCGTCGAATCAAGGCCGGATGATCAGCAGAACGCATATGAAGGCACAGTAGAGATTGTCGCTTACAACAAACTCGCTGTTATGCTGTCTCCATGAACAAATAGGGGGAATGCCGACAGCTTGGCAGCTGCAGTCTTGCAGGCCCGGATTGTTTCGCCATTGGCTGAGATTGACAACGGAGCCGGTTTCGATCGTCAGCGGGCCAGATTCTGAGGAAATGCTCGAAGGCTACAGCAAAGATCGTGAGCAAGCTATCAAGTTAAAGCGCTAGTCGCGGACGCTTTTTTCCGGCCATACGCTCAGCTCCGACAAATTGTGGATCGCGTAGTCGAATACGGCGAAGAGCTTAAGGCAATTTTAGTAGGTGCTATCAGAATTGACCGATGATCATTATCCGACGACGACATCACCGCTCATCTTTAGGAAAGTGGCATTTGCGCGTGCCCGCACAGTCGTAATATCGGGAGCAATAATCCCCCGTATCGGTTCAACGTCGCCGGACAAGCCCGCCAAGTTGCATCTGTGGCCTTCACGTTTTCAAGATCTCGCGCCCGACGAACTCTGCCGCTCCAGAAAGACTTCCGCTTTCCTCAGGGAGAAAGCATTCATTAAAATCGCCGCATTCCTTGCAGCTGGGAGCGCTACAAAGGGAAAAGCCTTCAGCTTCGCAAATCTTGCGGTAAAAATACTTCTTCCACCTCATGTTGTTGGTGTTGCCTGCCACCAGCGCCGGAAAATGCGCGAACAGCAATCTCCTAAGTTCGGCTTTGTCAAGCAAGCCGAGATCCCGCCAGAGGTGGTCTTCGCGCATGGAACGTCGCGCAATGATCTTAGCAAAACGCACGCCCTCAGGGTCGCCTGGCCGCACATGCCCTAGGAGCATATCGCGCAACAGTTGCTCCTCCGCATCAGGCACGCAATCACTCGCCTCTTGCAGGGCAAAAGCGCGGATAAGCCTTGCCGGGAAACTGCGGGCTGGTATATCCCGCAGCTCCCTAAGCGAAAGGCCGGTTGCCTCGGTCGCGGTGGCAATCCCCATCTCAATTTCTTCAAGTGCGCGCGAAAAAACGCGGAAGAGCACATAGTCATCAAAATATAACTTGAGACCCATCTGGCATGGTCGGCTGAAATAGCGTGTTTGGCAATCGTCGCAGTGGTCGACGGCTATGCCGGTTTGACGTGCGGCGTCCGCAGCTGGCACCGCCACCGTCGAGACCCCGATGTGATGCACATTTGGCATGCGCTTCGTCGCTTTCTCCAATAATCGAATTCAGTTGGCTGCTTTGATCCCCGCAAGGCGAGCATTCAAAGGTTGTGCCAGCTTGAGCAAGTGACAGTTGAAGCCGGCTTTTCAATCACTCGATCGCCCGTGCAGCGGGGAGGCGATCCCGCCTCCCAGTTATCGCCAAACGGACAAACGCAGGCTTTCAATCTGCGGCGCCGATCGAGCAGTCTGAGTGTAGCAATCTGAGGGAAGATCAAAGATCAATTGCTGCGCAACGACGTGTTAGCCGCCGATAGAGTTATCATATGTCTCTTCGATAGTCCTCAGAGTAGTTGGAGACCGGCACTGAACGTCTTCCGACCTTCAGTGTTGACCTTTGTCCAGTTGAACGGGAGGCCTTCGGCAACGTAGTAAACGCCGCTTTGAGGCGTCAGCTTTCCGTTTCTCGAGCCCATGTCGCCACGCTCGCGGACTCTCAGCGAATCGGCGCGATAGAGTTCATTCTCCTGGATCCTATCATTCGTCATTGCGCTCATAGGAGCACCGGGGAGCGGCGATCAATACGCACTTGCAGGCCTTCCAGTGCGCCCGCAACGATGAGGCCCTTGTTCGCCACTCGGTCCATCGGAACAAACACAGGATCAAGCACCGGCCGGCAACATTCAAAACGTCGCGCGGCTTCCGTCATCGTTATTGACGGCGAACGATAAGGTTTACTACCATCGCCTCCCAAAAGCGCTATCTGCCCGGCAAGAGGGATCGGGTACCCGTCAAAGATCGTAAAGGCGGTTAACCCAACTCGCAAAGCTTCTTCGCCAACAAATAGCGAGTGCATGTCGTCGAAGCGGATCATCTGAATAAGATCACTGCCAATTAAACCGGCGATCGATGCAATGCTGTTGCGATCAGGGAGCTCAGCGGCGCGAAAGATCGCACTTTCTGGCTCCAACAGATACACAAAATTTTCCATATCCTTGCCTTCTAAATTCTTGAAAAGAGCTCGTGCCCAGCTGCTTTTGACGGGAGCGAAAGCGACTCGTGCATCAACTTGGGATAGCGACAACGCGCGGCAATATGCAGATTTCAGCGTGCTGTGTAAATGGTCCTGCGCCAATTCGGTTCGGTTCAATTCAAGCCAGGCTCCGGACGCGTCGCTCCGATGTCGCCCAGCCAGTTGATTCTATTGAGATATTTTAATGGGCGTGTTTTTATTCCGGCCAGCCCCCATACCAACTCCGGGCCAAACATGAACGCGACGATGTTAGACCATACCGGCAGCCGCGAGTCGACTAAGCGGGTTCAGCAATCGAACGCGGCGGCCATCGGCGTCGCCGCACGTATGGCTCGAATTTGTCCCAAATTTGCGGAACGGATCCCGACCTTGGGCAAACTATGCAAACGGGTGCGTGTTCCAAGTTTGACGAGATCTGTACGTTGTACGAATACCCGGCAGAATTAGAAATCATTTCCCATGCTGCAGACGCGAGAGCCTGAACTCGAAGCTAACGAGTGGAGCTTCTATCAAGGCACCCCTTACGACGTATAAAGCAGAAAGAAAATTTGCAATCGGCGAGTTCCATCCGAGCATCACGACATTTGGCTAGCGCAACCGGGGCAACAGCCGCGCTCACTGTTGGCTGACTTAAAGTGTGCTGAAAGCCGCGGTCGCGAGTTCGCGCTCGGTCCCCAGGCGTTTTCGGTGCCGCGTTTTTAGCGTTATTCAAAACGCGGATGATGGCATCCAATCAATCTATTTTGCCTGATTAGCGACCTTGGTGCATGACCAAGGTGTCTCACCAAACAAGCCGATCGCGACCTCAGCGGAGAACGTACAAAAATGCAATAGATAGGAAGCGGCAGATTTTATTGCGTATCCCGGAGAGATACTGGCGCCGCCTTGTTGCTCGCTATGGCGGCGGCCTTCGGAGTCTGGCGAACAGGATTTGCCGAGTCGGAAGCCGCGAAAGAAGAAGTCGTCACTTTGGCGTATTCGCGCTGACCCAACTTTTGGCAACCTATGGCACTCACGGCGAAGTCATGCACGTTCATAGCGTGGACGAATCGGGCGAAACGTCAGCGTCGACGCAGTTCAAGTATTGGACGAACGAACGGGAGCAAGGCTTTGTCCTTTAGAACTTTTTTTTGCATCCTGCTACTGGTCACGTGCACCAGCGCTGTTTCGGCCTACGCCGCGTCGCTTTCCATCTTCAAAGCGTTCGCCGTAACACTAGCGGCTTCGGTTTTCCTTCAGGTCGTTTATTTCTTGAGCCTGCTATTTATGTCCTTCCGGCCCACGCGCGAGAGCGACAGGTCGATACATTCAGGAACTCGGCAGGCAAACCAGCCACAAAAACATGATCGCGATGAAACTGAGCTGACCTGCCACTGAATTTTCATCCGGCGGCGATTAGAGCCTCGGCGGTTTTGAATACGCCAAGTGGCGCGGTGTGAGCAACCGGCGGAAACGCGAAGCCTTCATCTTGCGCAGCGTTGGAGCCGGTTGCGGCGATGGTCCCGGCATAATCTGCCGGGGTCTGATATCCGAGCGATTAGTGCGGCCGGAAATTATTGTGATCGTCCGCCCATTCGGCAATGGCGCTTCGGGCATGATTGAGGCCAAAGAACAGGCTTTCGTTGAGCAGTTCGTCGCGCATCCGACCATTGAAGCTCTCGGCATAGCCGTTCTGCATCGGCTTTCCCGGCGCGATGTAGTGCCAGTCGACTTTGTGATCCTTCGACCACGCGAGGATCGCATTCGAGGTGAGTTCAGTGCCGTTGTCGGAGACGATCATCCCCGGCTTGCCGCGTCGTTCGATCAGCGTCGTCAGTTCTCTGGCGACACGGCGGCCGGAGATCGACGTGTCCGGGATCGCCGCCAGGCATTCGCGCGTTACGTCATCGACGATGTTGAGCACGCGAAACCTCCTTCCGCAAGCGAACTGGTCGTGCACGAAGTCTAGCGACCATCGGGCATTGGCCTTAGCTTCGACCAGAAATCGGAGCACGCGTGCGGACAGCACGGCGTCTGGCTTTGCGCTTGCGGACAGAGAGACCCTCCTCCCGATAAAGGCGATAGATGCGATTGACCCCGGACGGTTCTCCCTCCCGCCGAAGCAGGACGAACAGTCGCCGGTAGCCGAAACGCCGCCGCTCATTGGCGAGGTCGCGCAGCTTCGCTCGCAACTCGGTTTCCGGCGGTCGGTTCGACTGATAGCGGATCGTCTTGCGGTCGGCGGATATGATCTGGCAGGCCCGCCGTTCCGAAAGACCCATGACGGTCTTCAGATGCGTGACGGCGTCACGCTTCGCGACAGGCCCTACCATTTTTTTGAAAGAAGCTCGCGGAGTGCTGCTGCGTCCAACATCTGCTCGGCGAGCAGCTTCTTCAGCCTGGCATTCTCATCTTCAAGCGCCTTCAGCCGCTTGGCCTCGGAGACTTCCAGGCCGCCGTATTTGGCTTTCCAGTTGTAAAACGTCGCTTCTGAAATCCGTGCTTGCGGCAAAGGTCGGCCGCCTTCGCACCAGCCTCCTGCTCCTTCAGCACCGCAATTATCTGCTCTTCGGTAAATCTCTGCTTCTTCATTCGTCCGTCCTTTGATGGGCCGGACTCTAATCAATTCTGGAGGAAATTCGCAGGGGCAGGTCAGAGCAGTCCAACGTCCCCCAGCTTGACCTAAGGCGTAAACGGCGCACCCCTTAGTTAGCGGTGTAGGTATTGACCCAATTCATCAGGCTAAAGCTCAATTCGATGTCATGGAACTACTCAACAACCTCCAGCAACCGAGGACCGCTTTCTTCACCACGGTGCGGCGGTCCATGAGATGCTGCATTGGTCTCCCGATTGCTTCATCTTCGGCAGGAGGCTTCTGGATTGGGCATCGTCTGGTTTAGAAAGCACCTCCGACTCAGGCGACTGTTGCCGACCGCCGCTCCTGATTAGATGACATGTTTCCGGAAGAGAACATGCTTCGAAATTTGAGCGTTTCCCGTTGCCTTTTCTACCTACGCCGATCGAGAAGCTCGACCGTCTCGGTAAGCGCGGGGGTGGAAACATTAAGAACAACGTCAACGAGATGACTACAAGCTCAGAACTTGCATTTGGCGGAAATAAGCTCCGCAAACTTTACTACCGGAGGGTCGAGGCGGGTCCAGTCTGATTTGCCCAGAGCCGGCGCTTTTAACGCGGCGGCCTCGGCGCAGTCGACGACGTTCCCGCCCATCGGACGAAAACTGGCGGGGCAACTTCGACGTCGAAGATGGCGCGGATTGTTGCACGAAAGCCCGCCGCGAGGGCATCCCATGCAGGTCGCCGACTATCGGACGCAGACCGGCTTAGAGCAGTCTTTTGTCAGACATGTACTCCGCGGTTGTCGGCATTGAGACTGAATGGCGGGAGCTTGACACTACGCGCTGCTACGAAATGCCTGCTGAACCCACGAATTCACTTCGGCACGCGATTTGCTCTGGTCACGGTATGTCGCCAATCGCAGCGCGATGGTCTTCGGGCGGCGCATCGCTGTTCGCGTCTCGTGAGTTCCGATGGTTTGCTGGGCAATGATAGTGGCTCGGTTGTGTGTGCCGGGAAAATGTGAGGAGTGTTAGATGCGATCTAGAGTTCTTCGTTTGCGACCCACAACAATCGCCCACGTCGCGAGCGGTACAGCCAAAGCGGCAGACCTTGAGCCAGGCGGGAAGCCGGGGGTGTGGGACTGGACTGGAAGTTCTGTTTGCGGACGGGTCGGTGGGCGGGTGCGGTCGAACCTGCTGCGCCAATTCCTACGGTCGGCCGACCTATGGCGATACCGACATGTTCGATTTCAACCGGCTGCAAAACCCGCACCTGCCGCTCGGCCAGGGGCCGCATCTGTGCCTGGGCGCTGCGCTGGCGCGCCTGGAATTGGGAAGTGTCTTCCCCCCGCCGTTCGTGCGGCCGGAGGATCTGGCGCTGGCAATCGCCGCAGAGGGCGTGGTCTACACGTTGCCTTAACTCATTTGCTGCCCGCAGTCTGCCCATCATCTTCCGCCCCTTCCGGGCTTAAAGAGTGAAGCGTCACCATGTCCGAACAATCCTTGCCGACGCTGCCGATGTGGCGGGTCGATCACATCGAGCCCTCGCCCGAGATGTTAGCGCTACGCGCCAAAGGTCCGATCCACCGCGTGCGCCTTCCGTCCGGGCACGAATGCTGGTGGGTGACAGGCTATGACGAGGCCAAGGCGGTGCTGTCTGACGCGGCATTCCTGCCCGCGGGAATGCCTCCGGCGGATTTCACCCCCGATTCGGTCATTCTCGGTTCGCCGGGATGGCTGGTCTCGCACGAAGGGGACGAGCATGCTCGGTTACGCACGATCGTGGCGCCGGCCTTCAGCAACAGCAGGGTGAAGCTGCTTACGCAGCAGGTCGAGGCGATCACCGTGCAGTTGTTCGATACGCTGGCGGTTCAGCCCCAGCCCGCAGACTTGCGACGCCATCTCTCCTTTCCGCTTCCGGCCAAGGTAATCAGCGCGCTGATGGGCGTGCCCTTCGAGGAACACGCCTTTTTCGCAGGGCTCTCCGACGAGGTGATGACGCACCAGCATGAAAGCGGCCCGCGCAGCGCGTCCGGCCTGGCCTGGGAAGAGCTCCGCGCCTACATCCACGGCAAAATACGGGGCAAGCGACAGGATCCGGGCGATAACCTGCTGACGGATCTGCTAGCCGCGGTCGACCAGGGCAAAGCGACCGAGGAAGAGGCGATCGGCCTCGCGGCGGGCGTGCTGGTGGCGGGGCACGAGAGCACCGTCGCGCAGATCGAATTCGGCCTGCTGGCCATGTTTCGCCATCCGCAACAGCGCGAACGCCTGGTCCGCGATCCTTCCCTGGTTGACAAGGCGGTGGAAGAAATACTGCGCATGTATTCGCCTGGCGCGGGGTGGGACGGCATCATGCGCTATCCCCGGACCGACGTTACCATCGCGGGCGTGCATATACCCGCGGAGAGCAAAGTACTGGTCGGCCTGCCGGCGACCTCGTTTGATCCGTGCCATTTCAAAGACCCGGAAGTCTTCGACATCGGACGCGACGCAAATCCCCACCTGGCGTTCTCCTACGGGCAGCACAATTGCATCGGGGCGGCGCTGGCGAGGCTGGAACTGAAGGCCATATTCGGTTCGATCTTCCAGCGCTTTCCCGCGTTGCGCCTGGCCGTGGCGCCCGAAGAACTGAAGTTGCGCAAGGAGATCATCACCGGCGGGTTCGAGGAGATGCCGGTGCTCTGGTGCGGACGCCCCCCGGCATCGCAATCTTCTCATTTGGCGGCGCCTGGCGCGCACCGGTCAGATCAGCCACTCGACAGGTAATCAAGATGGACGTGCAAGACACCACGGCAGCATGCCACGACGCCTTCGCCGAGCTGGCGTCGCCAGCATGCATCCAAGACCCGTACCCGTTCATGCGGTGGTTGCGAGAGCACGATCCGGTGCACCGCGCGGCGTCGGGCCTCTTTCTGTTGAGCCGCCACGCCGACATCTACTGGGCGTTCAAGGCTACGGGCGATGCGTTTCGGGGGCCGGCGCCATCCGAACTGGCGCGCTATTTCCCGCGTGCGGCGAGCAGCCTGTCGCTCAATCTGCTGGCGTCTACGCTAGCCATGAAGGAACCACCGACGCATACGCGTCTGCGCCGGCTGATTTCGCGCGATTTCACCGTGGGCCAGATCGACAACCTGCGGCCGAGCATCGCGCGCATCGTCGCAGCTCGCCTGGATGGCATGGCGCCCGCACTGGAGCGAGGAGAGGCGGTGGACCTGCATCGGGAATTCGCACTGGCCTTGCCCATGCTTGTCTTCGCTGAATTGTTCGGCATGCCCCAAGACGACGTTTTCGAGCTCTCAGCGATCGTCAGCGCCATTCTAGAAGGCCTGAGCCCGCACGCCAGCGATCCACAGCTCGCCGCGGCGGACGTGGCCAGCGCCAGGGTGAAGGCCTATTTCGGCGACCTCATACTGCGCAAGCGCGCCGATCCCCGCCGCGACATCGTGTCGACACTGGTCGGCGCACACACCGACGACGCCGATACGCTCTCGGACGCGGAGTTGATCAGCATGCTGTGGGGCATGTTGCTGGGCGGCTTCGCCACCACTGCTGCGACTATCGACCATGCGGTGCTGGCGATGCTGGCCTACCCCGAGGAGCGGCACTGGCTGCAGGGAGACGCCGCAGGGGTGGAGGCATTTGTAGAAGAAGTACTGCGCTGCGAGGCGCCCGCCATGTTCAGCTCCATTCCGCGTATCGCCCAGCGCGACATCGAACTGCATGGCGTGGTGATCCCGAAGGACGCGGACGTGCGCGTGCTGATCGCGGCCGGCAATCGCGACCCGGACGCTTTCGCTGATCCCGACCGCTTCGATCCGGTGCGGTTCTACGGCACCAGGCCTGGCATGTCGAGCGACGGAAAGATTATGCTGAGCTTCGGCCACGGCATCCACTTCTGCCTAGGTGCTCAACTCGCCAGGGTGCAACTGGCCGAGAGCCTGCCGCAGATCCAGGCTCGCTTCCCCACGTCGGCCTTGGCCGAGCAGCCGACCCGGGAGCCCTCAGCGTTCCTTAGGACGTTCCGCGCGCTGCCGGTGCGGCTGCACGCGCAGGCGGCGGCTGAGGTTCGCGTCGTGGTCGACCAGGACCTGTGCGGAACCACTGGTCAGTGCGTGTTGACGCTGCCGGGCACCTTTCGTCAGCGCGAGCCGGACGGCGTGGCGGAAGTGTGCATGGCGACGGTCCCGCAGGCGCTGCACGCCGCCGTGCGCCTAGCAGCCAGCCAGTGCCCGGTCGCGGCCATTCGGGTGATCGAAAGCGAAGCCGGCGATGACCATTGCACCAACCCCGGCCCTACGCCCTCTCCGGCAGACGCTGAGCGACATGCAGCGAAAGACCTACGCAATCCAGGAGAACATGATGGAACGATTTAAAGGCAAGGTGGCCGTGGTGACCGGCGCCGGCGCCGGGATCGGCAAGGCATGCGCCCTCGCCATCGCGCGCGAGGGCGGCAGAGTGGTGGTGGCCGACATTGATGGCCCCGCTGCCATCGCCTGCACCGCACAGATCGCAGCCGAAGCGGGCCAAGCGCTGGCCGTGGCCATGGACATCGCAGATGCGCAGGCGGTGGCAGAGCTGTTCAAAACGGCGAAGCGGCGCTTCGGTGGGGTCGACGTGCTTGTGAACAATGCGAGCGCCATGCATTTGACTCCGCACGACCGCGCGATCCTCGACCTGGACGTGGCGGTCTGGGACCAGACCATGGCGACCAATTTGCGCGGCACGCTCCTTTGCTGCCGGCAGGCCATCCCACAAATGATCGGCCGTGGTGGTGGCGCGATCGTGAACATGTCATCGTGCCAAGGGCTCAGCGGCGACACCGCACTGACGTCATACGCCGCGTCGAAGGCCGCAATGAACATGCTGTCGGCCTCGCTTGCCACCCAATACGGACACGCGAAGATCCGCTGCAACGCGGTTGCGCCAGGTCTTGTCATGACCGAACGTCTCTTCGCCAAGCTGGACGAGTGCATGCAACGGCATCTACACCGGCACCAGCTCCTGCCGCACGTCGGCCGCCCCGAGGACGTAGCCGCGCTGGTCGCGTTCCTGCTCTCGGAGGAGGCTGCGTTCATCACCGGCCAGGTGGTGTGCATCGACGGCGGCATGTTGGCGCATGTTCCAACCTACGCCGACGGTGGCAACAGCGCGGCTCGGCCGGCCGGTGACGCCGCCGAAGCAGCCGCAGCGTCGCATTGGTGATGGACATGCTGCTCAACCCGCTGAACCGCTGGCGCCGGCTACGGGACGACATCCCGGTCATGCCTGGCGCTTTCCCCCTGGTCGGGCATCTTCCCGCCATCGTCTGCGATCTGCCGCGCCTGCTGCGGCGCGCGGAAAGGACCCTAGGCAGCCACTTCTGGCTGGACTTCGGCCCGGCCGGACACCTGATGACATGCCTGGATCCAGATGCGCTCGCATTGCTCCGGCACAAGGAAGTGTCCTCGGCACTGATCGAAGAGATCGCGCCCGACATCCTTGGCGGAACGTTGGTCACTTTGGACGGTAGCGCGCACCGGCAGGCGCGCGATGGGATAAAAGCGGCGTTTCTGCCGAGGGGTCTGACCGAGGCCGGCATTGGCGAGCTGTTCGAACCAATTATTAGGGCTCAGGTCAAGGCGTGGCGCGACCGCGGTGAAGTCGCTATCCTGCCAGACACCCGCAACCTGATGCTCAAACTCACCTTCAGTCTCATGGGCATCCCCGCCCAAGACCTGTCGGAGTGGCATCGCAAGTATCGGCAACTGCTACAATTGATGGTCGCGCCCCCGATCGACCTGCCGGGGATGCCCTTGCGACGCGGCCGCGCCGCCCGCGATTGGATCGACGCGCAGTCGCGCCAGTTCATCCGGGACGCGCGCGCGCGCGCCGCGCGCACCGGGTTGATCAACGACATGGTGAGCGCCTTCGATTGCAGCGATGGCGCGCTCTCCGATGACGTCCTGGTCGCCAATATCCGCTTGCTGCTGCTTGCCGGCCACGAGACCTCCGCCTCGACGATAGCCTGGATGGTGATCGAGCTGGCGCAGCATCCAGAGCTGTGGGACGCCCTGGTCGAAGAGGCGCAACGCGTGGGCGCGGTGCCGACCGGGCACGAGGACCTGGCGCAATGTCCGGTCGCAGAGGCGCTGTTTCGGGAGACGCTACGAATGCATCCGGCTTCCTCGCTCGTACCGCGTCGCGCGATGCAGGAATTACAACTCGGCCAGCGGCGCATTCCTTCGGGCACTCATTTGTGCATCCCACTACTGCATTTCTCGACCTCGCCGCTGCTGCACGAAGCGCCCGATCAGTTCCGTCTGGGGCGGTGGCTGCAACGCACGGAGCCGATCCGGCCGGTGGACATGCTGCAGTTCGGTGCCGGCCCACACGTCTGCATGGGCTATCACCTTGTATGGCTGGAGCTGGTGCAGTTCAGCATCGCCTTGGCATTGACCATGCAGGAGGCCGGGGTGCGGCCGCGATTGATGAGCGGCGTCGAAAAAGGCCGGCGCTATTACCCGACCGCACATCCGTCCATGACAGTCCGCATCGGATTCTCATGAGCTGGGATCCTCTGCCCCGTGTCAAGAGGCAGCGGCGACGACGATGGGCGGCATTGCTGCACTCGGCGCGCGCGCGCGGTGCGACGCCGGCAGCACCGCGGCGGCTCGCCGCTCGCCGCGGCATTCTCTGTCAGGTAGAAGGAGATGAACAACATGCAGAAGGGTTCCACGCTAAACGACGACCGAACTGGCGTTTCCCCGTTCGGCGGATCGGGCGCGCAGGCGTGCGGCGGATTGCCGGTGCGCGCGTCCATAGGCATTGGCGCGCTATGCGCCGTCGCGGAGGATGCCGCGCTTTACTCTGTACCGCGCACTGGATCGCTATCGCGCCTGTTTCGGCCTTGTATTGTAGGTGGTCGAGGATGACACGCCAGCGGATGACGCGACGCTGGGCAAGCCCCCGGCAAGCATGCGGCGGAGAAGAAAGCAACCGGCGTGCCGATCACGAAGCTGCATGCAGCGCCCCAGTCAGTGCCGGGCCTATGGCCAGAGGCCGAGGAAGCCATCACCTCGCTGCGCCCGCGTGCGGAGCGGTTGGCGCAGGCCGTGCAGCGGGCCAAAAGGGTATCTGTTCAAGCACGCGCCGTGCGCATTGGCGCCGGTCCGCACGGAGGCGCCGCCGTACCGCTGCGATCGGCCGGCGGCACCGCTAGATGCTACATTGTGTTCGATTCCACGGCGCAGATCGGAGCGGTTGCCCACCGCGGACCGCCGCCAGCATAGGTGCGCTTCGCCGCGCTTCTCGTCAACTGCCTGCAGAGGGAACATCCCGCATGAGTGCGCTGTCCGAACAGATCCTTTCTGAATTGCGCCACTTGCTGAACGAGACGCGCGATGGCGGCAGCGTGAGTCCGTCCGTTTACGACACGGCGCGCGTTTTGCAGTTCAGCGGCAACGTCACCGGTCGGCAGAACGGATACGCGTGGCTCATGGCGCAGCAACAGGCCGATGGCGGGTGGGGAAGTGCTGACTTCCCACTGTTCCGCCATGTACCCACGTGGGCGGCGTTGCTTGCATTGCGGCGTGCCGATCCTCTTCCCGGCGCTGCGGACGCAGTTCAGGCTGCAACGCGGTTCCTCGAGCGCCAGCCGGATCCCTACGCGGATGCGGTGCCGGAAGACGCGCCGGTAGGCGCGGAGCTGATCCTGCCGCAGATCTCCGGCGAGGCCACATCCTTGGTGGGCGACGTGGTGTTTCCGCGCTACCCGGCGCTGTTGCCGTTGCGGCAAGCGTGCCTGGTTAAGTTGGGGACGGTGGGACCGCTGCCGAGCGGCCATCCGTTGTTGCACTCCTGGGAAGCCTGGGGGACGTCGCCGACCACGGCATGCCTGGACGACGACGGCAGCATCGGCATCAGCCCGGCGGCAACCGCCGCGTGGCGTGCGCACGCCCTCACACAGGCGAGCGCGCCACAGGTCGAGCGTGCCGACAGGTATCTTCAGGCCGCATCGCGCGCGGCGCGCAGCGGCATCGAAGGTGTCGTTCCCAGCGTCTGGCCGATCAACGTGTTCGAGCCATGCTGGTCGCTGTACACTCTGCATCTGGCCGGGTTGTTTTCGCATCCCGCGCTCGCCGAGGCGGTGCGCGTGATCGTCGCGCAGCTCGATGCCTGTCTGGGCGTGCGCGGTCTGGGTCCGGCCTTGCACTTCGCGGCCGATGCGGACGACACTGCTGTTGCGTTGTGCATCCTGCACCTAGCAGGACGCAACCCGGCTGCCAACGCGTTGCGCCACTTCGAAATCGGCGGGCTGTTCGTTACCTTCCCCGGCGAGCGCAATGCCTCGGTGTCGACCAACATCCACGCCCTGCATGCGTTCAGACTGTTGGGAAAGCCCACCGCCGGTACCAGCGCTTACCTTGAGGCCAATCGCAACGCGGACGGTCTATGGGACAATGACAAATGGCATGTTTCGTGGCTGTATCCCACCGCGCATGCAATCGCTGCGCTCGCGCAAGGCGCGCCCCAGTGGCGCGACGAGCGCGCGCTGGCGGCGCTGTTGCAGGCGCAGCGCGACGACGGCGGCTGGGGCGCGGGTCGCGCGTCAACATTTGAGGAAACCGCCTATGCGCTGTTCGCGTTGCACGTGATGGATGGGCGCGAAGAGCCGACAGGGCGCGCCCGCATCGCGCTGGCGGTCGCGCACGCGCTGGAGTGGATGCTCGCTCGCCATGAGGCGCATGAATTGCCGCAGACGCCGCTGTGGATCGGCAAGGAATTGTATTGCCCGACCCGGGTCGTGCGCGTGATCGAACTCGCCGGCTTGTGGCTGGCTCTTCGTTGGGGGCGGCGCATCCCGACCGAGGGAGCAGGAGGAATGGCGCAATGATCCCGACGGAAAGCGCGCTGCAGCAAGTACTGGAGTGGGGGCGTTCCCTGACCGGATTCGCCGACGAGCATGCCGTAGAAGCAGTTAGGGGCGGACAGTACATCCTGCAGTGTATCCAACCGAGCTTGCACGATATCAGCGCCCGCACCGGCCGAGATCCGCAGGACGAAAAGCTGATCGTGGCGTTTTATCGCGAGTTGGCGCTACTGTTTTGGCTCGACGATTGCAACGACCTTGGCCTGATCGCGCCGGAGCAGCTGGCCGCGGTGGAGCAGGCGCTGGGGCAGGGCGTGCCATGCGCGGTCCCCGGTTTCGAGGGCTGCGCTGTGCTGCGCGCTTCCCTGGCCGCGCTCGCCTACGATAGGCGCGACTATACTGAGCTTCTAAACGATACCCGGTGCTACTGCGCGGCGCTGCGCGCCGGACCCGCGCAGGCGGCGGGGGCTGAACGCTGGTCGTACGCCGAATACTTGCACAATTCCATCGATTCGATCGCCTACGCGAACGTGTTCTGTTGCCTGTCGTTGCTATGGGGGCTGGACATGGCGACCCTGCGCGCGCGTCCGGCGTTTCGCCAGGTGCTGCGGCTCATCTCCACGATAGGGCGCCTGCAGAACGATCTGCATGGATGCGCCAAGGATAGGGCGGCGGGAGAAGCCGACAACGCTGCCATCCTGCTCCTGCAGCGTTATCCGGCTATGCCTGTGGAGGATTTCCTCAACGACGAGCTGGTCGGCCATGCGCGCATGCTGCACCGAGTGATGGTGAAAGAACGCTTTCCTGCACCATGGGGACCGTTAATCGAGGCCATGGCGGTCATTCGCGCGAAGTACTACCAGACCTCGATCAGCCGCTACGGCAACGATGCGGCGGGGGGAGGCCAGCGTGCGCCGGCGTGAACGCGCGGGAGGCGGCGGCGTGCGCGCGGCGCCCTCGGTCCGATCCGACGCAACGCCAACGCCCAATACGGCGGATCGAGCGAGCGGGTGCGACGACGCCCTGACCCGGCGCAAGGACGACCATCTGGACCTCGTGCTGGATCGGCGAACGGCGCCAGCCACGGTCGCTGCCGGCTGGGAGCAAATCCGGTTCGAACACTGCGCACTGCCCGAGCTGGACCTGACGCAGATCGAACTGCGCACATCGCTGTTAGGCAAGCCCATACGTGCGCCGCTGCTGATCAGTTCCATGACCGGCGGAATGCCACGCGCAAAGGCCATCAATCGGCACCTGAGCGAGGCGGCGCAAGCCTTGGGGATCGCCATGTGCGTCGGTTCGCAGCGCGTGAGCCTCCAATCGCGCAATTCCCAGGGGCTGACGCGCGCCCTACGCCGCCTGGCGCCTGACATTCCCTTGCTGGCCAATATCGGCGCTGCGCAACTGCGCGAGGCCGACGGCCTTGATCTGGCGCGCCGGGCTGTCGATGCGCTGGAGGCTGATGGGCTGATCGTCCATCTCAATCCGCTGCAGGAAGTGCTACAGCCGGATGGCGACCGCGACTGGCACGGCGTACTGGCGCAGGTGGCTCGCGCCGCGCGTAGCGTGGGCGTGCCTATCGTGGCCAAAGAAGTCGGGTGGGGCCTGTCCGCCTCGGTGGCCTGCGCGCTCGTCGAGGCGGGTGTTGAGGTGATTGATGTCGCCGGAGCCGGCGGCACCAGTTGGGCCGCGGTGGAGGGCGAGCGCGCCCGCGATGCCGCCGGCCGTGCAGTGGCGATGGCGTTTGCCGATTGGGGGATCCCGACACCGGCCAGCTTGCAGGCGGTCCGTCGGGCACTGCCAACGGTGAAGCTTATCGCGTCCGGCGGGATCCGCGACGGCGTCGACGTGGCCAAGGCCATTCGCCTGGGTGCGGACATTGCCGGGCAGGCAGCCGGCGTGCTGCCGGCGGCTACGGTATCGACCGAAGCGGTCGTTGCGCATTTCGAGGTCGTCATCCGCCAGTTGGCCGTCGCCTGCTTTTGCACCGGCTCACCTGATCTGGCGACGTTGCGCCAGGCGCGCTTGTTGCCCTCCGCGCACTTGTTGCCCTCCGCGCATCCGCCAGTCGGATGATGCCGGCGTCGCCCGCTCTGTCGGCCGGCCCTCCAAGCTGGTTGCAAAAACCGTTAACGCTAAAGCTAGACCTCTAATCCACCTTGGCCCAGCGGTTCGATGCAGGGAACGAAATGTTCATGAAGCAGCTGTTGACGATGAAGCGGTAATGATGCCGCCGGCTAGGTTATGCGTACCGTAACTCGGGCTTACAAAGGCGCGCAATCCAGCGCCGTTTGTTGAATCAGACCGGCTTTTCCCGGTCCAGCCACGCCTTTGCAAAGTGCATGATTAAGCCAGTCAACGAAGGACCGTTTTTGAGGGCTGGCAGGAATGGTGTCACCTATCTGTTCGAGATACGCATAAAATCTGGCGGCTGCGCTGTCCAATCCTTGGCCGCGAACGATACTGGGTCGATTCAGCTGCGTGTCCACGGCAGGCAATTTGCCAAGCACTTCTGCGCGGCCGACTGTATCTGCGATGTCGTCGGCGATCTGATACGCGTGCCCGAGCAATTCCCCCACCTTAGACCATGGGGCCGGATCTGCACCACTTGCCAGGGCACCGCAAGTGGCCGCCGCGACAAAGAGGGAGCCGGTCTTGTAATGGTGATAGCGGTCGATTGGGACGTGCGTCATTGCCTCCATCGACTGTCCGGCGATCAGTCCGTGACTGGGGCCGACCGCCTCCGCAACCACCTCGATCATGCGCGCGCCCAACTCAGGTGTTAGCGCAGCCTGCAAGCTGAGGTATTTGAAAGCCATCACAATCAAGGCATCGCCGGTCAAAACGGCGATAGGCTCTCCGAAAAGCCGGTGCACCGTTGGTCTGCCGCGGCGTAGCGCCGCGTTATCGAAGCAAGGCAAGTCGTCATGCACCAACGAGGCACAGTGCAGCAATTCAATTGCTGCCGCGGCTCTTGTCGCCAGCTCAGGATCTTTTTCGCCGCACACATAGGAGACTTTCAAGCAGAGCTTGGGGCGCATCCGGGAGCCCCCTGGAAACACTGCCGCGTCCAGCGCTCCACGCAGGTGAGCCGGCGCAGCCGGACTTAGAGCAGTATCCATGGCAGCTCGCAGCGCTTGCTCGATGAGCTTGTCGCTATCGCCAACCACGTCGGCTTGGTGATTCGAAATCATATCGCATCTCCACTTTTGAGACGAAAACGAAAACGGGCCTAGTCCAACCGGTGCCAAACAAAAGGCCGATTTCGCTGTGTCTCTTCAGGTTCTAAGGCACCGTTAAGTTTAGCGGATTGCGGCGGCCAACATGCGGCACCGGCGTGACCAATGAAACCGTGTGCCAGTGGGAGCCTTAACTCGGCAAGGCGATCTCCCACTGGAATCCCTTGAAGCAGTCTCATTCGTGGCGACCTGACATCTGAACGTCGGTTACTTCGATCGCGCGCGAAGAACATTGGCTCCGGCGGCGCTGTCGGCCAGAATGGCATCGCTCTCAACGTCTTGGTCCAAAGCTGAAGAGGCTCCCGCGCTGAGCAGTGGCTGGTGACAAAGCTCTTTGGATCGGCTGCACGCCGCCGCGCGTGATGATCGCTGACGAGCTCCGTTCGTACGGTACGACATGGGCGAAGATGGGCCTTACATCTAAAGGTGTTGGTCATCGTCGATAGTAGCCACTGGAGCTTGGACCGGAACCATTGCTGGCAGAGATCTGGGCTCCTACAAGCAATTGGTGTGCCACCAGATCATTGTTAGTGAATGTTTCAATGGCGACAGAAGGCGTCTTCCGGTGCTCACCGTGTGTCGGGAGTCGCGGATTGTGCCACTCCGCCTAGTATTTGAACAGCGTCAACCTTGCGAGCGATCCGTCCGAAGGCCAACCCAGCATTGGAGTGATTTGGGTTGAGGTCACAATGCACGTCGGCGCTTGCATCATGCCAGCCTGTCAATGTGCGCGATCGCACACGACTGTCAGCTTTGCGTCAATTACGATCGAACCGATGCTTTTGACGTTTCACGAGGTTACGCTGCCGATAGACCCAGCGTGAGAAGACGACTGAGCCTTCCAGTTGTTCTTCGGCGCGATGTTGCCGAAGCCTTACACTCGACCGGCTTGGCGAGGATTTCAGCGCTGCCGTAGCCCTTGTCGGCCGGCAGGAAACCGCTTCGAAAAGTCGGTCCCCTACCGCCTTTTGCTAGCGGACTAAAAGGGCGGAGCAGGTGGATCTATACAGCGCTTTCTTTCAAAGCCCTGGTTGCGCCTTGTGTTCGTCAGCGATCAGGAGCGCCTTCGGCTCCACATGCTTGGCGACGGCCGCCCATGCATCCTTGCCGTTCTCGTCCAGGATCACCCGCGTCACCGTTCTGTTCGGTGCATGGCGGTTGGCCTCCCTCAGCGCCAGAACTCACATACGCTTGCCGTTCTGATTTTCCTTCTTGCGCCCGTCCTTGCGCTCTTCCTTCTTGTCACCTTGCGGAGGACGCCGCCCACATACTTGCCGTCGATCTGCACCGTACCGTGCAGCTTGATCGCATCACGGCGAAGGTCGGCTGCCTCCCGGAGCTTCTGCAGCAGGAAGTAGGCGGTCTTGTACGTACCCATCCGGCGAAGGCCGTCTGTCCTGACTTGCTGATTGGCTTTAAGTCCATGCCTTATGTCATGCGCTACAATCATTTCCCCCATTGAGGTCTTGTCCGTCGACGATCTTGGTCGCCGACGGGATTGGTCGGACGAAGAGAAGGTTCGGATCGTCGAGGAAAGTCTACAAGGCTTTCGGAAAGGCTCGGTGACGGCGCGGCGATATGGATTGTCACGGTCATTGTTGACCCGTTGGCGTCGGGAATACCGTAGTGGTCTTCTGAGCAGTTCCGCTACAACGGGCTTCGTGCCACTTACGATTTCGCCACCGGCGGCGGCATCTTGCGAGGTAGCCTCACGGCCGCGATTTGAAGACGACATGACGATCGAGATCGGCCTGCCGAATGGCCGACGGCTGACGATCCCAGCCTCGCTTGATCCGACCATTCTTGCCCGCCTGTTGCCCGTCGTGGATGGGTCATGATCGCGTTTCCCGCGGGGGTAAAGGTGTGGATCGCGGGCGGGGTGACGGACATGCGTTGCGGCATGAACAGCCTGGCGCTGAAGGTTCAGCAAGGTCTTGGCCGCGATCCTCATGGCGGCGAAGTCTTCTGCTTCCGGGGTCGCAAGGGTGACCTGATCAAGGTCCTCTGGCATGACGGCGTCGGCATGTCGCTTTACCTGAAGCGGCTGGAAGCTGGAAAGTTCATCTGGCCGGTCAGCCAGAATGGCTCCGCCGTGCCTGTATCGTCGGCGCAGCTCGGCTATCTCCTGGAAGGGATCGACTGGCGCAACCCGCGCTGGACGCAGCGGCCTTCGAAGGCAGGCTGACCGCCTGCATTCCTCTGTTTTTGTTGGGCTTTCGGCATGCGGCATGGTAGCTTTCGGCCATGGATGATGCTGCTTCGGAGATAGCCAGTCTGCGCGCCGCGCTTGCGGCATCGGAAGCGCGTGCCGCCTCTGCCGAGGCCGACCTCGCACAGGTGCGCGCGGTCGTGACGACGTCTGAGGCGATGATCCGGCATCTCAAGCTCGAGATCGCCAAGATACGTCGCGAGCAGTACGGCCAGAGCTCGGAGCGCCGCGCCCGGCTGATCGAGCAAATGGAATTGCAGCTCGAAGAACTTGAAGCCGACGCCACCGAAGACGAGATCGCTGCGGAACGCGTGGCGACGAGAATCACAAATGTCTCCGCTTTCGAACGCCGCCGGCCGGCCCGCAAGCCGTTTCCCGAGCACCTGCCGCGCGAGCGCCTGGTCATCGATGCCCCGTCGACCTGCACCTGCTGCGGCTCGCACCGCATCGTGAAGATGGGCGAAGACATCACCGAGACGCTGGAGATCATTCCGCGCCAGTGGAAGGTGATCCAGACGGTGCGCGAGAAGTTCACCTGCCGGGACTGCGAGAAGATCAGCCAGCCACCGGCCCCTTTCCATGCGACACGCGGGGATGGGCAGGACCGCACCTGCTGGCGACGATCCTGTTCGAGAAGTTCGGCCAACATCAGCCATTGAACCGCCAGGCTGAGCGCTACGCCAGGGAAGGCGTCGCTCTCAGTCTCTCCACACTGGCCGATCAGGTCGGAGCCTGCACGACGGCCCTGCAGCCGATCCATGACCTGATCCGTGCCCATGTTCTGGCCGCCGAGCGGCTGCATGGTGACGACACCACCGTGCCGCTTCTGGCCAGGGGAGCAACAAAGCAGGCGAGACTCTGGACTTACGTCCGCGATGACCGCCCTTTCGCGGGCGGCGCGCCTCCCGCCGCACTCTTCCACTTCTCTCCCGATCGCGAGAAGACCCACCCCAACACGCATCTCGCCGGATGGCACGGCACCCTGCAAGCCGATGCCTATGGCGGCTACAACGACCTCTATCGTGCCGACCGCCGCCCCGCGCTGGTGATCAGCGCACTTTGCTGGAGCCACGCGCGGCGCAAATTCTTCGAACTCGCTGACATCGCCGGCAACGTGCGCAAGGGCAAACCTGCCCACGAGATATCGCCCGTCGCGCTTGAGGCCGTTGCCCGCATCGACGCGCTCTTCGACATCGAGCGCGGCATAAACGGAATGCCTGCCGAGGATAGGCTCGCAGCGAGGCTGCAACATGCTCGCCCGCTCGTCGAAGAACTGCACGATTGGCTCATGGCCCAGCGCGGGCAAATGTCGAAGCACAACCCCGTCGCCAAGGCGATCAACTACATGTTCGAGAAGGAGGGTCGCTGGGAAGCCTTCGCCCGGTTCCTCGACGACGGCAGACTGTGTCTGACGAACAATGCCGCCGAACGAGCCCTGCGCGGCGTTGCCGGACCTGAGTCATTGTGCACTCCCTCTTTAAGTATCTGTAAACATTGGAAGCGTCTCGGTGTCAGCAATGCGACACGGGCGGCCCTTTCGGGCTATCGCGGCTTGGACGGTTGCCGAAGTCAGATTGCTGGCCCGGATTTGATACGGCGCGCCGGGAACCACCTGCTCGGCAGACAACACGTTCGTCTTGATCAGGTGGCGTATTCGGTGGTTGGTCACGCCCAAAACCGCCGCCGCCTCTGTCATGGTCAGCCATTCGCCCTCTTTATCGGCTGATTTGTACGCGTGAATGGCCCGGACCCGCCTTACTGAAGCGACCCGGTGTGCAGTCCAGGTTTTTCCTTGCCCCGTGGGCATTCCCATTCGATTGAGCGACGCGGCGATATGTTCATCGGACCAGCGTCCTGCCATGCTCCGCATCACTGCCAAAGCATCTTCCGTTGTGGCGCACCCGTGTTCAACCGTCTGGGGCTTGCGAACCTTGAGCTCCGAATGCTGACCGCCTTTCCAATGGATGGTCAGCACCACGTCGCGCACCTCATCATCGACATCGACAACAATGTCGGCGATCAATGTACGTAGCAGTTGCTGGCGCACGCGCATGGTGACATCCGGCGACTCCCAGGCCGCCTGCAGATTGTCGGCGAGGTTTGCGAAAGTGGCCTGGGTCAACTTCGATGGTTGAAGGACTTTCGGTAGGCCTGCGCACTTCCAGATCACGGACGCGGCGTAGCGCCGTTTCCCAATTCTTCTCAAGCTGTGCAGCTATCAGGCGGTTGTCGGGATCGCATGCCGCATAGCGGCGCTCGGCGAGGCTAGCCTCGTAGCGGGCCTGTTGTAGCTCCAGATCGTGAATGTGGCGCTGGTCTTCCTGTCGCTCCCGGTGCATCCGCTCTGCTTTAAAAGTCGCCTCGATCGCTAATGGTTCTACCGCGCGCAACAACTCGCGCGCAACCGCCGCATCGACCTTCGAGCCGCCGAACGTCATGCAACGGGGCAAGCCCATCATCAGGTTCTGTTTATAGCAGCGATAGACAGGATTTTGTGGATTTCCCGTATAGGCAACACTCAGTCGCCGTCCAGACCGTCCGCAGGTCAGGAGACCTGATAATAATGCTTTGCCGCCGCGGCCCGATTTAGTCCCACCCGATCGGCCATAATTATTGAGGGCCAGTTGCTGTTGGTTACGCTCGTATTCGCCCCAACTAATTTAACCTTCGTGATGGTCCCGGATCATCACCTCCCAGGTACCGACGGGCTTGCCGTGCCCGTAACTGCGCCGAGCCCATCCATCGACGATGGCAGTCCGCTTCTCGCTCTTCCCATAGACGTAAACGCCGGCGTAGAAGGGGTTTTTGAGGATGCCGATCACATTGCGATAACGTACTGGCATCCATACGAAGTTGGTCATGCGCCCTTCATCCGACGGCCGAGGGAAGTGAATGTGATCTTTCGTCATCGACAGCAGCACCTGACGCGCGCTTCCAAGGTCGTGGAAGCGGGCGAAGATGGATCGAATTACCTCTTGCAGACGCAGATCAGGATCGAGCCCAAGCCCGGCCTCCCGATGCCAAATGTAGCCGAACGGAACAGAAAGTCGCAGTTCGCCACGGCGCGCCTTCGACCTGGCGGCATCGAGCATCCGGGCTCTCAGCACGCCCAGTTCGAACTCGCTGATACTGCCCTTCATTCCCAGCAGCAGCCGATCGTTGGGTCGACATGGATTGTAGACGCCGTCATGGTCAATGACGCGGGCTTCGACCAGGCCGCACAGTTCGAGCAGGTGATGCCAGTCCCGACCGTTGCGCGCAAGCCGTGAAGCATCGAAGCAGAAAACGGCACCAACTTTGCCGGCGCACAGTAGGGCGACGAGACGATCGAAGCCCGGACGGGCGACGGTTCCGCTGGCAGAGCGCCCGAGGTCGTCGTCGATCACCTCGACGTGGCTGAAGCCGTGGTGTCGCGCAATGTCAACAAGATCATACTGCCGTCGCTGGCTTTCCAGATTGGTTATAACCTGCGACTGAGTGGATTGCCGCACATAAACGACGGCCTTGCGCGCGAGCAGCGCTGTCGGAATCAAATCAGTGATGGTCATCGTTGAGCTCCTCGAATATCAGGTCGAGCTGCCGGCCCGACGCCGGCACCAGCGTATTGCGGGATCTCATCATGGTCCTCCTGAGTGATTCTACGTCCACTTCGGAAGGGTGCCGCTTTGCTGCCGCCAGAGACCAGCCTGTTCAATTCGATTAGCGTCGCAAGATCGACGCGTGGCGTTCCCATGGTCATGCCGCGGCAGACCACGGGATCGATCATCCACCCTGAGATCGCGATGACGACACCTGTCGGCCCCAGAACCTTCAAAAACCGGCCTGTCGCTCGTTCTTCGACGCGACGAATGGAAACCTTCTGGCCAAAATATGGATGCCAGCGATAGTGAACCTCGACTTCATCGCCGACATGGGCAGAATGAACGGGGCATTGCTCTCGGAAGAAAGGCATGGCTATTCGCCGGTTCCCAGCGCGGAGGCGAGCGTGCTGCCTTCATGTATTCCCTAATCGTCACGGCAAAGACGAACGATATCGATCCGCAGGCCTGGTTGGCGGACGTGCTCGCCCGCATGCCTGGCATTCCCGTATCACGGCTGCCGGAACTGCTGCCGTGGAACTGGCCCGCCGGAAGCGCCCGGCAGATGGCGGCCTGATGGCGCGCCCGACGCATGTCTACACGATCAACTACGTCGCCACGCTGATTGGCGAGAACCTCGAACTCATCCAGGAGGTCGCCAGCAACTCCGACAACATCGACTGTGGTGAGATGATCCATGCCCATGACGGCAGCGAAGAGGGCATCACGACCTTCACCGACCGGGGCATCGAAAGCTTGAAGGAGTTCCTCGCCGATATCCGCACCTGGGAAGGAGGTGTTCGGCAGTTCCTTGTCGACGAGCAATGCGATCGCGACAAGATTCGAACGCATCATGGCAGACGAGCCGAAATCATAAGTGCCGCGGCCTTCGCCGGATGGATACTCTTGTACTGGACGTTGACCTTGCGGCTCAGATGGAGCGCCGCCATGCCCTTGGCGGCCGTGATTCCTCCCAGATTGCCATGATGATCTTCTTGAATGAAAGCTTGCGGTCGGCGAAAACCGAAAATTCGGCGCGGCATTCCGGCTCCGAGCATCAGAACGACGACGCCGTACGGCGCCAGGCAGCCACAGCGAGGGCAATATGGCTTCCCGACGTTCTTGGGCCAACGGAAGTCGACGAACAGGCCGTAGGTGTCGTCCTCGGCTGCCCGAAGCCTCTCTCGGGTCAGGCCAGGCGCACTGGTCGTATTTCGAACCTCCGGTCTCCTGCGGAGAAAGCGTCGTAGGAATTCGGTCTCAGGATGGAATTCGCTCCTGCAGCATGTTCAGGCTTCCGGTCCATACGCGAGACATAAGCAGACAACTCCGTCGTAAGGACGGAAGCGAAAGGTCAGTGCTCTATTCGTATCGATTTGAACATGAAAGGACCCTTACCAGGAGAACGAAACCACGTTCAGGGGTTAGCACTTTCGTAAGGTTGTCAAACCCGTGCCCTTATATCGGGAGAAAATTCAATGTCTCAGAGCCAGACTACCCAGCGCAATCTATAATCCAGTTCAGTGAATGGGTCCAGATCGTGAGAGCTGTCTTCGGGTGACCGCGCCTCATGACGACTATTAACGACTCGTTCCCAACAATCGAACATCCGCAAGGTAGATTCACGTTCGAGCATCTTGTGCCTACCTCTGTATGCCTTACTGGGCAGGTAACATTGCCGTTTCAGGCCCTGTCCTGACCTCTGGCCTTAATGATCTTGTTGTTTATTACCTTTTCCCGAGCAGATCAGACGAACACAACGTAGAACTGGTGGTAAAAAGCGCTGATCAGAAAGAAATTAATTTCAGCCGCATCAAGCGAAGGTGTAACGTCTGCCAACTCGTAAAAAAGGCTCATTTCCAGCAAATAAGGGTGCCCTAGAAACAAAAAAGGCCCCCTAAAGGAGCCTTCCCATGGCGTTTCCGCCGAACGCGTGTGCCCTACCGTGGTGTACCGACCTCTAAGGGTGCACCTGCAACAGCGACCTTTCGGAAGCCTCGTTGTCTGCTGCTCACAAAGATATAACCCTCACGGTCGACTATTTCAAGCCCTTTGTGTGGATGCGATAAGGTGGCGGCTTCGTTTAGCAAAGTTCACGTTTGTGGCACTTGCTCCATGATGCCGGAATTTTCAGAGAGCATCGAACCTACACGCTAGCGGGAGCGGTAACCGATATGGGTTCTTGGCTGAGTGATTTCCAGCACGGCGGAGCTTTCCCAGCTAGCCAAATGGGATATCGTGGGACGGGGAAATGGATCGGTTTTCGAGGATTATGTCTTATCGTCCTCAACGAAGACCGCTTAGAAGATGTTGAGCATTGAATGTGAATTTTCGCTCAAATTCGACGCAACCTAGATGTTTCAGTGGCGGGTGCGGCCATAGCCGACTCATCTTTCATGGAACTGGGCCACCGGTCTAGCGAGACTGTTTTGAATGCATTCATGAAGCAATTTGGCTAAACTCTCAAATATTTGCTATAACGCAAAAAATGCCCAAAATGGGTATTTAAAACGGTTGTAGTGTGGCGATGACAAGTGGTTCAAATCGGTTCAGGTTGGCTCAAGCCTACAACGAGTGGCAGGAAAACAGGGACGTGCGGTGACGGAAGATCTAGCAAGCTACAGAAGTTCGAGAGGCCTCGTCAGCACCGCCGATCCGGAGGTTGACAAGGCGATCTATCGAAAGCCAGGTTTCGGCGGCGAAATTACATCGTTGGGTCACATGGAGGAATTGATCAGCGCGTTCCTGAAAAAGACACGCGAAGCGCAGGGCCTGTCTCGCGCAGACGTTGCTCCAATGCTTGGTCTGTCCATCCCTGTATACGGACGCTACGAGCGGGCATTTTCCAAAATGACTGTTACTCGGATGATCCATCTGTGTGAGATTCTTGGCTTCATGCCTATCGATATGATCTTTGAAGCTGCGCCACATCTTTGGGGCCGCACATCGGAGGAGGCCGAGGATTGTCTCACACTGGCGAGGATTCTTAGGAGACTTCCGAACGGCACGACGCGCGATCTTATTCGGCTCCTGCAGCGAATGATCCCCGATGACGACGAGAGCGACAGAGGTATCAGTGATGTAGCGGAGCCCGTGAAGTGAGCTGGGTTTGTCTATGACGCCCCGACCAGTAGTTAGCAGTATTGGTGATAGCTGTCGCAGCCGACGCGCTGTCGTCGGTGTGCAGACACCCGCAATCTCACAACTTAGTTTTTCACTCGAATTTCCGTCTGATCAACAATACGCGCCGATTGCGCAATTTTTCGATCTTTGGTTGGCGTTGATCTCGCTCGATGCTCGAGCGATTCGTCGGCGAGCGACGCCAAGTCTATTTGCATGCGCTTTGCTTCGACAGTAGGGTCTGTGTTAAACTCCCTCGTTGGGTTTTCCCGCTCAATGCCATGTGGGTATTCGAGCTGCCGGCGCGCATGCTTTGATTTCGATTGCTGAATCTAAGCCCGTCCTCTCCGCGCCTCCGTTCCATCGCGCCGATCCTTTTTGCCATTCGGCTCGGAAACAGCCTTTTGACATCACGATCAGGTTCCGCGAAAACGGGGTCGAGTCGCTGAGACTGGAAACGCTGTTCATGGCTGTCGCCGTTCAGAGGTAAGGGCATCGCCTAGGTGTTTAGTCCCGGCATTTGATGGATGGGGTCGATGATGAATCGATCCGGCTCCAAAGTCCATCGTCTACAGATGAACTCGTAAGGCGTAAGGCCCTTTAACGTCTTGAGCCGGCGCCCGAAATTGTAGGCGTCGATAAAGTCGGCCAGATGTTTTTTCAACTGCGCATGATCGTCGTAGTGGAAGCGCTTGACGGTCGCCTCCTTGATCGTTCGGTTCATCCGTTCGACCTGTCCGTTGGTCCAGGGATGCTTCACCTTGGTCAGGCGATGCTCGATGCTGTGATCGTCGCAGACCCAATCGAAGATGTGCTGGAAGGCATTTCGATCACAAGCTCGGTTGGTGAACTGAATGCCATTGTCGGTCAAAACGGTGTGAATGGTGTAGGGCACTGCCGCGATCAGATTGCGCAAGAACTGAGCGGCATTCATCTTGCCGGCTTTGGTGTAGAGTTCCGCGAACGCGAACTTGGATGTTCGGTCAATTGCGACAAAGAGATAGAGCTTGCCCTCAGCCGTCTGCACCTCGTCAATATCGATGTGGAAGTAAGCGATCGGATAGCTTTTGAACTTCTTCTTCGGCTCCTTGTCGCCTCTGACCTCCGGCAGACGTGAAATGCCGTGGCGCTGCAAACACCTGTGCAACGACGAACGCGTCAGATGTGAAATGGTCGGCTGAAGAGCGTAGAGGCAATCATCGAGCGGCAGCAACGTGTGCCGGCGGAAGGCGACGATAGCGGCCTCTTCTTCGAGGGAAAGGGTCGTCGAGTGCGGGTCCTTTGGGCCTGTAGGAAGGTCGACCAACGATGTCCGCTTCTTCCATTTCGCCACGGTTTTCTGGTTGATCCCGTATCGCTTCGAAAGCGTTTTCAGGCTCTCTTCACTATTGCTCGACGGATTGCCTCTGTCGTCGTGGCGCTCCCGTGTAGAACCTGGCCCATAGTGCTTCCCTCCATGCCAAGGAAAATATTGCACCATCAAATGCCGGAACCAAACACCAGAGCAGCCAGCGCGCGGAGCCGTGATTGGTCTGCCGTGAACCGAGAGCTCCACGTGCAGGACAAAAGGCCACCATGCCCGCACACGACGTCCCGGGAGCTAGACGAGGAAATGAAGCGACCGTTATCACCAAAATCACTGAGGGTCATAGCCAATTTGGCGCAAGTGGATAATCCTTGCGTGAAGCGATTTCGGTATGATCTATGTCTATGTACTTGCGATCACTTATATATTTTGGTGAACGATAGCTATCGGGTGAGGTCCGCGTGGCCCAAAATGCGCCAAATTAGATCGAAACGAAACATTGGTGGTTCCAAGCACATCACTTTCCGTATAAAGAGCTTTGGCGCATTTACCTCAGTCGGAGCAATGTCAGGACCACCATTGAAGCAATGGATTAATGAACTCGGTTTGCAACAAGTCGATGATCCAGGCATAGACAAGCCGGTCTATCGAAAACCTTTTGACGGACGGATTGCACTTAGCGCCGAACTCGAAAACTTGATCAGCATCAGCCTTCGCGAAGCCCGCGATAAGCGAAAACTCCCGCGCTCGAAACTGGCGCCCTTGCTTGGCATCACTAAGCAGGTCTACGGCCGGTACGAAAATGGAGTATCCCGCTTGACCGTGAGCCGACTGATTCATCTGTGTGAGGTTTTGGATGCCACTCCGGAAGAGATTATCGCCCCGGCGGCACCTTATCTTTGGGGCGAAACTGAAACCAAAGCGGTTCTGCTGCTGGCTACTATCGTGAAGTTGCGGACTTTCGATGAAGAGATCTTGCAAGATATTTTCAGCTTACTAAGCCGCATAGACGAGACCGGTAGCGATAGCGGCGATCGTGCCATGAAAGTCGCGTCTACCAGCGCCACTGCAGACGATCGCGAATAGGACGTAGATCGCTAGCTTCAATAAACAGAACGTGCGTCCCTGATGAAGTTCCATCAGAAACCGCGAAGGACTAGCTGGCGACCGTTCATCGCCACTCCGGGACATAGGTGGGTAAACCGGGGAGGGCGCAGTTGGGTCAACTGGTCCAACGCATCCCTGCTTTCGGCCGCTGGAGGGGACGCGCGGTCGTCTTTACGCCGCGAGTGCCAGGGAGGTCACGTCAAAGTCTAAGAAACCCGTATATTCGACATACAAAGCATCGATAATTCCATTCATACAATCCATTTTACCAATCTCCCGTGATGATGCATTAGGAATGATCTCAGACGCGAGTGACGGCGAAACATTTGACGATCCGGACTGGCTATAGCGCGAACCCGAGAGCAACGGCGCCGACATGCATCGGGGCGGCCACTGCTTCGATCGCACAGTGCGGGCTTCAAAAACAGCAGCAGGAAATACCAAAGGAGGTCTTTGCATGTTCTGAGGTGCGGTGGAAGCTGTGCTGGGAAAACGAGCTGGAACTCATCGACCACGTCGATCCTCCCGAGCTCTTTCGCAAAGCCCAAGGGCCGACCGGGGTCTTCAATTTCAGTGGCAGCCAAAGCTGGGCAAGGCGCGCCGACAACCTGCATTGGCAGGCGACCGACGCTGACAAGGGCGCGCGCGGCGATGAAGAGTCAGCAGCCAGCCGTCCTTTTGTTCACTGGACTTTCCGGCTCCGGCAAGTCGACAATCGCCAATGCGCTCGACCGGCTGCTGCATGCCCACGGGAAGCACACCTACATCCTCGACGGCGACAACGTGCGCCACGGGCTCAATCGCGACCTGGCTTCAATCAACCCGATCGCGTCGAGAACATCCGCCGCGTTGCCGAGGTCGCCGAGCTGATGGAGGAGGGGAGCTTATTGAAATCCTCGTCGACACGCCGCTTGAGGAATGCGCGCGACGCGATCCGAAGGGGCTTTATCGGAAGGCGCTCGCCGGCAAGATCGCCAATTTCACCGGCGTTTCCTCGCCGTACGAAATCCCTGAGGGCGCTGAATTACATCTCGAAACGGTTGGCCACGACCCTGCGGCGTTGGCGTTTGAGATCGAACAGTTCCTCGAAAGGCGAATGGAGCAAGTGACGCATGAGTGTGAGAGTGGGGAGGCTTGACCATTGGCGGCTTGAAGCGGCCGCGGCGGTCCTTGGCCTATTAACTACGCGGCGACCGTAGCAGCCCGCAGGCGGCCCGCGCCAACGTCCGATGTGGCTTCAACAGGAGACGGCCGATCACGCGCTCACGACTCGGCTTACTGAAACGGAGAAAAGATATGGCTGATGCAAAGCTGCAAGCCGTGCTTTCGGCTCTTTCGCCGATGGCGAGACAGCTAAATGCGCTACCCTCCAATCAACCGGGGCGAGATGCGAACTGCGTTAAACTAAACACGAATGAGAATCCGTTTCCGTTGCCGATGATGGTGTTGCAAAGTGCGCTGGCGGCCCTCGAACGGCATTATCTGTATCCCGAAGATGACAATCTGAGCTTGCGCGACGCAGCCGCCAGCGCGTATGGCCTCTCCCAGGATCAGGTGGTCGCCGGGAACGGCTCGTCGGAGCTGCTTGGGCTCATCTACAGAGCATTCCTCGACCCGGGAGATAGCGTTGCGATGATATCGCCAGGTTTTTCCTTTAACCGCAAACTGGCCAAGTTGCAGGGTGCCAGATTTCTCGAAATCGAATGGGGCGAGTCTTATTCTCTGCCAATCGAGCAGCTGCTTCTTGGTCCAGCAAAAGATGCAAAATTCATACTGCTGGCCAATCCGAACAATCCAACGGGAACATTCGTTCCGGTGGCTGAAATCGACCGCCTCGTCGCGCAATCGGACCAGTTGATAGTGGTGGATGAAGCGTATGTCGACTTTGCACCCGATGATGCCCTGCGCCTAGTCGATCGTCATCCAAACCTTCTAGTATTGAGAACACTTTCGAAAGGCTTTGCAGCCGCGGGAATTCGCGTCGGTTTCGGCTTTGGTCATCCCGAACTTATTGGGAGGCTACGCAACCTGCAAAATGTCTTTAACATGAACGTGATCGGCCATGCGGTGGGCATTAGTATCCTTTCGCACCGCGCCGACTACGACGAGAACCACAGATATATTAAACATGAAAGACACAGAACGACCACTGCCTTGTCTCAATTGGGCTTTTCTGTCATTCCCTCCCACACAAACTTTTTGCTAGCTCGGGTGCCACCCGGACGAGATGGCAAATGGTGGCAAGCGTCTTTGGATAGGCAGAACATACTTGTAGCCGTCTTTCCCGATGCCGGTTTGGAAAATTTTATCCGCGTCAGCATCGGCACCAGAACCCAAATGGACGCGTTCCTTTCAGCCGCCAGGGACATCATTTCTGGAAGTATGAAGACGCAGAGCTAGGCGGTTAGAATTATTGGCCACACTGCTTGTCACTTGGAAACACCAAGTATCGAAGTCCATATTGTGGGATTCAGATCACAAATAAGCGCAAGACCGTAAAGCGTGTGCCGTCTCGATCCCGTTGATTACGCGTGTTATTGGCGCACGAGTGGAGCACCCGGTGGCCGATGCGAGGCTTATTTCTGGCGATTCCGGCCGCGGCTCTGCCGCTGTATTGGGAATGGTTTAGGTTTCTTCATAATCGGTCCTTCGATTGACATTGAGTGAACAGTAATCTGCGGTCGTCGCCGATCTTCCGTCGATCACCTGCGACAGAACCTCGATCCGCTAAAGATCACGCTCGCTCATCGCCATTGATCCCACCCGCAATCCCCCACGCCAGCAAACGTGGGCAGTATGGCATTCGAACTTGGCAGAAACAGAACGTTTTCAATCTGCGGCACTCTAGCCGCTACAGAGATTCGAAGCGGAAGCCGTGCGGCCATGGTCACCATCCGCCTTGCTACCAAATGGTACAAGCAGAGCCGCGGCTTCGCCGATCGGCAGGTCGACCACCGTGATTCCGCTTGCTGCAAGGAAACGGCGCTCGTTTTTGGTAAGGCCTTCCGCATCAAGTACTGCAAAGTGGGGGCCGTGAGAGCGCTTGATGATCTGTCGAGCGTAGATCCGGAGCATCTGATCGTTGAAGCGGCAGCCAATGAAAAGAAAACCGCGATCTATACGCCGTTCTTTCACCATTCCAGGTATTGGCGTCTGGATATCGATTTCGGTTAGGACTTCCACGTAATCGGAATCGGACACCAGAAAGTTCGAAGCTGGTATAACACTGCCGTACGGCGCATAGAGGACCGTCTTTGGCGCTGAGACGCATTCGACGTCTCTCCCGGACAGATCGTAAGTTTTTGTCCAAATGTCGCCGCCGCCGTTTGCACGCGTGACGCCCTGAATCTCGACGACATCCGTTCGACCGGTCTTCGCGAAAGCCGCACGCATTGTCCCGTCGTACCAGCCGTCGACGATAAGGGAGAGCGGCAGCGTTGCGAGCCAGTCGTGGAGGGCGGTCGGCGCCACGGGTGCTCCAAATATTTCTGCCATCCAGGCCTGAAGCGTCCGGCGATGCCGTCGCTGTTCAATAAACTGCGCGACTGACCACATATTGCTGCGTATCCTGGAAGGGGCAGGTGTGCGTTCGTTGAGTGCCGCGGAGACGGCTTCCGGGGTGTCCGGTACAGGTGGTTCCGTGGATTGCAGCCGAAGGAGATCTGGACCGAGATAGGGAACGATCCGATCCGCAGCGAGCGCTTCCTGGAGCAGCCTAAGTCTTTTTTCGGCGTCACCGTTGCGAATGATCAGGAGACGGTCCGAGGTTAAAATTTTGTTCATGCTGGTTTCTCTTACCTCTCGTTTGCAGCATCAGTCCTCGTCAGGAATCTTCCTTGCGTGGACGGTGATCGGCAGAGGCGTATCCCGCGATAGCTTGGGCAAGACGAGTCTCCAGCCGTTCCTGAGAGTGATCGTGCCGCCCCACATGTCATCAGCCTCGACATCTACGATCGGCTCTTCGAGATCTTTCTTTGGTACGTAAGCCGACAAGCCGGCGCTCGTTCTGCGAATCATTATCTTCATGTCGCTATTCCTTCGTTGGGGGCCCCGCGATTTCAGCAGGGCCGCAAGCAGCGGCGTTGTCTAGACTCGTCAGTTCACGGGCACGCATGCCGACGATAGTGCCACGTTCGACCCATTCGACGGCATAGATGTAAAACTGCTGGAGAAAGGTGCCGATGTCGCGCACATAGCCTTCGTCGCCCTTCCGCACCAAATTTTCGCCAATTTTTTTGCCAGCATAGGTGCCGTCATTCTTTACGTGAAGTCTGGCCCGCACCCGCTCGCCGGGTGTAAATCGTGGAGGCCTGTGAATTTCGACCTCCTGTTCACGTCCAAGGCCCATGGGCATTCCTCCTTGCAGGATGTCATTGAAGGCTTCTCCGCAGGAGCCCCGACCATGCTGAAGGTCAAATCGCAGGTGCGGCGGGGACGCAGGTCTTCGGCACGGGGCAAACCTCCGCGCATTGCTGCGTTTCGAAGGTACCCTTGCATTCGGTGCATTTTTCCGGGTCGATAACGTAGATCTCACCTTTGAACCTGATCGCACCGGAGGGGCATTCGAACTCGCAGGCACCGCACTGGGTGCATTGGGACGCTATGATCCTGAAGGCCATTTTTAAACTCCTGAAGATGTCGGATTAAGAGCGCTCACGCCGTCGCCGCTTGTGGTTCGACGCCAAACTTGGCGGCGTAGAGGGTGCCGATGGCGGTCTCGATGTAGTCATAGCAATAAGCATCCGTTGCCCGAACCCCGGCCTCCATGAGCTTAGTCTTAGGGCACTCCCCGATCTTGGCGCATAGCACGACGTCAATACCGACCAGCGCAGTTATGATGCCGTCGAGGGTGGCTTCCTCGCCCCTGCCTCCGAGGCAATACTGTTCGATCTTGCGATGCCCGACGTAGGTGATGCCTCTCGACGAAGCTTCGTATACTTGGAACTCCTTCGCGTGGCCGAAGTGCTCGTTGATGCGACCGCCACCCTTTGTCGCGACCGCGACGTGGAGGGACCCATCGCCGGCTGCTTTGACTGTCTCGATTGCCTCGCTCTTGGCGGTCGCGTGATCGCCGCGTTCGCGGGCGATCACTTCCCGATAGGCCTCGCGCTTACGGGCGTCATAGGTGATCTCTCCGGGAAGCTGGTCGAGTGCGAACTCCTGGCCCCGATCATCCCCAAGCAGGCCGACGGCATCGGCCCTACACTGCCGGCAATGGCGCATTAGCTTTGCGCCGCCTTCGAGACGATCCTGGAGCGCCTTCAATTCGAGCGCCCGCGGGCCGCGCTGTCCGGTCAAGCCGTAGTAGGTGCCATGGGCCGGATCGGAAATAAGCGGCATGACGTTGTGCAGGAACACCCCCCGCTCCTTGACCCATTTATTTACCTCGACCAGGTGTTCGTCGTTGACACCAGGAATCATCACCGAATTGACTTTGGTGATGATGCCGCACGCGGTCAGCATCTCCAGGCCCACCATTTGCCGCTCGTGCAGAATTCTCGCAGCTTCGATGCCGGTGTAACGACGGTTGCGGTAAAAGATCCAGGGATAGATCTTTGCGCCGATTTCAGGGTCAACCATGTTGATCGTAATTGTCACGTGATCGACATTCATGTCGACAAGTTCGGCGACGTGATCCGGCAGCGCAAGCCCGTTGGTGGAGATGCACAGCTTGATGTCGTGGATCTCCCCCGCAACTCGTTCGAACGTTTCCTTTGTCTTCTTCCAGTCGTAACAGGCATCGCCCGGTCCGGCGACACCCAGCACGGAAAGCTGCGGCACTTCGTTGGCGACGGCAATGACCTTGCGCAGCGCCTGGTCTGGCGTCAACTTTTCCGAGACGACCCCAGGGCGGCTTTCGTTGGCGCAGTCATATTTACGATTGCAATAGTTGCACTGGATATTGCAGGCTGGTGCGACCGCGACATGCATGCGCGCGAAATAATGGTGAGCCTCTTCTGAATAGCAGGGGTGGTTTTTGATCTTCGCCCAGATAGCCTGGTCCACGTCGGCCGGTTTTGTGGACACGCCACATGACGAGGATGTGCAGCCACTCGGTTTCGCGGTCGCCAGCAATTGATCCAAGGATGTCGTGCTGGTCGCACTTTCAAGCGAAATCATCGGTGCGGACATTGAGTGCTCCGTTGCTAGTTGACGTCGCCTTTCAAAACGCAAAAGCCATGCCATCCCAAGGACGGGATTTGCTTTAAGAATTTGCATTTATTGCCCGTTTCCGACCGTGTTCGGACACAGACTTGTCAAGCTTCCGACAGTCGACAAAAGAGTTGTCCGTAAGCCACCAAACCAGGCATTGGAGATCGAGAAGGTCCAACATCACCCAGGCGCTTAAAGCTTTTTCACCTCGATGCGATGCTGGCGTAGAGCATAGCCGACCTGACGAGGCGTAAGGCCGAGAATACGAGCCGCTTTGGCCTGAACCCATCCGGCCTTTTCCATCGCCTCGATCAACCGGTCCCGTTGCGTGAGGCGCGACTCCATTGCGGGACAACCGGAACCGTGCGGATCACAAGCCTTGACGGAAGATACCTCGTCCGACGCACCGATGCTCCCGCCCGAGCGCGGCGATGAAGTCGGCATCACATTGCTCCGGGCATGCCCATCGACGGTGATGCCGCCGGGCGACCCGTCGGTTTTCCAGAGGAGCGACGAAAGGCACTGGCTGTTCTTGCAGGCAAAATCAGACGAAACGATCGAGCTTGAACGCGCAAGGGTGGCAGTCCTTCGCACGCAGTTTTCGAGTTCCCGGACGTTACCTGGGAAATAGCATTGCGACATCACCTCGATCGCCGACGACGAAAACGTCAGCTCGCGTTGGTTCTCCTTGTTGAATCGGTCAAGAAGAGCGTTCGCAAGGCGTGGAATATCGCCGGGTCGCTCTCGAAGCGGCGGCAGGACAATTGGAACTACGCTGATGCGGTAATACAGGTCGGCCCTGAATTCGGCGTTTGCAACAGCCATCTCGAGGTTCTTATTCGTGGCGCATATGAGCCGGACGTCGACCGCAAGCGTCTTGGTTCCGCCCACCCTCTCCAGTTCGCCTTCCTGCAGGACGCGCAGCAGTTTGGCTTGAAAGGCGGGCGAAATCTCGCCAATCTCGTCAAGCAGAAGCGTTCCGCCATTTGCCAGTTCGAAGCGTCCGGCGCGCTGCGCGATGGCCCCGGTGAAAGCCCCTTTTTCATGCCCAAACAGCTCCGATTCCAGGACGCCTTCGGGCAGCGCGGCGCAGTTCAATTTGACGAACGGCTTGTTTTTACGAGGGGAAAGTTCATGGATCGCCTGTGCAAAAAATTCCTTGCCGGTGCCGCTTTCGCCCCGCAGAAGCACGGTGGAATTCGTCCTCGCCACCACCGAGACGGTTTCAACCACCTGCTGGAGAGCCGGGCTATCCCCGATAATCCCGTCGATTTTGACGGGTGGATGTCGGCCCGGCGCGCCCCTTTGCGCGATGATCGGCTTCTCCGGTCTCTCTTGTTCGCCGATAGGTCGCCGACCCTCCAGGTTCAGGAAACGATGAAGCCTGATCGTCCGACTGACCAGATTGGCGACCATGGTCAGAAAGCGAACGTCCTCGTCGGCGGGGAAGGGGGCGGCGTCGTTCCTGACGCGATCGATCGATATTGTGCCAAGTATTTTATTATCGGCTTTTACCGGAACGCCAATAAAAGAAATCGGGACGGTGCCGCTGCTCCAAGGCGGTTGCGGCTCAGCCTGAAATAATTCGGACTTGCTGACATCCTTTACGATTAAGGGCATACCGGTCGTCGCGATATGGTCGATTACGGCCTTAGGTATAACGCCTCGAGCGGCTGATTGAGAGGATGGGGGGATGTCGCCAGTTGCGGCAATCTCGGGCTGACCTTCAGCGTCTAGAACAACGATTGCTCCGCATCGAATCTGCAGAAAGGAAGAGAGGACGTTCACGACGTTGGCAAGCGTAATCTCTAGCCGGGCGGGGGCAGTCAGTACCTTTGATATCTCGTAGATTCCGCTGCGCTGCGTGCCCGCTTGGCGCATAGGTCCAGCAGGTAGCGCAGATAGGGGTTCCGCTCCATCGACCGGTCGGGCGGGCATGTGGGTCATTATATGGCCTTGGGTTGTCTAACGTTTCTTATCACCCTTGCTTGCATGTATATATAGTAATTTCTAATACCAATCTGCAACGCGCACCTCTGCAAGTTTCCGATGCGCCCGTCTGCAAACCCAAGTTGGTTCTGAATCGTGGAGTTGCAACCTTTATCCGAACTTGAAGAGAACGCCGAAACCGCCTCTCGGATAGTTCCACTCGATATCTCCACTTGCCTCGCAGAGTACGCGGCACGTGCCGCACTCCATGCACCCGTCGGCGATAACCTCCACTTGGCCCTGGTCATTCAATTCGTAGCACTTGGCCGGACAGACACTTGTGAGGGCATACAGATTTACGCTTGGCCAATCGTGTGGACGCACCCTAATATGCGGGCGTCCGGCATCGACCACGTATCGATTTTGGTAAAGCTTGTCCTCTACGCGTATGTTCGTCACTGCAACCGTCATCTCATCTCTCCTTTATCGCCACGCGCGCGCCAAGCGAACCGCGTCACCAAACAGCCCCCAGCGGGAGCGTGCCTTGATGAAGGTGCCCGTGGTCGCCCGTTCCTTGTCGATCTTCGGGGTGCCATCGACTCGCACAAAGTTCTGTGCGGCCTGCGACAGCAACCTTGGATAAGTCGTGAAGAAATTGCGGGAATTGGTGTGCAGCAGGGCAGGCATGTCCTTGTATTTCCGCAAGTCTTTGATAACGAACGACTTTTCAAGCATCGACTTGTAAAGGGAGAGGTTCTCCTTGACCATCGGCTTTTTGCGATTCTTGATCTGGACGATTGCTTCGCCGGCGATGCGCCCCGACGTCATGGCGAGGTTGGACCCCTCGCGGTGCACCGCATTATTAAGTTGTGCCGCGTCGCCGACGACGACCCAGCCGTCACCAAAAAGCTGCGGAATTGCCTTGTAACCACCTTCTGGAATGAGATGCGCCGCATATTCCTTGACTTCCGCTCCTGCGATCAGCGGCTTTACCGACGGATGGCTTTTGAATTTTTCGAGCAGATCATAAGGACTTTCCATTGTTGCCGCGAATTCGGAGACAAGGCAGCCAATGCCGATCGAGATCGATTCTTTGTTGGTGTAGAGGAAGGCAAGCCCGGCCATGTTGCGAGAGATCGTGCCAACTGCCTCGATGACGCAGCCTTCATTGGCCTGGAGGCCGAACCGCTGGTCAATTACCTCTTCGGCCAGGAAATGCATTTCCTTGACGGCGAGCGCGACAGTTTCCGGTTTTGGCGTGTCACGCAATCCAGCACGCGTGCCGAGCAGCCCATTGACGCCCTCTGCGAGAACGACCACGTCAGCAAGAATCACGTCGCCGGCGCGGTCGGTGCGAACGCCAATCACCTTGCCCTTTGGATCACGAACGAGTTCCGTCACGGTCGTCTCGCATAGAAGCGTCGCTCCGGCCTCGCGCACCTTGCGTGAAAACCATTTGTCGAATTGGGCGCGAATGACCGTGTAGCGATTGTGTCTCGACTCGTTGAAGTCGTCCGACCGGTATTGCATACCGATGTGGGACGAGTCGTCCATCATCCAGAAGCGCTGCTCGACTAAGTGCCGCTCCAGAGGCGCATCATCCCGGAAATCCGGCAGGATTTTCTCCAGCATGTCCGCGTACATGATGGCGCCCTGCACATTCTTGGAGCCCGGATACTCGCCACGCTCCAACTGCAGCACCTTCATGCCGCGGTTCGACATCGTGTAAGCAGCTGCGTTTCCGGCCATGCCGGCCCCGATAACTATGGCGTCGAAGTTTTCCTCAGTCATGGGGCGCCCTCAGTTTGCAAGCTTATCGCGACTGTGCGGCGACAGTCGATGGGTGAAGAGTTCCGTTAATGACGGCAGTAAACGGATCGCATCGGTGACGACGCCGAGGTGGGCGAAATCAAAAATCGGCGCGTTAGGATCGGTGTTAATGGCTAAAATAAGATCAGCTCCCTCGACGCCAACGCGATGCTGGATGGCGCCGGAAATGCCGGCTGCTATGTAAAGCTTCGGCCGGATAGTTTTGCCAGTTTGGCCGATCTGCCGATCAGCAGGCATCCAGCCCTTTTGGACGAGGGGGCGCGAACAGCCATAATCGGCCCCGATCGTCCGCGCGAGTTTCTTCATAAGCTTCACGTTCTCCACCGCGCCGAGACCGAGGCCTCCAGCAACCACGACGTCCGCATAGGCGAGATTCGCCGTCGCCGACTGGCCATCGGACAAGAAACCGAGGACCTTAGTGACGATCTCTTCCTCGATCATCGACACTTTGTGTTGAATGACGCGTCCGATCTTATTATTCCCGCGCGGAGGCATGGCCATGACCCTCGGCCGGACCGTTGCCATCTGCGGCCGGCAGTTGAGCGTGTAGATCGTGCAAAGCAAGGAGCCGCCGAAAGTCGGCCGGGTCGCCGCAAGCGAGCCGTCCGCATCCACATCAAGTTCGGTGCAATCCGCCGTGAGCCCTGTCAACAAGGTCGTCGCCACGGAACCGGCAAGGTCGCGCCCGAGCGTCGTTGCCCCTAAAAGAAGGATTTCCGGTTTGTAGTTAGTAACCAGATCCGTCAATGCTTTGGTGAAAGGCTCATTTCGGTAGTCGGCGAGCAGTGGGGCCTCGACGAGGTAGGCCAGGTCGGCGCCATAAGCAAAAGCCTCGGCGATGGCAAACCACGTGGCCTCTCCCGGTGGTCCGAGAACGACGCCGGCAAGCTGGACGCCCAGCTTGTCGGCGAGCTTGCGGCCTTCGCCGAGCAGCTCGAAGGAGACGGGATGCACCTGATCGCGCTCCAGCTCGATGAAGACCCAAACGTGCCGATGGTCCTTAAACTGATCGGGCAGCTCTTTCTTCATGGCGGCACGGCCAGCGGCTGGAGGAGGGCTCTCTCGATTCGTGCTCAACATCGTCGCTCCTTGCCTTCATTCGCCGTCAAAGGCGAGTTCGCTTTCGAGCGCCGGCTGGCGCAAAAAGATCCCAGCGATCAACTCCTCCGCGAGATCGCGCGGTGTTTTTTCCGCGGTGTCGATCTGCTCCGCCTTTTCCGCCCGCTCAGGAGGGGCAAAGACCCTCTTAACGACGGTTGGCGAGCCACGCAGGCCGCACTTGGTGAGGTCCTCTATGCCAGCGTCGGCCGCATTCCACTTCACGATCTGGCTGCGCGCGGCCCGTAGCGCGTCATCGAGCGAGCCGCGGCGGATTTCGTTTGTGCCTTCGAGCATTGTAATTAGGCAAGGGAGCTTGCTCATCAGCGTCTGCGTGCCCCCTTCCGAGCGGCGCTCCACCGTAATCTCGCGCCCATTGATGTCGACAGAGACGATTTTGGCAACGTAGGTGAGCTGCAGGAGGTCGAGGCGCTTGGCGATGCCAGGCCCAACCTGGGCGGTATCGCCGTCGATGGTCTGTTTGCCCGTAAAGACGATATCGGGCGTACCGAAGGCCTCTCCGATCTTCGCGATGGCTCGCGAAAGAGCAAACGAGGTCGCCAGAGTGTCGGAGCCGGCAAAATGACGGTCGGTCAAGAGTACGGCGCGGTCGGCGCCGTAGGTGAGCGCCTTGCGCAACGCGTCCTCTGCCATGGGCGGCCCCATGGTGAGCACGGTCACCTCGCCGCCATGGCGGTCGCGCAACTGGAGCGCCTCTTCAAGGGCGAACAGATCATAGGGGTTGATGATGGTTGGCACCCCCTGACGCATGATTGTGTTCGTCACCGGATGCACTCGTATTTGTGCGGAGTCCGGTACCTGTTTGATACAGATAACTATGTGCATGGCGGTTTCTTACTCCCTCCCTCTATGGGTGGCGGGCTTGTCAGTACACATGCTTGCGTGCATCATTCGTGCCAACCGTTTGGCGTTCTCTATCACATTGAAATGGCTTCGATTCCGACGTTGCTAGCATATGACTGAATTGTAAGCTTCCCGACATTGTCGTGTCGCAACCGTGCTCACTTCTTTTCGAACGGCTTCAGGAAAGAGTCTAACGGGACAACGGTGCGGCCGGGTGTGACAGGTCTGTTCGGATTGTGGTCCTTGAGCACCTTGAAGACCCGGTGCGAGAGCGGCGCGGAGGTCGCGAAATCACAGTAGGCCCTTTCCAGTATGGCACGGGCACGAGCAGCGATTACCCGGTCTGGGAGATGGGAGAAGTCCTCTGCCGCGAGGTATTGGCCCATACGCTTCATGATATGGAGTCGTGAGACATCGAGAACCTTCGGGTCATAGGGGACCCCTAGGGCTTCGAAGAACTCCTCCGCAGCCGAGAGAGATTTCAGCCGATTGAGGATGTCTTTGACATCGACGGGACTGCTGTCAGCGGAGCAACGGCACATAAGATTCCCCCTGGTCGTGAGCGGTGATCGCGAGATCGTTCTCCCGTAGCTTAAGCTGCAACGTACGGAATGCGTGGTTCGACGCGGCTAGGCGCAAGGCAGTCGCGTTGCAACTGGAGTCGGCATAGGCTGATGGTCGGATGCGATCCACCGATGGTGTCGAGAGATTGATTAAGATGATATGGCGCTGGGCCCCCTCCATGAACACGCATGGGCGGTGAACCGGCGATCTATGTGACTGAGAGCCCCGGCTTTTACCTGATCGTTCATACGATGCCGGTGCCGTCATGCAGGTCGTATCGGTGAAAAGGAATTGCCGTTTCATGAGCGTGCCTGCTCCTACTCCCCTGAACGAACCCGGCTGCTCGTGTCGGCCACGTGGCCGGAACGGGATTGGCTCCGGAGCCTTTCAACGATGCCCGGTAAAACTTCGAGCACCCGGTCGACATCCTCGTCACAGTTATCGCGCGAGAACGAGAAGCGGATTGTTCCGTGCGCCATAGCATGAGGGATATCCATTGCCCTCAAGACATGGCTCGGCTCCAGCGAACCGGAGGAGCAAGCAGAGCCGGAAGAGCAGGCGATGCCATAGCGGTTGAGAAGAAGGAGCATACTGTCTCCTTCGACACGTTGAAAGGCGATGTTCGCCGTGTTCGGCAACCTCTTAAGCCTATCGCCGGTTACGAAGGCGCCTGGAACACGCTGGACAATGCCGTTCTCCAATCGATCTCGGAGCGACTTTAATCGGGTGCTCTCGTCGTCTATTGATTTCAGGGCGAGTTCGGCAGCCTTGCCTAAACCGACAATCCCGGCCGTATTTTCTGTCCCTGCGCGTCGGTCGCGCTCCTGATGACCTCCCTTGATCAGTGAGGAGAAAGATAAGCCCCGCCTGAGATAGAGTGCACCAATGCCTTTTGGTCCATGGAATTTGTGTCCGGACAACGAAAGCATGTCGATTGCAGTAGGTTGGAGGTCCATTGGAACCTTGCCGACCGCCTGGACCGCGTCGGTGTGGAAAAGTGCACCGATTCTCTTGGCCATCTCGGCAAGCTTAGCGACCGGGAAAATGGTTCCCGTCTCGTTGTTCGCCCACATGATCGAAGCAATCGCTACACGATGAGTGAGGGCGGTCTCATAGGCGTCAAGATCGAGACGTCCATGTCGATCCACTGGGATCCTGTGTACCTTAATGCCGCGCGTCTTCTCCAGATGGCCGCAGAGTGTCAGCACCGCTGAATGCTCGACTGCGGAAGTCACGATCTCTGTGCGCTCAGGCATCACCTCCAGCGCCGAAAGGATCGCCGCATTGTCGCTTTCCGTCCCCCCCGAGGTGAACACGATCTCATGATCGAACTCGGCGCCGATCAGCGCTTGCAATTGCCGGCGCGCCTTCCTCACCGCCTCGCGGATAGAGGAGCCAAAAGCGTGCGTCGACGAAGGGTTTCCAAACTGATCCGCAAAGAACGGCAGCATGGCTTCAACCACTTCAGGATCGACTCTGGTCGTTGCATTATTGTCGAGATAGATCGCTCTCATGGGTGGATCTCGACTGAGGGGAAGCGGTGACAATGCTGCGGCGTCTTGCACATGCTGTTGTTTGCTAACCTCGGGCAAGCAGCGCGGGGTGGAGTCGTGCGATGGCGCGTCATGCGATCTTGTTGGCATCGATAACGTCGCATCGCCGCCATCAGTAGGAAGGGAAGAACGTTGTGCGCTCGCGCCTTTTCCAACGGTTGGATTCGCCGCGGCTGCTTAACTAGATGGGTCGCCAGCTTAGCTTGTCGCTGAGAACTGAACTGTTGCAGGCTGCGGCGATTTTTAGACCCTGTCCTACGCGATTGCCGGCTACAACATCGATTTCGACCCTGCCAATTTCTCCAGGCCTCAGATTTCTGTTGTGACGGTCTGATCGTCCTCCTCTGCCGGAGCGAGGCTTTCGACGACCAGTACTGTATAAACCGCTGACACGTCTTCGACGGCTTGAACGAGTGTCGTCCGTCTACTGCCAGATCTAGCGAAGTGAGCGACTTGGTCATGAAATCAAGCCTCTTGACACGCACGCGTCTTCGCTCACCTTTCCTCGGCGCGGAACTGCTTGCAGAGGGAGCGTCTCCTTTGGAATCCTGGCCCGGATGCCCGCCAAAAAATTTTGCTGCCTCAGGATAATCCGTTGATGAGCAGACCTTTTTCTCCGGCAGCAAACCGCTTAAAAAGCCTGCTGTCTCCTGACGGACGGTTTGAGGCGCTTCGGCGGGCTTTAGGGTTATGAGTTCGGCCAGCGCTGGCGAGAAGGCGGTCGCTGGGTTGGAACGCAAGGACGACGGCGTCACCAGAAACGCTCCCACCGTTGGATCGACTCCAATTATCAATTCAGGCCCTCTACCGTAGGAAACTGCCGCGGTCTCGCTGAGGGGATTTTCCTGCACGCCGTCGTTCTTCGGATTGAAAAAGGAAACCATGACCTTTTCGCAATAATTCCGCATGGCTCTCTCGCTTTCTCGGTGATCAGCCGAAGGATTTGCCGCAAGTGCAGTTCTGGTGCGCATTGGGATTGTCGAAGACAAAACCGGAGGTTTCTGGTCCCGTCACGAAGTCGATCGTCATGCCGTTGATGTGTGCTTGGGAGTCTGCGTCAACGAACACCTTGACCCCATTTGTTTCGATCACCGCGTCGCCCTCGCCCTGGACGCTTTCTAGCCCCACCAGGTATTTGTAGCCGGCGCATCCACCTGCCTCGACCGCGATGCGAAAGCCTTCCGCCTGCTCGGCTCGGGAAAGCGTTACGTTCATGATGGCGGCGGCATTCTCTGTGAGCTTGATCATGGGATGATTCCTTTTTGTTCGATGGCGCATTTTCGGATTACCGTGCATGCGTCGTGCCAAGCGGTAAGGAAGGCCAAGAGTTCGATCAGCCCGCGTGTTGTATTCCTGCGTCGTCGAACATCGGAGATCTCGAAAGCGCGCCAACTCCAGAACGTCTGCCCGCGTATCTCCGTCTATCATTTTCGGTTGAGGCTCTCGTTGCCGCCGCACCGAAATCCCAGCGGTTCGGCGAAAATGAATGGGAGGCGACAACTGCTTCTAGATTTGTCGCTTGCGCGACATAAAAATTCTGCACGAGTTTCGTGATTAACCGCTTAGCCCCTAAGCGCTTGGGCTATGGAACAGACATCTAATCTTTTCTAGAACGTTAGCTTAAGCGGCCGGAACAACTTTTGAAGCTCCCGTGACGAGGCTGCGGTCGCCAGCCCATATGAAGTCGATCCTCCATGGAGAGGACTAGGCACAATGTCACATGTGCCTCAGTTCCGCGGTTTTTGGGAAAAGGGCATCACCTACGGTACAAAGGACTTATCCCTCCGCGGCCGCCAGTACAAACCGTTTCTCCCGCCGGCGTTGCGCGGACGAGGGGATGTTCATCGCCTCGCGATATTTGGCGACTGTGCGGCGAGCAATGTCGACGCCTGTTTCCTTGAGCTTGGCAACGATGCCATCGTCGGACAGCACATCATGGAGCGTCTCTGCGGCAATAAGTGCCCTTATCTGATGGCGCACAGCTTCGGCCGAGTGCGCGTCACCGCCTTGTGAGGACGGGATCGCGACGGTGAAAAAATACTTGAGCTCGAACACGCCGCGGGGCGTGAGAATGTATTTGTTCGACGTTACCCGACTTACAGTGGACTCGTGCATGTCGATCGCGTCAGCGATGGTCTTAAGATTGAGAGGGCGAAGATGAGCAATGCCATCTTCCAAAAAGACATCCTGGTGGCGCACGATTTCGGTCGCCACCTTAAGGATCGTCGTGGCGCGCTGATCGAGACTCCGAACCAACCAGCTCGCGCTCTGGAAGCATTCGTTGAGGAATGACTGATCTTTCGAGCTTTGGGCGGTTAGGCGAGTAACTTGCGCAAAATAGGTTTGGTTGATCAGTACCTTGGGCAAAATCTCCCGATTAAGCTCGACGTGCCATCCGCCTCCCGGCGAGGGTAGGACGAAGACGTCGGGTATGATGGATTCCGACCTTGCGGACTGGAACTGGTTTCCAGGCTTTGGGTCAAGTGCACGAATTTCGTTCAACATATCGAGAAGGTCGTCTTCATCGACCCGGCAACGTCGCTTCAGTGCTCGAAAATCGCGTCGCGCAAGCAACTCGAGATTTGCGACCAGAGCTGCCATGGCCGGGTCGAACCGGTCTCGTTGGCGCAACTGAATCTCGAGGCATTCGCCCAGACTTCGCGCAAATATGCCCGGCGGGTCAAATAGCTGCAAAGCCTCAAGAACCCGCTTCACTCCAGCCTCAGGGCTATTTAGCCTCTCTGCTAGCTCCAGAAGGTTCACTTGCAGATACCCAGTGTCATCCAGATGGTCGGCAAGCGCGCCAGCAATCAGCCGCTCCTGGGGTGTGAAGGCAGTGAGGGCGATCTGATGGGCGACATGTTCGTGCAATGTCTCAGTTGAGGCGGCGAACTCATCCAGGGAAGGCCTTTCCCCCGGCGAAAGGTTGCCTGTGTCACGGATTGATTTCCAGGGACTAGACAGCTCAGGCATGTCCGTCCTGGCCGGTCCATCAACGTGGTCTTCGCGTGCGCTGATATTTGGATCATCCGCCGCAGTTGGCGATACGCCAGAAGCCCCGCCGTCATTCGACGCCAGGTCGAGAAATGGGTTCTTCTCGATTTCCTGTTCCACGAACTGATTCAGTTCGGTGTGCGCCAGCTGCAGCAAGCGAATAGACGCGATGAGCTGGGGCGTAATAACCAGCGATTGCTGCTGACGCTGATGAAGGCTTGTAAAGGACTTCATGGTTCGAGCAAAACTCCTATCGTTCGGCGCAGGTGTGCACGACAAGTCGTAGCTGCTGGTCGTTGGCTTCAATGCTCATACGAAGGCTGGGGCCTTAAGGCATTTCAAAATGTTTTGCGGCGAAGAAACGCCATACGGATCGGTTGCGCAGTTGTCGCCAAAGCCTTCTTCCTCGAACCACCCCTCCACGACGCCATTATTGATCACGGCAGCGTAGCGCCAGGAGCGCAGACCGAAACCGAGATTGTCCTTGGCGACGAGCATACCCATTTTCCGAGTGAATTCTCCCGAACCGTCCGGGATAAGCTTGACATTTTTCAACCCCTGAGACTTGCCCCAAGCATTCATGACGAAGGCATCGTTGACGGAGAGACAGTAGATGTCGTCAATGCCATTCTTCTTAAACTCGACATAAAGACTTTCGAAATCAGGCAGTTGGAAGGTGGAGCAGATTGGCGTGAAGGCGCCCGGCAGCGAAAAAAGGATTACCCGCTTACCGCTGAAATAGTCGTCGGTCGTCTTGTCTTCCCAGCGGTAGGGGTTGGGACCGGATATAGACTCGTCGCGAACCCGCGTGCGAAAGGTGACAATAGGGACCTGCTTTTCCATGGTCATCAATGAAGCTCCTCTAGGAAAATTTATTTGCGGCCTCTCAGTCACGGCTAACACGAATCCGACCTCGGCCCACACGCCAGGGCAAGCAAGCGTCATGCCATTTGGCCTGAAGGAGATGGACTTGCGGTCAGCACAGGGCCTTCGTCGCCGCACTCGTGCGCTGCTCGTGCGGGCGAGCGAATTGTGAAGCCGTTGTGCCGCGCTGACGGCCGGGCGCTGTTTCGGCTACTTCCGACCGCATCTCGATCAAGGTTTCTCTGCCGCCTTTTAGAACCTTAGCATACTGCCCGCCAGTCCGGTCGCGGCGGGAAGGCGCGGGTCACGGGGTTTGAGGTTCTGCTCGTGCGTATGTCTACCCGCGCACGTTTTCTTGTTTGAAACTGCACAAGAAAGTTTGAGGTCCGACAAAAAGGGGGCGCCAGGCTCGGACCGCGCATCGAAAAATGGTGAAACGCAAACGGCTCCGATAATTTCGTCACAGAAGACGACGATGGCGGATATCCGCAGGTTGGGGGCGTGAAGAGCTCGCAGCCGCCAATATCGATCGGCTGATGCCGACCGGCACCCGGGTCGCGCTATGTAGCCTTTGGCCTACGAGCATTTGTTGCTCGGCTGACGTCGCCGCGGAGCTGATATTTTGTTCCTCTCACCGCTCACCGCTCAGCTCGCTGGCGACCTGCTGGGCGCCCGGCGCCGATGGCGACGCCACCCACCTGCCCGGCGGCTATCCCGAGCTGCAAGCCGGCGGCTCCGGGACTAGAAGTTTTCTCGCCCGGAATGCTCGATGTGGTAGCGCCCGGCACGTCCGTCTGCATCCCGACAATGCCGCCTAGTTCTTTACGCTGGCGCGCCAGGCTGGCCTTTCCAATACGCGGGTGGTAATTACCCGCTGATTTTCTTTGCGAGCGCATCCATGTCGGGCACGGTGATATGCCGGATGTTCTCGATGCGGATGACGCCCTCTTTGCGAAGCCGGGTCAACTGGCGGCTGACGGTTTCGATCGTCAGCCCGAGAAAGTCGGCAATCTCGGCACGCGATAGCGGCAGATCGAAGGCAGTGCTCGTCGCCGTCTCGGCGTGGGCGGCAATGAGGTGGAGCAGGCTTGCGACCTTCTCCTCGGCGGTCCGCCGGCCGAGCGTCAGCATCCATTCGCGCGCGGCATCCAGCTCGTTCAGCGCCTGAGCGTGCAGGCTACGCTGCAATTCCCTAGTCTCCAATATCATGCGTTCGAGCAAATTGCGGGGGAACACGCAGATCTCCGCATCGGTCGCGGCCTCGGCCGACAGCGTGCTTTCGCGCACGAAGGGGCGGCCGACGAAATCGGGGGCGAATTGCAGGCCAACGATCTGCTGGCGCCCGTCCGACATCACCTTGCAGAGCTTCACCACGCCGCGCGTGATGTTCGAATAGAAAGAGTTTTCCGATCCTTGTGCAATGATCTCGCAGCCTGCGTCGACCTTGCGGCGCAGCGAGTGGCGGCCAAGTTCGCTAAGCTGGCCAGCCGACAAGGCGCCGCAAACGACGCCGTGCCGCGCCTGGCAGGAACGGCAAGCGACGGAAGTGCCAATCACGAGAACCTCACTGCGTGCGACGTCCATGTCCTGATCCCTTCGAAAACCGCCTATGCCGGACATGCCCGAGACGACCACGCGGCCGTTGCGACTTCGGCTATCCCTATTTCTTCCAGCGCGTCTTTGATGGCTATCAATTTCATCGGGATTGCGATTTGATCCAGATCAAATCTCCGTACCCACGCTCTTGCCGTGCCAGGCAGGGCAGTTTGTGGATTTGTTTCGGACGGCATTTTCGGCCCGCCGCTTGAGCGGGCTTTCTGCGGCCATCGCCTTCCGTCTCGGCGGACGGTAGGCCACCATACCCATTGCTGTCAGGCAACACCCAATCGGCAGATTGCCGCCGACTCTTAGGGTGGTGTCGTCGGGCTGGTAGAACTGACATTCAGGACAAAGGAGTAGCACGCTTCGAGCTGTTCCCGGAATTCCGCCGCTAGCTCGATGCCACAATTCAAAGCTACCCACCCTCAAGCTATCCCACTGCATCGCAGTACATCAGGACATTCGTTACTCGTCGCGCTGTCTCTGGCCCCCGGCTGTGGTGGCTGGAAAAAAGTCGCACCTGAATAGATGGCATCCGGCACCTGATGTCGGGTTTTGTTAGATACGCGACACGGCCTTGATCAGCCAATCTTTAGTTCTGCCTTGAGCCAAAGCGCTGAAAGGCAATTGAAAAATTTCTTTCCGGCCAAATCAATCAAATTGGCATGAACTTTGAAGTTCTTCTTGCGGGGCGGCAAGGACTGTCGGCCGGTTTCTTTGGTGACCGCCATGGAGCGGAGGAAATCAAAATGCATCTGTGCTCAGAACGCATTTACCGGAAGAGAGGTACCCGTGAAAATCCGATGTCGACCGGAAGGGCGGGCGAGGCATCCAAGAAATTTCGACTTCGGCCAACAAAGCAGCGTGGATTTCGAGCCGCACGGCGATCTGATCGCTGCATCGCATGTCATTGGCGCCTCGCGCTGCTGAGATTGGAAATCTGGCGCTCAACGATTTTGCTCGCTCCCTCTCCGAGGAGAATTCGTTCTCGGCGAAGGGGCTTTGATGACAGGAGAAAAGCAGTGGCTACCATTAGGGTTCCAGAACATGTCCCTCCCGAAATGGTGAAGGACTTCAGCCTGTTCACGTCGCCCGGCATGGAGCGCATGCCAAATGGGGATCCGCACGCAGCTGTCGCTTGCCTCCATAATGGACCGAGAATCTTTTATTCTCCCTGCAATACGCGCGATGGCCGAGGTACCTGGGTCATCGTTCGCGCTCAGGACCAACGCAAATTGCTGCAGGACACCGGAACCTTTTCCAGCCATCGGAGCCTTTTCGCCTCGGCGCTTGGCGAAAACTGGCCGCTGATCCCGCTTGAACTCGACCCCCCGGCTCACAGCGTGTTTCGCTCACTTCTCAATCCGCTGCTTTCGCCCAGGCGGATAATGGAGCTTGAACCGGCGGTCCGTGATCGGGCGATTGCGTTGATTTCCAAGATTTCCGCGTCGAGCACAAGCTGCGACATCTTGACGGACTTCGCCTTTCCTTTTGCGGTTAGTATCTTCCTCCGTTTGCTCGGCTTATCCGATGAGCGCCTCAATACATTCGTGGGCTGGGGGAAGGACCTGCTCCACGGCGACGGCATCAGACGAACCGCAGCCGCCCGAACAATTTTGGCGTTCATCGATGAACTTGCAGCGATGCGCCGCAAAGAACCGGCCGACGATTTCATGACCTTCGTCGTGCAGGCAAAGGTCGACGGCCGCCTGTTGAGAGACCAGGAAATCCATGGAATAGGCGTGCTTCTATTCGTCGCGGGACTGGACACCGTGGCAACGGCGATCGGCTTTGACCTGGCCTATCTCGCGCGCAATCCGACAGAACAGGAATTGCTGCGGAGCAAACCGGATCGAATTGTGCTCGCAGCCGAAGAACTGCTTCGCGCCTATTCGACCGTGCAGATGATCCGTGTGGCGACGAAAGATATCAATTTCGAAGGCGCGCCGATCCGTAAGGGTGACTACATTTCCTGCGCCACGATGATTGCCAATCGTGATCCGGTGGAATTCGAAAATCCGAACACGATCGATTTGGCACGAGAAGACAATCGCCACACCGCTTTTGCGTACGGTCCCCATCGCTGTCTTGGATCACACCTTGCCCGGCGAGAGATCATCATCGGCCTGGAGGAGTGGCTGTCGCGCATCCCTGACTTCCGTATCAAGGATGGTACGGCGCCCATCACCTATGGGGGCCACGTGTTTGGAATGGAGAATCTGATCCTGGACTGGTCCTGATAATTGAGAGGAGGAAAGACATGGAGTACCGTATGCGCGTCATAGTGCACACTTCCAAATGCCAAGGTCATGCAAGATGCTGGGCCCAAGCGCCCGAAATATTCAATCTTGACGACGAGGGATACATACTGCCCGGTGCAATCGATGTCGAGGAGAGGGACGAACTGTTCGCGTCGCGAGGCGCTCGATCCTGCCCTGAACGTGCGCTGGAGATAGATTGCGTTTCGGATGCGTTGCTCGATCGCCTTTTGTTCAACCAACATTGTGGGGGTTGAAACGCAACGCAACTGGTGCATGACGGCGCCGTCGCTGTCCAAACACCTTACCCGCAGCTCTCCCATTGGTGTCTACTTCTAAGGGCAGTTGTTTACATGCATGCCTAAGCAGAGGGAGGGTTTTTCCTTACGTCAGCCGAGCAGTTGAAAGCTGGCTGCGTCACTGGATGGGTAAGCGCCCCGATATCAGATGTGCGACAAGCGATGAAACACAAAAAAAAATTACCGAATTGCTCGACCGCGAGGCGCTCCGCGACTGCCTCTATCGGTATTGCCGCGGGATAGACCGCGCCGATGAAAGGGCGCTGCGCAGTTCCTACTGGCCCGATGCACGTGACAATCACGGGACCTATCCCGGTTCGGCCGAGGGCTTCATCGAGTTCGCCCTTGGTGTCTTCAAGACGGGACCGCGCAACATCCATCAAATCACGAACATTCTGATTGAGTTCAGCAGCCCGGAAAAAGCCGCCGTCGAAAGTTACTTCGCCGCACTGCAACGCGCACCGGACAAGGCCGGAACGCTAAGTCAGGCCCTGATCTGCGGCCGCTATTGCGATCTGTTCCTGAAAAAGGGAGGGGATTGGAGAATTGCCGAACGGACGGTGGTCTATGATCTAGTCGAGGAGCAGATCTTGGCCGCGGCATCCGAGACTGAGCAGTTCGGCCACCGGCAGCCGATCGGAGCATCATGTCCCGATGACCCCGTCTACGCATTTAGGAAGACTGCATTCCTTCAAGAGGATGAAAGTGAGACTTGATCGATCAGGATTCAGCCTCGAGATCGTCAACGTTGGTCAGGGAACTTTTACGTGCGCATGCCGATGGTTTCGGAACTTGAACGCGCGGGCAAGATAGACCTCACCGCGGTGCGCAGCCGGGTGCCAATGGGTCGCGTGGCGCGTCCAGACGAAATTGCCCGAGCGGTGCGCTTTCTCGCCAGCGCGCAAGCGTCACCGGGTCTGTGGTGACCGTCGACGGTGGCTGGAGATCGTTTAATAACCGGGGTAGGCGCACCCGCCATGCCCGGGACGCCACGAGCCGAACTCTTCCCTCCTGCCGAGCACTCCACCGCGCGAATTGCGCTTGTCATGGCGGGGCGGACTGCATAGGCGCTGCCGTTGTGCGCCGCTTTGCGGAAAACGGCGACGCGCTTACCAGAACACTGCCGGAGCTGCTCGGAGTTTTCTCCCTCGTCTGCGGTTGATTGGCGCGCATGCGGCGCTGCCGATTTGTTGAAACGCGACGCGATATTGTTCGGGCGCTGTTGATGCAGTTGCATTTAGGCTCCGAGCAAATAGGAAAACTTTTCCTAGGCTCTTTTTGCAGCTGGCACGATTTTTGGATCTACCACATGCCGAGAGATTGGAGTTTTGTTTATCAGCAATGGGCGCCGAGTCGACCGTAATGGTGAAGTGGGGCTTCATACGACCGTATGGGCCTCCCGAAGCCGCCTTATACTTCTTGACAAGCTGGAAAATCGCCAGCGAGGGTTGGGCCAAATGAAAGGCTCGAAGAGGAGGAAAAGAGCATGAACGGCGTTATGTTTCGGACCGTCCACCGCGGTTCTGCCATTGGCGAAGAAGACGTCAAACTGCAACAAGGGCGACGTGTGTCTGTCCCGGCTGCAAATTCAGGTGCGATGTCGCCCCTCGTACCGAGTGAGGTCGCTCGTGCACTACTTTAAGCCGTTATTAAAGCGTTCTCATCAGGTGTTTGTAGCCGACGACGGGAGTATCTGGATCGGGAAGGAATCCCAGAAATCAAGAAAGATCATCCAATCTCCTCCGCCTTGGGTCGCCGGTTTGGTTTCGAAACTGGACGGCGAGTATACACTACCAAGGATACTGAGCGAGCTTAAATCAGAACGGTATGACGTCACCAAATGCGACGTTCACGATTTCGTCTCTGCCCTTGCTAGCTGTGGCCTCATTGAAGAGAGCTGAGCCACTTAAGTTGGAGACTGGGGTCAATCGGGCAATGGTTGCCCCATGTCCGGCCGCGGCGTTGGAACTGGCTAAAAGGGTTTCTCATCAAGGGCGATCACGCAACGAGCGTTCGACGACAAAATGGGGTTTCGATGAAAGAGATCATGCGGAAGATTGTCGAACAGCCCTTTGATGTCGAATTCCAGAACCCAATCGTACTTCCAGCACCGCTGACGCGTTACCCCAACGGCATCCAAAGCCGACTTCATCGGCCTGTAGCCATAGGAGTCTCGCAAGAAGAGCGGCCCTAAATCCGGCTCAATCATCTGCTTGACCACCATCTGCGCGATCCGATCACTGACCGTCGGCACACCCAAAACCCTTTCGCCTCCGGTCTTCTTTGGAATGGAGACGACGCGCACCGGCGGCGGAAAGTAAGCCCCAGCCACCACGGCTCTTTATCGCAGCAGTTCGGACTGGTTTGAGACCCGCTCCTGAAAGCCGATCCCGGAGGGCCATCCTCCATCATTCACGCAGCTTCACGTTACGGGGTTAGCTCATACTGAACTCCTTCCGTGCCTCTGCAGCACACTTTCGTCGATGAAGATCAGCTGTTCTGGATCGAGATCAGTTGGCCGTCGAACCAGACACGCCGGCGCTTTAGGACATCCGGCTGGTTCCGCAAAGCCAATTTTTTCGCCGATACCAAGCTCGACGAATACCTCAAAGCCCTTTTCTGTGTAGTACGGCACTTCATTCGGCACGATCATAGTGCGGAATTCAGAAGGGTATTTTTCGCGCACGAAAACGATTTGTCTAGACATGTTCCGCCTCGATTTCGGATAATACTTTCGGTTAAAGCGCTTCCACAATATTTGGATGCGTTATTCTTGTTCCAAGAAGTGGTGTAGCTGGATTTCCTAGCCATCGGTGATTTCCGGTAGGGTCGGGTTGCTTAGAGCCAACCTGAGGGACACCACCGATGACCGACGACATGATGAACCTGCGCTCACTCGTTGAGAAGAGCGCCGATGCCGATTTGCTGCGCGAGATGATCGGCTTTACTGCCGAGAAGCTGATGGCGCTGGAGGTCGGCACGAAGACCGGCGCGGGCTATGGCGAGAAGAATGGCTTCCGACTGGCCCAGCGTAACGGCTATCGCGACCGGGATTGGGAGACACGGGCGGGCACCGTCGAGCTGCGCATTCCCAAGCTTCGCACAGGCAGCTATTTCCCGAGCTTTCTCGAACCACGCCGGATGGCCGAGAAGGCCCTGACGGCGGTCATCGAAGAAGCCTATATCCATGGCGTTTCGACCCGATCCGTCGATGACCTCGTCAAGGCCATGGGCATGAGCGGCATCTCCAAAAGCCAGGTATCCCGGCTGTGCGAAGAAATCGATGAGAAGGTGAAGGTCTTCCTCGACAGGCCCATCGAAGGAGAATGGCCCTACCTGTGGATCGATGCGACCTCCCTCAAGGTTCGGCGCGGTGGTCGTATTGTCTCCGTCGCCGTAATCATCGCCGTCGGCGTCAACACCGACGGTCGACGCGAGGTGCTCGGCACGTCCGAGGCCGAGGCGACCTGGACGGAGTTTCTTCGAAAGCTGACCAGGCGGGGTCTGCGTGGCGTGAAGCTCGTTGTCTCCGATGCGCATGAGGGCATCAAGGCCGCAGTATCGAAGGTGCTCTCCGCCACCTGGCAGCGCTGCAGGGTCCACTTCATGCGCAATGCCTTGGCCCATGCTGGAAAGAGCGGACGCCGAGTTTTCTCCGCCTTCATTGCCACGGCCTTCGCTCAGGACACGCCGGAGGCGGCAAGCACTCAGTGGCGCAACGTCGCCGACCAGATCAGGCCAAAGGTACCGAAGCTCACCAGTCTTATGGACAGCGCCGAGCAAGACGTGCTCGCCTACATGTCCCAAGCAGCATTGGGCCAAACTTCACTCGACCAACCCGATTGAGCGATTGAACGGCGAGATCAAGCGGCGGACAGAGGTCGTCGGCATCTTCCCCAACGACGACGCCATCGTGCGCCTGGTCGGTGCGCTGCTGCTCGAACAGAACGATGAATGGGCCGTCCAGCGATCCCGCTACATGACACTTGAGACAATCGCCACAATGAGCGATGATCCCCTCATCAGCCTGCCAGCAGCAAGCTGACACTCATCCGGCTGGGATGAGCCGTGGTCGTCTAAGCTACACCACGTCCTGGGACATGATCCGCTTCTTGCTTTTGCATTGGGTGTGCAGGCGGCATAGCCATGATCTCCTTGGTGGCTTGGAGAATATCCTTTACGGAGGCTTCGTCTGGGCTTGTACCGCCGGCAATTGGATAGATCTCAGAGGATTCGCCAAAATTCCTTAACAACGACAGCATGGGACCGGGCGACACCGCCCAATCCAAATAGGTATATTCATTCCCCTGAACCGTGTTTCTCAAAGGGTGTTGGACGGCCCAGTTCATGCTGATTGTGATCAGAGAGCCCGTTTTCCGCCAGCATTCTAAGGCCGAAAACAATTGCTGCCTTTCAGCAGCTCCCTCGCCCATACCAAATAGGAGGGATACCCCAACCTTGATTCCGGCTTCGGACAAGATCTCAACTGCTTTGTCCGCGCGTTCCATCCACGAACCCTTCTTGGTGGCGATGTTCTTGTGAAGACCTCCAACAAGTTCTGGGCGCGGTGTCTCGACCCCGATGAAAAGATATCCAGGCCCATGCGGCCTAGTCTTCGTGCAAGGGCTGGGTTATTGACAATTTGGTCAATGGTCGCTTGTCCGCCAAGCCGCACAGGATTTTCGAGTGGGTCGAATACCTTTTCAAACTGGGCTACGAGGGCCGAATTCCATCCAAGAAGAGTTGAGTCTTCAATGAACGCCGAGACAGGAAAGTTTTCGCCGTAATCTGCCTTGACTACGCGGCGGGCTGCTGCGAGTTGGCCGCATAACCGGTGGGGGCTTATCTTGAACTGTCGAGGAGGCCCGCCAACGCTGATCCTCTCACTGCAGAAGATACAATCATAGATACATCCACGCCCGATGTCGCTGAAGACGTGCGCGGTAGGCGCGCCACCAAACACGTCAAAGCTAGTTGTAACTCCGAACATTTCGGCTGGGGATGGCATCCCATTATAATCGAGCGGCATGCCCGAAGAGCACACAGTGTGGACCTGATCGTCCATGATTGTGCCGGCGATCCAGTGCCCCGGGGTGGTCGTCAGGTGGCCCAATGAGAATTTCGCCTCCCTTGGCGAAAAACCTCTTGCTTCCAAGGAAGCTACGACGCACCCAATTTCCGCGATAAAGTGTTCACCATCTCCGGAGAGCGCGATGTCGAAACAGCTGGAAACTTTTCCGTCAGCAATTAGCCGCAGAGGGGACGCTAGATGATGTCTTACACGATTTTCGTCATCCCGATATATTGTTTCGGTGGCGTGGCGACCGCCAAGAACGATACAAACGTCATCGCCTAGAAACTCTCTGATGTATTTCGCTGTCTCAATCGCACCACGGAAGCATATCGACATCGCTCCTATGAGAACTAAATTGGGCCGGACCCGGACTAATAGCGGCGTTAGCCTTCGCTGCACATCGTCCCTGTCAGATAGCAGAAGCGTTGATTGTCGCCTGTCACTCCTGGTGCCGCGCCAATTGCTTTCGCCCCATGCACCTTCCGCCTTGGATGCCAGTGACGCAGCATATCTGCAGGCATTGTAGAGGCTTGCCGGATCGGCGCTTGATAATGCCATTTCGCCCGCCTCGCCGTGAGAAAACTGGGGAGCAGAACACGCGATTACACGTAAGCCCACGGGCTTCCTCCACTATCTGTAATATTTTTTGAAATGATTCGGGCGGTTAAGCGATCTTTTCTCCGGTATTAGACTCGGTCGTATCCGATGGCATAAGTATTGATACAACAAATAGGGCTCGTATAACCGCGAAGCACGCAGAATACACCAAGTGGTAATGCCCGGTATATTTGATAATCCGTCCTCCGCCGAAATTGCCTAAGAGCCCGATTTAAAAGAAGTTGAGCGATAACAGTCAGTTGTGATTCCCTATTGGTGCTAAATCAAATGGGGTTTCGATGAGCTGGACTGCTATCGCTCGCCGTGAGCATAACCGAGACGTGCTTCGTTTTCCAAGTGATTTGAAGGACCGGGAATGGGCGTTGATCAAACCGCTGATCCCGCCAGCGCGTCGTGGCGGGCGGCGTCGGACGACGAATATGCGCTCGGTCGTGGAGGCGATCCTCTATATCGCCTCGAGCGGCTGCCAATGGCGCATGCTGCCGGGCGATTTTCCGCCGGTTTCGACAGTGCGCGGTTATTTTTATGCTTGGCGCGCGATCGGACTGTGGCAGAGCATCAACCAGCTTCTGGTGATGGCGGCGCGGGAAATCGAGGGACGGGAGGCGCAACCGACGGCAGGGATTATCGACAGCCAAAGCGTAGCGACGGCGCACCCCATGTCCTCAAGGCGATCCGCCGCCGTTTTCCGTGGCTGCGCCACATCTTCGCCGATGGTGGCTACGCCGGAGCCAAGTTGAGGCGAGCAATGTGCGGCCATGGTGACTGGACGATCGAAATGGTCAAGCGTTCGGATCACGCCAAGGGCTTCGTCGTCCTGCCCAAGAGATGGGTGGTGGAAAGAACTTTCGCCTGGCTTGGACGCTGCCGCCGTCTCGCCAAGGATTGGGAGAAATCGATCGAAAGCGCAACCGCATGGGCGCAAATCGCTTCAATCAGAATGCTCACAAGGCGCATCGCAAGATAGGATATACGAATGAACTTTTGAATCGGGCTCTGAGACGCGGGTGCGCTACGGCTATCGCCGCGTGCATGTGCTGTTGGAACGCGAGGGTTGGGGCACCAACATCAAGCGAACCTACCGCATTTACAGGGACTTGGGGCTACAGTTGCGGAACAAGACACCGAAGCGGGGGGTAAAAGCCAAGCTTCGCGAGGATCGGCACATGGCCGTCGGACCCAACGACGTCTGGGCGATGGACTTCGTTCACGACCAACTCGCAACGGGTAAGAAACTGCGCGTGCTGACGGTGGTCGACACCTTCTCGCGCTACGTGCCGGTGCTTGATCCACGTCATAGCTATAGAGGCGAAGACGTTGTGCAAACCCTTGAACGGGTGTGCCAAAAAGCCGGCTATCCGAAAACGATCCGTGTCGACCAAGGGACCGAGTTCGTGTCGCGCGACTTGGACCTGTGGGCCTATTCCAAGGGTGTGACGTTGGACTTCTCACGCCCCGGCAAGCCGACTGATAATGCTTTCATCGAAGCGTTCAATGGCCGCTTCCGTGCAGAATGCCTGAACCAGCATTGGTTCCTGACCCTTGCGGATGCCCGCGAAAAGATGGAGGATTGGCGTAGATACTACAATGAGGAAAGACCTCATGGTGCGATCGGCAACAAGGTGCCGATCTCGTTGGTGAATTCGGGAGGCGCAACCAGCCCGCCTCCCTGAATGAAGCCGGAAAACTCTAGCATCCGGTGGTCCAACGTTTGGGAGCGTTTCAAGACCGCCGAGGCTCTAATCGCCGTCAGTGGCAGGTCAGGATCGAAAGCTTCAACATTTTTCGATTGGGAGCTGGGTGCGATTGTCTCCAGTTTTCGGATCCGTTGTCCTGCTGATAGTCGCGGTCGACCTAGCGGTGCAAGTGATGCCATCACGACACCGTCTGTCGGCTTTGTCTGATCGGCGACATTAGGTTTGTTTGGCAGTTTCCTGTGGTGGTTCGGAGTAACTTTCTGAAACCCAACAAAAGGATCTTTCCTTTGGCTCGATCGGCCCACATGGCACGGGTTTTGAAGATTGCCATGCGAGGCGGCGCGAGCTGCCTGCCTTTTACTCAGCGATGGATGGAACGAAAGAAGGAAGGCGATATGTCAGATTTGCGTCAAATCGCATTTTACGGCAAAGGGGGGATCGGCAAGTCCACCACCTCCCAAAATACGCTCGCAGCGCTTGTCGACCTCGGGCAGAAGATCCTGATCGTCGGATGCGACCCGAAAGCCGACTCCACCCGGCTGATCCTGAACGCCAAAGCACAGGACACGGTTCTGCATCTGGCAGCGCAGGAAGGTTCGGTGGAAGACCTTGAGCTCGAGGACGTGCTCAAGGCCGGCTACAAAGGCATCAAGTGCGTGGAGTCCGGCGGTCCGGAACCGGGCGTCGGCTGCGCCGGGCGCGGCGTCATCACCTCGATCAATTTCCTTGAAGAGAACGGTGCATATGACGATGTCGACTACGTCTCCTATGACGTGCTCGGCGATGTGGTGTGCGGTGGCTTTGCGATGCCGATCCGTGAGAACAAGGCCCAGGAGATCTACATCGTGATGTCCGGCGAGATGATGGCGCTCTATGCCGCCAACAACATCGCCAAGGGCATCCTGAAATATGCCCATTCCGGCGGCGTGCGGCTCGGCGGCCTGATCTGTAACGAGCGCCAGACGGACCGCGAGCTCGACCTCTCCGAGGCGCTGGCTGCCAGGCTCAATTCCAAGCTCATCCACTTTGTGCCGCGTGACAACATCGTCCAGCACGCCGAGCTCAGGAAGATGACGGTGATCCAGTACGCGCCGGACTCCAAGCAGGCCGGGGAATATCGGGCGCTAGCCGAGAAGATCCATGCCAATTCGGGCCAAGGGACCATTCCGACCCCGATTACCATGGAAGAGCTCGAAGACATGCTGCTCGACTTCGGCATCATGAAGAGCGACGAGCAGATGCTGGCCGAACTACAGGCCAAGGAGTCAGCGGTGGTTGCGGCTCAATAACTGCCGCTGTCGACAGGACGCGCTGGCCCTTGCGCCAGCGCGTCCTTCCAAGAAAGCCGCTTCGGCGACGACGACCTAACCCGAACCTTGAAAGGGGGCAGGGGCCCATGAGCCTTGATTACGAGAATGACAGCGTTTTGCATGAACAGCTCATTGCGGAAGTATTAGCGCAATATCCAGACAAGGCGGCGAAGCGCCGCAAGAAGCACCTCAGCGTCGCAACGAGCGGCGACGAGCCTGGCGATGAGCCGAAGGCCCTTTCCGAATGCGACGTCAAATCGAACATCAAGTCCATTCCGGGCGTGATGACGATCCGCGGCTGCGCCTATGCCGGTTCCAAAGGCGTGGTATGGGGGCCGGTCAAGGACATGGTCCACATCTCGCACGGGCCGGTCGGTTGCGGTCATTATTCCTGGTCGCAACGCCGCAACTACTACGTCGGCCTGACGGGCATCGACACGTTCGTGACGCTGCAGTTCACCTCAGACTTCCAGGAAAAGGACATCGTGTTCGGCGGCGACAAGAAGCTTGAACAGGTCATCGACGAGATCGAGGAGCTTTTCCCCCTCAACAACGGCATCAGCGTGCAGTCGGAATGCCCGATCGGGCTGATTGGCGACGACATTGAGGCGGTGTCGCGCAAGAAGGCCAAGGAGCACGAAAAGACGATCGTGCCGGTACGCTGCGAGGGCTTCCGCGGCGTCTCGCAATCGCTCGGCCACCACATCGCCAACGACGCCATCCGTGACTGGGTTTTCGACAAGAACGAAGTCGAGTTTGAGACCGGCCCTTACGATGTCAACGTCGTCGGCGACTACAATATCGGTGGCGACGCGTGGGCTACGCGCATTCTATTGGAGGAGGTGGGGCTGCGCGTGGTCGGCAACTGGTCGGGTGATGCCACGCTCGCTGAGGTCGAGCGCGCGCCAAAGGCCAAGCTGAACCTCATCCACTGCTACCGCTCGATGAACTACATCTGTCGGCACATGGAGGAAAAATACGGCATCCCGTGGATGGAATACAATTTCTTTGGTCCGTCCCAGATCGAAACCTCCCTGCGCGAAATAGCCAAGCACTTCGGTCCGGAAATCGTCGACAAGACCGAGGCTGTCATCACCAAGTACCGGCCCCTGGTCGATGCTGTCGTCGACAAGTACCGGCCGCGCCTCGAAGGCAAGACGGTGATGCTCTATGTCGGCGGCCTGCGTCCTCGCCACGTCATCACGGCCTATGAGGACCTCGGCATGCGGATCGTCGGCACCGGCTACGAGTTCGCCCACAACGACGACTATCAGCGCACCGGCCATTATGTGAACAAGGGTACGCTGATCTATGACGACGTGACCGGTTACGAGCTGGAAAAGTTCATCGAAGGCATCCGCCCCGACCTTGTTGGGTCCGGCATTAAAGAGAAGTATCCGGTGCAGAAGATGGGCATCCCCTTCCGCCAGATGCACTCCTGGGATTATTCCGGCCCGTATCACGGCTATGACGGCTTCGCCATATTCGCCCGCGACATGGATCTGGCCATCAATAATCCGGTGTGGGATCTCTACGACGTCCCCTGGAAAAAAGAGGCCGCGCCAGCTGAGGCGGTTGCGGCCGAATGAGAGCCTGGCCTGTCTTGGGAAGGGGCAGGCCAGGCTCTTCCTATCGGACTTGATCCGCACTCGTGACAGATGACATCCCATTGCCGCCACCGGTGCGGCGCGATGAAAAGAAAGGTGCTTACTATGCCGCAGTCGGCGGAAAAAGTTCTCGACCATGCTCCCCTGTTCCGCGAGCCGGAATACAGGCAGATGCTCGCCGAGAAGAAAGCCAATTTCGAATGCCCCCACCCGGATCAGGTCGTTGCCGATCAAAACGACTTCACGAAGACCTGGGAGTATCGCGAAAAGAACCTGGGCCGCGAAGCCCTGGTCGTGAACCCGGCCAAAGCCTGCCAGCCGCTCGGTGCCGTCTTCGCAGCCGCAGGCTTTGAGCAAACGATGTCCTTCGTCCATGGCAGCCAGGGCTGCGTCGCTTATTACCGTTCGCATCTGTCGCGTCACTTCAAGGAGCCTTCATCGGCGGTCTCGTCCTCGATGACGGAGGACGCGGCAGTGTTCGGCGGGTTGAAGAACATGGTCGACGGGCTCGCCAATACATACAAGCTCTACGATCCGAAGATGATCGCCGTCTCGACCACCTGCATGGCCGAAGTCATTGGAGACGACCTCCACGGCTTCATCGAAAACGCAAAGAACGAAGGGTCGGTCCCGCACGACTTCGATGTTCCTTTCGCCCACACGCCTGCCTTCGTCGGCAGCCACGTCGATGGCTATGACGGCATGATCAAGGGCATTCTGGAGAACTTCTGGAAAGGCAACGAGCGGAAGGAGGTTGCTCAAGCCATCAACATCATTCCCGGCTTCGACGGCTTCTGCGTCGGCAACAACCGCGAACTGAAGCGCCTGCTCGACATGATGGGCGTATCCTACATCTTCATCCAGGATGCCTCCGACCAGTTCGACACGCCGTCTGACGGTACGTACCGCATGTATGACGGCGGCACGAAGATCGAGGACTTGAAAACGGCGTTGAATGCCGAAGCGACCCTGTCGCTGCAGCACTATAACACGCGCAAAACGCTGGAATATTGCAAGGAGGTCGGTCAGGTTACGGCTTCGTTCCATTATCCGCTGGGTGTTCAGGCGACCGACGAATTCCTGATGAAGGTCTCGGAGATTACCGGCAAGGAAATTCCTCCGGCAATCGGCCTGGAACGCGGCCGTCTCGTCGACGCTATGGCAGATAGCCAAGCCTGGCTGCACGGGAAGAAATACGCGATCTACGGCGATCCTGACTTCGTCTACGCCGTTGCCCGGTTCGTCTTGGAAACCGGCGGTGAGCCGACCCACTGCCTTGCTACCAACGGCACGTCGGCCTGGGAAGCCGAGATGAAGGCGTTGCTCGCATCCTCGCCCTTCGGCAAGGATGCCCAGGTCTGGGCGGGCAAGGACCTGTGGGCGTTGCGCTCGCTGCTCTTTACCGAGCCGGTTGATCTTATGATCGGCAATTCCTATGGCAAGTATCTCGAGCGCGACACCGGCACCCCATTGATCCGGCTGACCTTTCCGATATTCGACCGGCACCATCACCACCGTTTCCCGCTCATGGGCTACCAAGGCGGCCTGCGCGTCCTGACGACGATCCTCGACAAGATCTTCGACAAGCTCGATCGCGAGACGAGCGAGCCGGGTGTGACGGACTATTCTTACGACCTGACCCGCTAGGAGCGGCGGCGGTCGGCCTTGTGAGGCCGGCCGCCTTCATCTGAACTTGGAGACCGCAATGCCCTTGCTCAATGCTAAAGTCCAGGATGTCTTCGACGAGCCTGCCTGCGAGAAGAACCGCAGCAAGGATTCCAAGGCGCGCAAAAACGGCTGTTCGAAGCCGCTGATCCCCGGGGCGGCAGCCGGCGGATGCGCTTTCGATGGCGCCAAGATCGTGCTGCAGCCGATCACCGACGTCGCGCACCTGATCCATGGGCCTCTCGGCTGTGAGGGCAATTCCTGGGACAACCGCGGATCGGCTTCCTCAGGTCCAACGCTCTGGCGCACCAGTTTCACGACCGACCTCACTGAAACCGAAGTGGTGATGGGGCACGGCGAGCGGAAACTTTTTAAAGCAATCCGCGAGATCAAGGAGGCCCATGCTCCACCGGCGATTTTCGTCTATTCGACCTGTGTGACAGCATTGATCGGCGACGACATCGAGGTCGTCTGCAAGCGGGCCGCGGAAAAATTCGGCCTTCCGGTGGTGCCGGTCAACGCACCGGGCTTTGCCGGCTCCAAGAACCTTGGCAATAAGCTCGCCGGTGAAGCGTTGCTCGATCATGTGATCGGCAGCGTAGAGCCGAACGACGTGACCGCCTACGACATCAATATCATTGGTGAGTTCAACCTATCCGGCGAGTTTTGGCTGGTAAAGCCGCTTCTTGACCGGCTGGGGATCAGAGTAAGGGCCTGCATTCCAGGAGACGCCCGATATCTTGACATTGCTTCTGCGCATCGCGCCAAGGCGTCCATGTTGGTGTGCTCGACAGCACTCATCAACCTCGCCCGCAAAATGGAGGAGCTGTGGGATATCCCGTTCTTCGAAGGCTCCTTTTACGGAATTACCGACACCTCGGAAGCACTCAGACAGATCGCCAAGCTGCTCGTGATGCAGGGGGCGGATCCCGAAATCCTCGAGCGCACCGAGGCATTGATCGCGGAGGAGGAGGCGATTGCCTGGATGAAACTCGCAGCATATCGACCAAGGCTTGAAGGCAAGCGCGTGTTGCTCAACACCGGCGGCGTCAAGTCCTGGTCGGTTGTCCATGCGCTGATGGAGGTGGGCATCGAGATCGTGGGCACCTCGGTCAAGAAATCCACGCCTGAAGACAAGGAACGTATCAAGCAACTCCTGAAAGACGAAAACCACCTGTTCGAGTCAATGGCGCCGCGCGAGCTTTATAACATGCTCGCCGACGGTAAAGCCGACATCATGTTGTCTGGCGGGCGCACGCAATTCATCGCGCTGAAGGCCAAGACACCTTGGCTCGATATCAACCAGGAACGCCACCACCCCTATGCCGGCTATGACGGCATGGTGGAGCTCGTTCGCCAGATCGATCTTGCTATTCACAATCCGATCTGGATGGAGGTGCGGGAGCCGGCACCGTGGGAATGCCAGCATGCGGTGGAAGAAGAACTGACGAATACCAAGAGCGAGAACGAGACTGGGTACGTCTTGCAAAACTTTGTCGGCGCGGTCGCCGGCAGCTTCTGCAAGCGTTGAGGAAAGCCGATGGTTCAAGTCTTTCCCCAGACCAAATCAGCTGCGGTCAATCCGCTGAAATCGTCGCAGCCGCTCGGCGCCGCGCTCGCCTTTCTTGGCGTCGAGCGTGCCGTGCCGCTGTTCCACGGCAGCCAGGGCTGCACCAGCTTGGCGCTGGTACTTTTAGTCCGGCACTTTAAGGAAGCCATTCCCTTGCAGACAACGGCATTGGACGCAGTGGCGACCATTCTTGGCGGCGCAGGCAATCTGGAAGAGGCGATCCTAAATCTCAAGAGGCGCGCAAAACCCAAGCTGATCGGAATTTGCACGACAGCCCTGGTGGAAACCCGCGGCGAAGATTTCGCAGGCGATCTCGCCAACATCAAGCGGGATCGTGCCGATGAGCTCGCGGGTACGGAGGTTGTGCTGGCGAATACCCCGGATTTCGAGGGAGCGATCGAAGAGGGATGGGCGAAGGCCGTCATCTCTATGGTCGAGCGCATCACCACTCCAGGCGAGCAGAGCCGCCACCAAAAGAAGATTGCGATCCTACCAGGATGGCATCTGACAGTCGCTGACATCGAGCTTCTGCGCGAAACGGTCGAAAGCTTCGGTCTGAAGCCGGTGATCCTGCCGGACATTTCCGGCTCTCTCGACGGCACGGTGCCCGGCGATCGTTGGGTTCCGACCACCTATGGCGGTACTCCCGTCGACGAGATACAAGAGCTTGGCACGGCGGCGCAATGTATCGCGATCGGCGAGCATATGCGCCGCCCCGCAGAGCTACTGCGGACCCGGACGGGAGTCCCTTACGCATTGTTCCAGTCGCTGACAGGATTGAAACGAGCCGACCGGTTCGTCTCGTTTCTTTCTGAGATTTCTGGTGCGCCGGTGCCAGCAAACATCCGCCGTCGCCGAGCACAGCTGCAGGACGCCCTGCTCGACGGACATTTCCATTTCGGAGGCAAGAAGATCGCAATTGCTGTGGAGCCGGACCAGCTCTACCAATTCGCTACCTTCTTCACCGGCATGGGCGCCGAAATCGCGGCAGCGGTCACCACGACCGGCACCTCAAAAATACTCGCGGAAATGCCGGCCGAATCGCTCCAGGTCGGTGATCTTGGCGATCTCGAAGAACTTGCCGTCGGCGCTGATCTTCTCGTCACGCATTCGCATGGACGACAAGCGGCGGAGCGCCTTGGGATTCCGCTCATGCGGGTGGGCTTCCCGATATTCGACCGACTCGGCAGCCAGCATAAGCTCACAAGTCTCTATCAGGGAACGCGCGACCTGATCTTCGATGTTTCCAACATCTTCCAGGCCAATCAGCGCGCGCCGTGTCCTGGATCGCTTGATCCCTCCCGCAAAGGAGAACTGCCTAGATGATCGCCGCTCGTCGCCTTTCCCTCGTCCCTGACGGGGTTCACTCGTCAGCTCCAAAACGGAAGGCTGGCGCGTTGCGCGTCGCAATCGCCACTCAAGATATGAAATCTCTCGACGCCCATTTCGGATCGGCAAAACGTTTCGTCGTCTATGATGTGAGTCCCGACGACTGGAAACTGGTGGAAGTCCTGGACTTCGAAGACGTTTCCGACCAGAGCGGAAAGCATCGGAACGAGGACGTCGATCGTATTAACCCGAAGGTGAAGGCGTTGGAAGGTTGTCACTTATTGTTCTGTCTGGCGATCGGTGGGCCATCGGCAGCCCGAGTTGTTTCGGCCAAAATCCACCCAATTAAAGTATCCGATCCTCAACTGATCGAAGATGTTTTGTCGCGAACTCGGGCGATGCTCAGGACTACTCCGCCACCCTGGTTACGCAAGGTGCTAACCGAAGCAGGCGCCATTGAAAAGAAGCCTTTCGATGAGGAGGACTAAGAAATGGGTACATTGACAGGAAGTACGGATGGCCCTGCTGTCAACGAGGATGGGGATCTCGCCACCCCTTTTCTCAGATGCCTGATAAGGCTCATTCGCGCTCAGGATGCCCATGGGGCGTGGGAAGGCAAATCGGACACTGACCTGCTGGCCGACTTCATCCTCACCAAGGAGCAGCGCCGTAAGATCCCGATCATAGGCGATCCGGATCCGTATGTGCTGTGGAGGCTACAGAACTTTTACAGTTGCGTGGGGCTTGTGATCGAAGAGTGCACAGGCCTGTTGGCATCGCCGATCATGACGATCGGCCATGAGGGCTTCGGCCGCTTGCTTTTCACGACTGGACGGTTGGTCGTTCTGTCGAAGACCCTGCGCGATGTCCACCGGTTCGGCTTTGAGACGCTAGGCAAGCTCGCCGAGACCGGCACGAAAATGGTCGATGACGCTATTGAAGTTATCGAAACCTATCCCGACGTGGCGCGGGCATCATGAAATCAATTTTCGAGGAAAGAGATCATGTCAGACATTGTGGAGCAGCTGAAGAAGGTCCGCAAGCTGCAGTCCCGCGCCGCCGCTGCCAAAATCTCAGCATTTGCAATGGCCAGAACGAGAGTTCGATGGTGAGCTCACTGGCATGATCATGGCTCTCAACCACGCGGCGGTTGCCGCCTGAAGAACTGCCAGACTCTCGTTGCCGCAGACGACATTGCTGCGCAATCTCGCGAACAAATTAGGAGAACGGTGTTGCGTTTCACAATCTTTTGCGGCCTCCTGCTGCTCGTCGTCTGGGCGAAGGCACTAACGAGTTACTTCGTCTGGCATTCCATCCACGAAGTCATCGTTGCAATGGTGGCTAGTTTGTTGCTTCTTCAGTGGGCGTATATCGCAAGCCTGCTCTTTTCCATCTGGCAATCCAGCCGTAATTGCAGGAGTCGCCAAAGGGCTAGACGATCCGATCATCGCTAGACTAGAACGTGGTGTCAGCCACAGCCTATCATGAGGGCGAAAACCTCGGCGTTCTTTGGAACGCCTCTCATCAAATCAGATCCAACCATGAGTCAACGGAATTCGAACCTGCCGGATTACGTGGATGCGTCGAGAGCCCTATCGCCGCGCAAGCTCTGCAACCTCGGCCGTGCCATGATGACGTGTAACAGGTGGCCTGCTCATGCCCTATCTGTGGTGGCTCCGACTTCATTCGCGGCGGCGAGACCGTCAGCGAAGTGCTGGACTATGTTCATGCGTCCTTCCGTGTCGTGCATCATGTCCAGCCCCGCTTTACCTGCAAAGCAAAATTGGCCCTTGTTTAGATAGTCGAGGCCGCACTGCCAGAACACAGCGAGGCGATTTTGTCTTGTGGCCAGGTATGTGAAAGACGCTCATGCGAGCCCACTGGACAGGAGAGGTCAGCATTTGAATTTAAAAAGGTACCTTGATCCAAAAGTGGATGTGCTCGCTTCAGTAGCTGAATTGGATGGTCTGTACCGCGTCCAGAGGACCATAAAGAAACGTAAGTTATAAGGCTGAGCCTATGAATTTCATGAGAACGGAGCAGGGGCTTCTCTGCGTTTCAATTGCCGTTACCATCCTCCTTGCCTGCATCGGCATTTTGTTCGGGATCATTTCAGGTTCGTTCGCAATCATATTCGATGGTGTCTACGCATTGACGGACGCTGCTATGACTGTCGTAGCTCTGCTTGTTACAAAGCTCATCGCGTCATCCGAAGCGCCCTCCAGCAAAGGAAAACTTATCGAGCATTTCACGATGGGGTTCTGGCATCTTGAGCCCATAGTCTTGGCTCTCAACGGCATTCTCATAACCGGGTCGGCTGTTTACGCACTTGTCAACGCAATCGGCAGCATTTTGCATGGGGGACGTCCGCTCAACTTTAGTCAAGCGATCGTCTACGCCGTCGTAACACTCGGTGTGACAGCCACCATGGGGGTTATTGGTGATCGAGCTAATCGTAAGATCAAATCTGATTTCGTTGCCCTGGATACGAAAGCTTGGCTGATGTCCGCCGGGCTAACGATCGGGTTACTCGTCGCGTTTGCCATCGGATATTTAATTCAGGGGTCTTCTTACGAATGGATCTCGCCGTTTATTGACCCGGTCGCGCTGGCATTAATCTGCATTGTGATCATTCCCATTCCGGCGGGCACGGTTCGGCGAGCGCTCGCCGACATACTGCTTGTTACGCCATTAGATCTCAAACAACAAGTTGACGCGGTCGCCAAAACAATCATCGAACGACATGGATTCATATCCCACCGGGCTTATGTGGCCCGGGTCGGCCGAGGCCGGCAAATCGAGCTACATTTCGTTGTCTCAGAGGACCTCCCGGCGAGGAAATTGCAGGAATGGGATAAGATCCGTGACGAAATCGGGCTCGCGATTGGTAACGAGGGTCCGAGTCGTCGGCTCACCATCGCCTTTACAACCGATCCTGAGTGGGCGGATTAGGATTTTGAACCGAATTTGGAGCCCTGTATCGCAGGCATTCCATAACGGGCGTGATCCTCGAACCGGATGCATAGCTCGGCGTTTTTTCCAGCCACCATGCGTCAATTTCACGGTTCGTACCAATCTTCGATCAATGCGGCCAGTTTCGATGCCGTAGTTTTCCGTTATGCCTCCAGGCGCGATACTCGATTCAGCGAATAGGGTTGGCTGAACCCAGATCGCGCCTTTGCGTTCAAGCTCCACAGGCGGTTTCGCCGTCTTGATCTTGTTGAGATCCTGCCGGAGGCCGATTGTCTCGCGTTCTTTGAAACGAGCGACGCCTATGTCCTTGTACTGGCTCAGGAGGGCGCGGCCCAGCTGCCCAGGTTCCGATAGATGTCATCGCGCAGCTGTCGGACCTGTCGATTGAGCTCACCAAGTTGCGCAGGCGTATGGTCGGAAATTTCCAGAAGAGCATCGCCCAGGCAGCCAGCTCGCGACCTCAGCTCCGGCCCGCGTAACCCGCCGGGTGATGCTGCGGGCTGCAAGGGTCATCAGCGACTATGGTTCCGCGAACGCGACGAGGCGCCCGCGGATAGCCGTCGGCAACATGAAGTCGCCTCGTAGGTCAGACCTTGTGCAGAAAATCGACCACGCCGGTATCGAGATCATAATAGGCGGGCACGATCTTCACCTTGCCTTCCTCGACCAGGCGAGAAACAATCGCACTTTCGGTGAGGATGCGCTCGGCGCCGTTGAAGGCATTGGCATGGACGGTCTTGTCGACAAAATTGTCGCCGCGATCGGTCTCCGCCAAAGCCACGGGCAGGATCGGCTGGGTCATCTTGCCGATTGAGCCATCGAGCTTGGTGCCCTTGGACACGACCTCGCAGGCGGCGGAGACCGCCCCGCAACGCTTGTGGCCCATGACGACGATCAGCGGCGCATGCAGATGTTCGGTGCCATATTCGATCGTGCCGAGCACATCGGTGTCGACCACGTTTCCGGCATTGCGGGCGACGAAGAGTTCGCCGAGCGTCACGCCGCCGAATACAAGTTCCGGCACGACACGGCTGTCGGAACAGGTCAGCACGATCGCCCAAGGTGCCTGGCTCTTGGCGACGCCCTGCCGGCGCTTGGAAATATTGGCGGCGCAGGCTTCCGTGTCGGCGACGAATTTCTTGTTGCCTTCCTGGAGTTTTGCCAGTGCTTCATCCGGCAGGAGGGCGGGAGCGTTCGAGGCGAATGCCGGCATGGTCATGTCAAAGCCTGCAGTCATGACGGCCACGCCTCCGATGCCGGCAAATTTCAGCAGGGAGCGACGGCTGAGTGGGGAGGAATTGCATTCAAAGCACATGGTATCGGTCCTTTTGCAATATCCGGGATGGCTGCGGAGAAATGGCACCTGCTCCAAGTCATGTCCGGCAATTCTCCGGGAATCGGAGAATGGCCGATTGGTTATGCCTTGATATGGCACTCATCAAGCGGAATTTTGACGCATCGGAGGAGCTAAGCCAATCCTGGAGTATTGCCCCGGCCGGACGGTAGATCAACCCGGCCCTGACGGGTTCTGGCGAGGGATGCTCATGCGCGGCATATTGGGTTGCAAGGGACCCTTTGGGCGCTGCCTTCTGCTTCTTTAGTGGCTCCGCTGCCGCCGGCGGGATCGCATTCATTAACTCACTCGGGAACCTAGGAGCATTTGTGGGGCCGTTCGTTATAGGGTATCTCCGTAGTCAGCCCGGAGGTTTTTCCACAGGCCTATACGCTTTGGCAATCATGGGCCTAGCCGCGACAGTCATGTTGATTTTCCTCCTGCGCCTCCTGCGCCTCCTGCGCCAAACTCGATAGAAACAACCAGATGTTCTTGTGTTTGTTGTCACGTGAGCCGAGCTGGTTAGGTGCACAACGAGATGCGGCTCGGGTCCGCGAGGAACCAACAGCAAGAGCTCGCAAAATTCCTCAGCGTCACCGGCCGCCGTCTTCGCACCCAAGGCCGAACCCGGCAATGCCGCTCATGTCGGCGCACCGATGCCGGGCGCCATCTCGCGCGTCTTTGTGTCGCCCGGACAGGCGATCAATGCCGACGATGTGCTGGTGTCGACCGAAGCGATGAAGGTGGAAACGGCAATTCACGCCGAGGAGAACGGCACGATCGCCGAAGTTCTCGTCAAAGCCGGCGACCAGATCGATGCCAAGGACCTGCTTGTAACTATCGCGGCCGGTTCAGCGTAAAGTTCCATAACATGCATTATGCCAGATTCGCCTGTAGCCGCAAAGTTAGAATGTCCTGATTCTGCAAAGTAAGAATGTCACTCTCTCCCCGTTTTCGATGACGGCGGAGATTTGCGGATGGGATTGATAGCGATGAGCGAGCGCGACCTGCAGCGGATCGAGGTTCTGTCGAAGGTGATCGCCGGCCGGATGACGCTGGTGTCTGCGGCGCATGTGCTTGATTTGAGCGAGCGCCAGGTGCGGCGGCTGTTGGATCGCATCAGCACCGACGGCGCGGCCTCGATCCGCCATAAGGCGATTGGCCGGCCCTCGAACAACCGGATCAGCGACGGTGTTCGGGATTACGCGGTGACGCTGGTTCGTGAACGATATGCGGATTTCGGTCCGACGTTGGCCGCCGAGAAGCTTGCCGAGCGCGATGGATTGCGTGTGTCGCGCGAGACGTTGCGCAGTTGGATGTCGGAGGCCGGCCTGTGGCTGTCACGCAAGCAGCGGCGGACGTTTCATCAGCCGCGGTTGCGGCGAGAAGCCTATGGCGAGCTGGTACAGATCGACGGGTCCGAGCATCGCTGGTTTGAAGATCGTGGAGATCCGTGCTCGCTCTTGGTGTTCGTCGACGATGCGACGGGCCGGTTGATGCAGTTGCGGTTCGTGCGCTCGGAAAGCGCCTTCAGCTATTTCGACGCACTTGAGCTTTATCTGAAGCAGCACGGGGCGCCGATCGCCTTTTATTCCGACAAGCACTTGGTCTTCCGGGTGACGAAGAAGGAGGCCAAGGGTGGTCAGGGCATGACCCAATTCGGACGGGCACTCTCGGAGCTAAATATCGAGATTCTCTGTGCAAACTCCAGCCAGGCCAAAGGCCGTGTCGAGCGGATGAACCGGACGCTGCAGGATCGTCTGGTCAAGGAATTGAGGTTGGCGGGAATCTGCGACATGGAGGCAGGCAATGCGTTTCTGCCGGGCTTCATGGTGGACTACAATGGGCGGTTTGCGATTGTCCCTGCCCGATCCGATGACCTGCACCGGCCGGTAAATCTTGCACCGGATCGATTGAAAGAGATCCTGTGCAAACGCGAGCAGCGCTATGTCGGATCGCAGCTGACGTTTTCGTTCGAGCGTAAGCGGATCATGCTGGAGGAGAGCGACGTGACGCGCGGATTGGCCGGCCGCTATGTCGAGACCTATGCCTATGCCGACGGCCGCCTCGATGTACGATGGAAGGGACATTCCCTGCCCTACAAAACCTTCGACAAGGACCAGCGGGTGACGCATGCGGCGATCACCGAGAACAAACGGCTCGGCGACGTTCTGACTTAAATCAAGGAGCGTCAGGAGCAGCCGTCGAAGCCGGTGGTGATGACCAACAGCGACAAGAACGGCTATGTGCGACGTGCTCACGGTCCGGGACGGCGGAAGGATTTTACGAACGATCCGGCCGTCATCGAACGCCATAAAGCTGCGCTGGCAAAGCGCGATGCTGCCGAGTGAGGCGTCGATCGCATCGTCTTAAAGCTAAAGCCGATGGGTGCCCCTCACCCGCCCCCGCTCCGCCCTTTCAACCCGGCCCAGCCGGTCGGATCGGGGCTGATCATCAGAGCCAGCGTCGCGTTTCTAACTGGCTGACAATGTCGCCCCTCTAATCAGCTTTGACAGCAATTGTAACCGCAAAGTTAGAATGTAAGAACGACTGGCATCTATTGCTCGATCCATCTCCACCCTATTGCAGGAAAAGGTAAATGTCGCTCTGCATGCCTGATGGCCCCAGAGTGGCCGTGTAGGGCACACCATGGATACTGAAGTTGGTGGGTTTGTCCGCGCTCGGCAGCAAGTCAAACAAGTACATTGCAGGCAGAAGGTCATCTGGTACCGGTTGATTGCCGTGTTGCCAGCTCGGAGGGACAAATCCTCCCAAGTCGTCCACAGGCAGCGTGTACTGTGGGGTGCCGAAGATCGATGCCCCCAAGCTTTGCTCCCATGGTGCGTCTGGCGGATTGACGCTTTGCACCGGTGAATAGGCAGCTGACGGCAAATCCTGCCGGAAGGTCGCTGTATTCCAGCTATCGGGAAGCTGGCCGGGTTGAGCCACTCCATGCCAAAACTCTGCGGGATCGGCGATCTGTGTGGAGGACTCCGGTCCAGCCGCCGCAGCCCCCGCTCGAGCACTGTTGGGCGCGGGGCTCAGACGTCGTTGGAGTTGCTCCCGATCGGCGACGAGGTTGTCGAGGTGCAGCACGGCTGGCCGGCCTCTTCGTGCCAGTCGTCTAACGAGCGCCCGCGTGCCGTCAACCACGAAGACTCCGCAATCATAGTCGTTGCGCTGTTGGGTCATGCGGACGGGCTCCAGACGGGTACCCAACCTTTGTGCGAGCATTGCTGCAAACTCGTTGTTCTGGCCCCGGAAGGAGTCATAGTGATAGGCAGCCGGCCCCTCGCGGTTGCGACGGTCAACGAGTAGCAGCGACCAATGGGTGCCGCGGTGATCAGGATCCGAAGCACTGGCATCGCTCACTGGAAGGAACAGGAAGTCGGCTGTATCTCTTCCATTCTGATCATTAACGATGCGCTGGAAAGCGCTCAGCGCGGTGCTCTCATCGCCCAGGCGCAGATGATAATGGGCTATCAGGGGATCGATAAGCCGCGTCCTGGCGGCGAGATCCGGATCGTTTCGCTGCAAGTCCTGCATTAGCAGCTCATAATCCGTCTGGATATGCTGGTCGCCCAGCCATTCGGTATGGTCGAGCGACAATCCGCTGCGGCCTTCGATCGATGGATCAACCTGCTGCAGCGGCGAAGTTGATCTGAACTCGGCACGTGGATCCGAACGGCCGTCCAGACCGGCCGGTTCCCGGCCACTTGCCTGCTCAGGGGACAACCCCGACGCTGCGTTCGCCTCAACGACTTGCTGGTACTGCCGAAGCCGCTTGAAAGAGATAGTGTGTTTTCCCATGTCTTCGGTGAAGTCTTGGTAATCTTTTTTCAACGACCATTGCTGCTGATCACTGCCGTTGAGCCGGCTCGCTATGCTCTCCCTACCCCTGGTTTGCAGCCAATCACTAAACTTTCGTTGATTGCTGGCCAGTCTCCAGACGACTCTCCTCTTGGAAGTCGAGGCCGATCCGAGCTTGCTCAGCTCTTCGTTGGCCAAGGCATCAATCATGAGGGCGTCGTCGGGATAAGGATGATGCTGTTTCAACTGCGACTCAGCGCCTAGATACTGCCGCAGCCGATCGAGACTCACGTTTATTTTTACTTCAACGTTAGTAGTAAATTCCCTAAAATCGTCCTTCAACGACCGTTGCTGCTCATCACTGCCAGTCAGGCGACTGCTTATGCTCCCCCGACCATTCTTTCGGAGCCAATTACTAAACCTCCGTTGATTGCTGGCCAGATTCAAGACGCCTTTCCTCTTGGAAGTCGAGTCCGGTCCGAGCTTGCTCAGCTCTTCATTGGCGAAGCCATCAATCATGCGGGTGTCGTCGGGATAAGGATCATGCTGTTTCAACTGCGACTCGGCGCCTAGATACTGTCGCAGCCGATCGAAACCCACGCTTATTTTTACTTCAACGTTAGTAGTAAATTCCCTAAAATCGTCCTTCAACGACCGTTGCTGCTCATCACTGCCAGTCAGGCGACTGCTTATGCTCCCCCGACCATTCTTTTGGAGCCAATCACTAAACCTCCGTTGATTTATCGCCATATTCTGGACAACTTTCCTCTTGGAAGTCGAGTCCGGTCCGAGCTTGCTCAGCTCTTCGTTGGCCAAGCCATCAATCATGAGGGCGTCGTCGGGATAAGGATTATGCTGTTTCAACTGGGACTCGGCGCCTAGATACTGCCGCAGCCGATCTAAACTCACGACCACTTTTCCCTCGGCCTCGGTAAATTTCCTAAAATCCTCCTGCAACGACCGTTGCTGCTGATCAGTACCCGTGAGTCGGCTGACTATGCTCCCCCTACCCTCCCTTTTGAGCCAATCGCTAAACTTTCGTTGGTTACTGGCATTTTTCTGAGAAATCGAGACCGGTCCGAACTTACTCAGCTCTTCCTTGGCCAAGCTATCAATGACGCGGGCGTCATCGGGATAGGGATCATGAATTCGGCGGCCCATCAGGCGCGGCCCAGCTCCAACGGCTTGGAGTTCTTGCCCCTCAGGTCCGAGCCTCCTGAAATGAGACAGCGCTGAGTTAAGACGGTTCTGATCGTCCTCACCGCTTGCCCAATAATCCGCGATATCAACGGCTAGTGAATCTGGATCGTTTAAAAACCGAGAAGCCATCGAATCTCTGTTTGCTGCTCGGAGCCAACGAGCGAACCTCCTAAGAATCCCTAAATTGTTCTCGACGGTAGCCTCGGGAACCCTTCCGTCCCCTCGGCCGACGCTACCGTCGGGTAGAATTTCGTAGTTTCGGACTGCTTCCGCGAACTGGTTGATGCGGGTCTCGTCATCGGGATGCATGTCCCGGTCGGCGGGGCGACCACGCTTGGCGCCGACGCGAACCTTGGTTGAGGCCACGTGAGTCTCCGTTGCGGCATCGACGTCTTGCTGCCCCGAACCCCTCTCCGGCGCCAGCGACTGCGGCGTCACTCGCATCGAACCGCCCACGGATCTGCGACGCGGCACACGGTCGCCGGCGTCACTATCGTGCGAACCGAGGCGTAAGTCGCTCGGATCCTGTTCCATGTCTCGGCTCTCTGAATAGTAGTCCTCGATCCAGGCGTCCGTATCGAAAGCTCCGGTCACGCCTTCGATCCACCCACTTACTTCGCGAGAATCGTCATCGCGCGGCTGGTTCCGTCTTGGGTACATCGATGCCGGTCCTCCGGAAATTCAAATTTGGAACCTCGATCCTAATGCCCGCCGACCGCCGCCCAGCATGCTAAAGCCAGATCCAATCATGCCCTCAAGGCATGGCCGAACACCATATGGCGACGGCTTGCCGACAATCGTCTGCACTCGACCATCAGGCCGGCACATGGCTTGAGAGGCTCGCCAGCTTGCCGCTTGCCATGCGGAGCCCGCTAAAATTGGCCTTCATTTAAGCAGTTTCGGGTGATGTGTGGAACATGCAGCGCGAAGGGTGCCGTCAGAATTTCCGATTCCAACCAATCTTTCCGCCGGCCTTTCTGATTTCGCCGCCTCAGGCAACGGAACCATTGCGGTGTAGCTGCTGACAGAACCCGTTGCGCGCCTGATAGTTATGCGACCTATGGGGCGGCGATCAGGATGAGACGCGCGCGACAATCTGGATGAGATTCTTATGTCGCGGTCGGGATGAAGTTATCATGTTGATTGTCGCTGGCAAGAGCTTCATCGTGGTCTGATTGCCGCTCCGCGACTAACCGTGCGGTGCCTTTGATTGTCGCGAATGAGGCTGGCCTGCCGCGCCGGCGTTTGACCCCCATGGGTGGAACGTCGTCGATAGCTTTCAACGTTCATTTCGAATGATCGTTGCGTGATGAACAAGTCGGTCCACCGCGGCACCCGCCCGCAGGCATTAGTTGCAGGATACGGGGTCGGCATCGAGTACCCAACTCACACGTTGGCTCATGATCGCCGCATGAAATGCATCCGGCGCCATGGGCGGGTTTCGTCCTGGCCTGAAGCCATAGTAGAACCCGCAAAGGATAGGCCGTCATAGACGGCACTAAGCACTTCAGCGACCGCGCCAGCATCCTTCGCACCCGAGGCTCTTCCCGCATCCGTATCTGTCTACACTTCAGATGCGACAGCCGTCGCCTCTTGGGATGCTGGCCAAACGTCACGTTTTGAAGGAAGACTGACGACGTGCACATTCGATGTCGCCCCCGGCACTGGGGATCGTCTCATCTGGGTTGGCGCGCTGCACGTGGCCGCGTAAAAACGGATTCTCTCTCAACGGTTTGGTGCTTTTTCAAGAACCACTGGCATCTATTGCTCGATCCATCTCCACCCTATTGCAGGAAAAGGTAAATGTCGTTCTCCATGCCTGATGGCCCCAGAGTGGCCGTGTAGGGCACACCATGGATAGTGATGCTGGTCTGGGGGTTGTCCGCGCTCGGCAGCAACTCAAGCCAGGACATTGCAAGCCGAAGGCCAGCCGGTGCCGGTTGATTGCGGTGTTGCCAGCTCGGAGGGACAGCTCCTCCCAAGTCGTCCACAGGCAGCGTGTACTGTGGGGTGCCGAAGATCGATGCCCCCAAGCTTTGCTCCCATGGTGCGTCTGGCGGATTGACGCTTTGCACCGGTGAATAGGCAGCTGACGGCAAATCCTGCCGGAAGGTCGCTGTATTCCAGCTATCGGCGGGAAGCTGGCCGGGTTGACCCACTCCATGCCAAAACTCTGCGGGATCGGCGATCTGTGTGGAGGACTCCGGTTCAGCCGCCGCAGCCCCCGCTCGAGCACTGTTGGGCGCGGTGCTCAGACGTCGTTGGAGTTGCTCCCGATCGGCGACGAGGTTGTCGAGGTGCAGCACGGCTGGCCGGCCTCTTCGTGCCAGTCGTCTAACGAGCGCCCGCGTGCCGTCAACCACGAAGACTCCGCAATCATAGTCGTTGCGCTGTTGGGTCATGCGGACGGGCTCCAGACGGGTACCCAACCTTTGTGCGAGCATTGCTGCAAACTCGTTGTTCTGGCCCCGGAAGGAGTCATAGTGATAGGCAGCCGGCCCCTCGCGGTTGCGACGGTCAACGAGTAGCAGCGACCAATGGGTGCCGCGGTGATCAGGATCCGAAGCACTGGCATCGCTCACTGGAAGGAACAGGAAGTCGGCTGTATCTCTTCCATTCTGATCATTAACGATGCGCTGGAAAGCGCTCAGCGCGGTGCTCTCATCGCCCAGGCGCAGATGATAATGGGCTATCAGGGGATCGATAAGCCGCGTCCTGGCGGCGAGATCCGGATCGTTTCGCTGCAAGTCCTGCATTAGCAGCTCATAATCCGTCTGGATATGCTGGTCGCCCAGCCATTCGGTATGGTCGAGCGACAATCCGCTGCGGCCTTCGATCGATGGATCAACCTGCTGCAGCGGCGAAGTTGATCTGAACTCGGCACGTGGATCCGAACGGCCGTCCAGACCGGCCGGTTCCCGGCCACTTGCCTGCTCAGGGGACAACCCCGACGCTGCGTTCGCCTCAACGACTTGCTGGTACTGCCGAAGCCGCTTGAAAGAGATAGTGTGTTTTCCCATGTCTTCGGTGAAGTCTTGGTAATCTTTTTTCAACGACCATTGCTGCTGATCACTGCCGTTGAGCCGGCTCGCTATGCTCTCCCTACCCCTGGTTTGCAGCCAATCACTAAACTTTCGTTGATTGCTGGCCAGTCTCCAGACGACTCTCCTCTTGGAAGTCGAGGCCGATCCGAGCTTGCTCAGCTCTTCGTTGGCCAAGGCATCAATCATGAGGGCGTCGTCGGGATAAGGATGATGCTGTTTCAACTGCGACTCAGCGCCTAGATACTGCCGCAGCCGATCGAGACTCACGTTTATTCTTTTTCCTTCAGCCTTGGTAAAGGCCCTCAAATCGTCCTTTAACGACCGTTGCTGCTGATCACTGCCAGTCAGGCGACTGGCTATGCTCCCCCGACCCTTCTTTCGGAGCCAATCACTAAACCTCCGTTTATTGCTGGCCAGATTCAAAACGCTTTTCCGCTTGGAAGTCGAGTCCGATCCGAGCTTGCTCAGCTCTTCCTTGGTGAAGCTATCAATCATGAGGGCGTCGTCGGGATAAGGATTATGCTGTTTCAACTGCGACTCGGCGCCTAGATACTGCCGCAGCCGATCTAAACTCACGACCACTTTTTTTCCTTCCTCCTTGGTAAAGGCCCTAAAATCCTCCTGCAACGACCGTTGCTGCTCATCAGTACCCGTGAGTCGGCTGACTATGCTCTCCCTGCCCTCCCTTTTGAGCCAAGCGCTAAATTTTCGTTGGTTACTGGCATTTTTCCGGGAAGTCGCGGCCGGTCGGAGCTTACTCCGCTCTTCGTTGGCCAAGGCATCAATAATGAGGGCGTCGTCGGGATGGGGATCATGCTGTTTCAACTGCGACTCAGCGCCTAGATACTGCCGCAGCCGATCGAAACTCACGCTTATTTTTTTTCCTTCAGCGTTGGTAAAGTTACTGTAATCGTCCTTTAACGACTGTTGCTGCTGATCACTGCCAGTCAGGCGACTGGCGATGCTCTCCCTGCCCTCCCTTTGGAGCCAATCGCTAAACCTCCGTTGATTGCTGGCCATATTCCAGACAACATTCCTCTTGGAAGTCGAGACCGGTCGGAGCTTACTCCGCTCTTCGTTGGCCAAGGCATCAATAATGAGGGCGTCGTCGGGATAGGGAACATGAATTCGGCGCCCCATCAGGCGCGGCCCAGGTCCAACGGCTTGGAGTTCTTGCCCCTCAGGCGAGAGCCTCCTGAAATGAGACAGTGCTGAGTTAAGACGCTTACGATCGTCCCCACCGTTTGCCCAGTAATCCGCGATATCACCGGCTAGCGAATCTGGATCGTTTAAAAACCGAGAAGCCATCGAATCTCTGTTTTCTGCTCGGAGCCAACGAGCGAACCTCCTAAGAATCCCTAAATTGTTCTCGACGGTAGCCTCGGGAACCCTTCCGTCCCCTCGGCCGACGCTACCGTCGGGTAGAATTTCGTAGTTTCGGACTGCTTCCGCGAACTGGTTGATGCGGGTCTCGTCATCGGGATGCATGTCCCGGTCGGCGGGGCGACCACGCTTGGCGCCGACGCGAACCTTGGTTGAGACCACGTGAGTCTCCGTTGCGGCATCGACGTCTTGCTGCCCCGAACCCCTCTCCGGCGCCAGCGACTGCGGCGTCACTCGCATCGAACCGCCCACGGAACTGCGACGCGGCACACGGTCGCCGGCGTCACTATCGTGCGAACCGAGGCGCAAGTCGGTCGGATCCTGTTCCATCTCTCGGCTCTCTGGATAGCAATCCTCAATCCAGGCGTCCGTATCGAAAGCTCCGGTCACGCCTTCGATCCACCCACTAACTTCGCGAGAATCGTCATCGCGCGGCTGGTTCCGTCTTGGGTACATCGATGCCGGTCCTCCGGAAATTCAAATTTGGAACCTCGATCCTAATGCCTGCCGACCGCCGCCCAGCATGCTAAAGCCAGATCCAATCATGCCCTCAAGGCATGGCCGAACACCATATGGCGACGGCTTGCCGACAATCGTCTGCACTCGACCATCAAGCCGACACAGAGGCTCGCCAGCTTGCCGCTTGCCATGCGGAGCCCGCCATTCGATGTTGCCCCGGCACTGGGGATCGTCTCATCTGGTTTGGCGCGCTGCACGTGGCCGCGTAAAAACGGATTCTCTCTCAACGGTTTGGTGCTTTTTCAAGAACCACTGGCATCTATTGCTCGATCCATCTCCACCCTATTGCAGGAAAAGGTAAATGTCGTTCTCCATGCCTGATGGCCCCAGAGTGGCCGTGTAGGGCACACCATGGATAGTGATGCTGGTCTGGGGGTTGTCCGCGCTCGGCAGCAACTCAAGCCAGGACATCGCAAGCCGAAGGCCAGCCGGTGCCGGTTGATTGCGGTGTTGCCAGCTCGGAGGGACAGCTCCTCCCAAGTCGTCCACAGGCAGCGTGTACTGTGGGGTGCCGAAGATCGATGCCCCCAAGCTTTGCTCCCATGGTGCGTCTGGCGGATTGACGCTTTGCACCGGTGAATAGGCAGCTGACGGCAAATCCTGCCGGAAGGTCGCTGTATTCCAGCTATCGGCGGGAAGCTGGCCGGGTTGACCCACTCCATGCCAAAACTCTGCGGGATCGGCGATCTGTGTGGAGGACTCCGGTTCAGCCGCCGCAGCCCCCGCTCGAGCACTGTTGGGCGCGGTGCTCAGACGTCGTTGGAGTTGCTCCCGATCGGCGACGAGGTTGTCGAGGTGCAGCACGGCTGGCCGGCCTCTTCGTGCCAGTCGTCTAACGAGCGCCCGCGTGCCGTCAACCACGAAGACTCCGCAATCATAGTCGTTGCGCTGTTGGGTCATGCGGACGGGCTCCAGACGGGTACCCAACCTTTGTGCGAGCATTGCTGCAAACTCGTTGTTCTGGCCCCGGAAGGAGTCATAGTGATAGGCAGCCGGCCCCTCGCGGTTGCGACGGTCAACGAGTAGCAGCGACCAATGGGTGCCGCGGTGATCAGGATCCGAAGCACTGGCATCGCTCACTGGAAGGAACAGGAAGTCGGCTGTATCTCTTCCATTCTGATCATTAACGATGCGCTGGAAAGCGCTCAGCGCGGTGCTCTCATCGCCCAGGCGCAGATGATAATGGGCTATCAGGGGATCGATAAGCCGCGTCCTGGCGGCGAGATCCGGATCGTTTCGCTGCAAGTCCTGCATTAGCAGCTCATAATCCGTCTGGATATGCTGGTCGCCCAGCCATTCGATATGGTCGAGCGACAATCCGCTGCGGCCTTCGATCGATGGATCAACCTGCTGCAGCGGCGAAGTTGATCTGAACTCGGCACGTGGATCCGAACGGCCGTCCAGACCGGCCGGTTCCCGGCCACTTGCCTGCTCAGGGGACAACCCCGACGCTGCGTTCGCCTCAACGACTTGCTGGTACTGCCGAAGCCGCTTGAAAGAGATAGTGTGTTTTCCCATGTCTTCGGTGAAGTCTTGGTAATCTTTTTTCAACGACCATTGCTGCTGATCACTGCCGTTGAGCCGGCTCGCTATGCTCTCCCTACCCCTGGTTTGCAGCCAATCACTAAACTTTCGTTGATTGCTGGCCAGTCTCCAGACGACTCTCCTCTGCGAAGTCGAGTCCGGTCCGAGCTTACTCAGCTCTTCGTTGGCGAAGCTATCAATCATGAGGGCGTCGTCGGGATAAGGATCATGCTGTTTCAACTGCGACTCAGCGCCTAGATACTGCCGCAGCCGATCGAAACTCACGCTTATTCTTTTTCCTTCAGCGTTGGTAAAGTTACTGTAATCGTCCTTTAACGACTGTTGCTGCTGATCACTGCCAGTCAAGCGACTGCCTATGCTCCCCCGACCCTTCTTTCGGAGCCAATCACTAAACCTCCGTTGATTGCTGGCCAGATTCAAGACTACTTTCCTCTGCGAAGTCGAGTTCGATCCGAGCTTGCTCAGCGCTTCCTTGGCTAGGTCATCAATGATGCGGGCGTCATCGGGATAAGGATCATGCTGTTTCAACTGCGACTCGGCGCCTAGATACTGCCGCAGCCGATTGAAACTCACGACCACTTTTTTTCCTTCCTCCTTGGTAAAGGCCCTAAAATCCTCCTGCAACGACCGTTGCTGCTCATCAGTACCGGTGAGTCGGCTGACCATGCTCTCCCTGCCCTCCCTTTTGAGCCAATCGCTAAATTTTCGTTGGTTACTGGCATTTTTCCGGGAAGTCGAGACCGGTCCGAGCTTACTCTGCTCTTCGTTGGCCAAGGCCTCAATAATGAGGGCGTCGTCGGGATAAGGATCATGCTGCTTCAACTGGGACTCGGCGCCTAGATACTGCCGCAGCCGATCAAAACCCACGTTTATTCTTCCTTCAGCCTTGGTAAAGCCCCTAAAATCGTCCTTCAACGACCCTTGCTGCTGATCACTGCCAGTCAGGCGACTGGCTATGCTCCCCCTACCATTCTTTTGGAGCCAATTACTAAACCTCCGTTGATTTATGGCCGTAATCCGGACAACATTCCTCTTGGAAGTCGAGTCCGATCCGAGCTTGCTCAGCTCTTCGTTGGCGCAGCCATCAATCATGAGGGCGTCGTCGGGATAAGGATTATGCTGTTTCAACTGGGACTCGGCGCCTAGATACTGCCGCAGCCGATCTAAACTCACGACCACTTTTCCCTCGGCCTCGGTAAATTTCCTAAAATCCTCCTGCAACGACCGTTGCTGCTCATCAGTACCCGTGAGTCGGCTGACTATGCTCTCCCTGCCCTCCCTTTTGAGCCAAGCGCTAAATTTTCGTTGGTTACTGGCATTTTTCCGGGAAGTCGAGACCGGTCGGAGCTTACTCCGCTCTTCGTTGGCCAAGGCATCAATAATGAGGGCGTCGTCGGGATAGGGAACATGAATTCGGCGCCCCATCAGGCGCGGCCCAGGTCCAACGGCTTGGAGTTCTTGCCCCTCAGGCGAGAGCCTCCTGAAATGAGACAGTGCTGAGTTAAGACGCTTACGATCGTCCCCACCGTTTGCCCAGTAATCCGCGATATCACCGGCTAGCGAATCTGGATCGTTTAAAAACCGAGAAGCCATCGAATCTCTGTTTTCTGCTCGGAGCCAACGAGCGAACCTCCTAAGAATCCCTAAATTGTTCTCGACGGTAGCCTCGGGAACCCTTCCGTCCCCTCGGCCGACGCTACCGTCGGGTAGAATTTCGTAGTTTCGGACTGCTTCCGCGAACTGGTTGATGCGGGTCTCGTCATCAGGATGCATGTCTCGGTCGGCGGGGCGACCACGCTTGCGAACCTTGGTTGAGACCACGTGAGTCTCCGTTGCGGCATCGACGTCTTGCTGCCCGCGCAAGTCGCTCGGATCCTGTTCCAGGTCTCGGCTCTCTGAATAGTAGTCCTCGATCCAGGCGTCCGTATCGAAAGCTCCGGTCACGCCTTCGATCCACCCACTTACTTCGCGAGAATCGTCATCGCGCGGCTGGTTCCGTCTTGGGTACATCGATGCCGGTCCTCCGGAAATCAAATTTGGAACCTCGATCCTAATGCCTGCCGACCGCCGCCCAGCATGCTAAAGCCAGATCCAATCATGCCCTCAAGGCATGGCCGAACACCATATGGCGACGGCTTGCCGACAATCGTCTGCACTCGACCATCAGGCCGGCACATGGCTTGAGAGGCTCGCCAGCTTGCCGCTTGCCATGCGGAGCCCGCTAAAATTGGCCTTCATTTAAGCAGTTCGAGTGATGTGTTGGACATGCAGCGTGAAGGGTGCCGTCAGAATTTCCGATTCCAACCAATCTTTCCGCCGGCCTTTCTGATTTCGCCGCCTCAGGCAACGGAACCATTGCGGCGTAGCTGCTTGCAGAACCCGTTGCACGCCTGATAGTTATGCGACCTATGGGGCGGCGATCAGGATGAGACGCCGTATTGCCTCACCCAAGAGTGTTCCCGGAGAATAATGTCGTTGCCTCACTCGATGTTTTCGAATGCCTCACGGGTTGTTCCGATCGTATCCCCGCACCTGGTGCAGGTGACGGAGGTAGCGAAGCCGCTCGCGAGCGCGCCTCTCAATAGCGCTGTAGCGAGCGGGCGGCTTCGCGGGCGGTCATCATGTTTTCCGGTGGGGTCGGTTGTCGAAGGCCAACCTGGCGGTAAGAGCGCGGATGACGATCCTGTATTGTTCGGTAATGATCTCACTGCCCGACCTCTATACTTTCCGTCTGCCGCGCGGCATCGGCGAATGGCCCGAACACCAGCGCATTGGCCTGTGTACTGCGCCAGATTTTCATTCGGCGCTGCACGGTCCGAATGAGGCCGTCGGGATACACGCCGGGGCATTTGACCTGCAAGCGTTCAAGCAACTCTCGCGAAGTTCGCCAAGGCTCCGCCTCGAACCATTCCTCGAGTTCGGCAGTGACGGCGAGTAGAGGATCGGGCCTCCGCCGCTCTCGCTTGGCCGCTGGCTTGGAGCGGGCAGTCGGTTTCACTTCACCACCACGCCAAGCAATCCGTAAGCCAGAAAGAAAGTCTTCGAGCGTCAGGTACATCGCCTTGAGCCAAAGGCATGTATCCTCCGGCGTGCGTGGGTCGTCAAGCAGCCGCTGGAAGAGTGTGGCAGGACGATGATAGCGCTTGATCACCTTGGCTCCGTCACGGTGCTTTTCTTTCAGCTTGAATGATGGCTGAAAGAAATTCACGAACAACCGCATTGACGAATAAAGCTTGGCCAGCTCCCGAGTGGCTCGCAGCCCCTCGAAGCGTCGGTATCCAACGATCTTGCGCACGATTGCGCCATTCTTCTGCTCGACAAATGCCTGATCATTCTTTCGGTAAGGGCGGCAACGGGTAAGTTCGATATTATCGCGCAAGCAATACTCATGAACACTCTCGTTCATGAACACACTGTCGTTATCGGTGTCGAAGCCCAGCAGCGGGAACGGCAGCAACTTGCGCAGTTCGGCCAACGCAGTGATCAGTACCGTTTGCTCGCGAACCATCCTTGAGGACCCGATCAATCGTCGCTGGGCTCATCGTCAAGAGTCGCCGGCGCGTCTCGCTATTCATATCGCCGTGTCCATGACGTTCCATCGCTTCGATTAGTGTTGGCAACAGGGGGTGTAGTCGCTTGCCGCAAATTCGATCCGACGCCTCCCAAACAACGACGAGCGCTGCCCGCACGTCGTCGCCGTAAACCCGGCGCCCTGGCCGAGGACCACCCTTCGCCGGTTTGCGTTCTCCTCGCAGCAGTCGCATCGCATGCTTGCGATGAAAGCCCGTGAGCGCCACGAACTCGTCTAACATCCTCGCCTTCTCGGCCCGCCCGCCTAACACATAGCGACAACTGATCGCTGCCACCAATTCCGCACGTGTCGCCATGCTGACCTTCCTCATCACAGCTCCCGAGGTTGATTCGGCGGGAGCAATTTAGATGAGGCAATAACCCATTCTCAGGGAGCAGTTCAGGCGAGGCAATGCGCGCGACAAACTGGCGGTGCCTTTGATTGTCGCGAATGAGGCTGGCCTGCCGCGCCGGCGTTTGACCCCCATGGGTGGAACGTCGTCGATAGCTTTCAACGTTCATTTCGAATGATCGTTGCGTGATGAACAAGTCGGTCCACCGCGGCACCCGCCCGCAGGCATTAGTTGCAGGATACGGGTCGGCATCGAGCACCCAACTCACACGTTGGCTCATGATCGCTGTATGAAATGCATCCGGCGCCATGGGCGGGTTTCGTCCTGGCCTGAAGCCATAGTAGAACCCGCAAAGGGTAGGCCGTCATAGACGGCACTAAGCACTTCAGCGACCGCGCCAGCATCCTTCGCACCCGAGGCTCTTCCCGCATCCGTATCTGTCTACACCTCAGATGCGACAGCCGTCGCCTCTTGGGATGCTGGCCAAACGTCACGTTTTGAAGGAAGACTGGCGACGTGCACATTCGATGTCGCCCCCGGCACTGGGGATCGTCTCATCTGGGTTGGCGCGCTGCACGTGGCCGCGTAAAAACGGATTCTCTCTCAACGGTTTGGTGCTTTTTCAAGAACCACTGGCATCTATTGCTCGATCCATCTCCACCCTATTGCAGGAAAAGGTAAATGTCGCTCTGCATGCCTGATGGCCCCAGAGTGGCCGTGTAGGGCACACCATGGATACTGAAGTTGGTGGGTTTGTCCGCGCTCGGCAGCAAGTCAAATAAGTACATTGCAGGCAGAAGGTCATCTGGTACCGGTTGATTGCCGTGTTGCCAGCTCGGAGGGACAAATCCTCCCAAGTCGTCCACAGGCAGCGTGTACTGTGGGGTGCCGAAGATCGATGCCCCCAAGCTTTGCTCCCATGGTGCGTCTGGCGGATTGACGCTTTGCACCGGTGAATAGGCAGCTGACGGCAAATCCTGCCGGAAGGTCGCTGTATTCCAGCTATCGGGAAGCTGGCCGGGTTGAGCCACTCCATGCCAAAACTCTGCGGGATCGGCGATCTGTGTGGAGGACTCCGGTCCAGCCGCCGCAGCCCCCGCTCGAGCACTGTTGGGCGCGGTGCTCAGACGTCGTTGGAGTTGCTCCCGATCGGCGACGAGGTTGTCGAGGTGCAGCACGGCTGGCCGGCCTCTTCGTGCCAGTCGTCTAACGAGCGCCCGCGTGCCGTCAACCACGAAGACTCCGCAATCATAGTCGTTGCGCTGTTGGGTCATGCGGACGGGCTCCAGACGGGTACCCAACCTTTGTGCGAGCATTGCTGCAAACTCGTTGTTCTGGCCCCGGAAGGAGTCATAGTGATAGGCAGCCGGCCCCTCGCGGTTGCGACGGTCAACGAGTAGCAGCGACCAATGGGTGCCGCGGTGATCAGGATCCGAAGCACTGGCATCGCTCACTGGAAGGAACAGGAAGTCGGCTGTATCTCTTCCATTCTGATCATTAACGATGCGCTGGAAAGCGCTCAGCGCGGTGCTCTCATCGCCCAGGCGCAGATGATAATGGGCTATCAGGGGATCGATAAGCCGCGTCCTGGCGGCGAGATCCGGATCGTTTCGCTGCAAGTCCTGCATTAGCAGCTCATAATCCGTCTGGATATGCTGGTCGCCCAGCCATTCGATATGGTCGAGCGACAATCCGCTGCGGCCTTCGATCGATGGATCAACCTGCTGCAGCGGCGAAATTGATCTGAACTCGGCACGTGGATCCGAACGGCCGTCCAGACCGGCCGGTTCCCGGCCACTTGCCTGCTCAGGGGACAACCCCGACGCTGCGTTCGCCTCAACGACTTGCTGGTACTGCCGAAGCCGCTTGAAAGAGATAGTGTGTTTTCCCATGTCTTCGGTGAAGTCTTGGTAATCTTTTTGCAACGACTGTTGCTGCTGATCAGTACCGGTGAGTCGGCTGACTATGCTCTCCCTGCCCTCCCTTTGGAGCCAAGCGCTAAACTTTCGTTGATTGCTGGCCATATTCCAGACAACATTCCTCTTGGAAGTCGAGTTCGATCCGAGCTTGCTCAGCGCTTCCTTGGCTAGGTCATCAATGATGCGGGCGTCGTCGGGATAAGGATTATGCTGTTTCAACTGGGACTCGGCGCCTAGATACTGCCGCAGCCGATCGAAACTCACGACCACTTTTTTTCCTTCCTCCTTGGTAAAGGCCCTAAAATCCTCCTTCAACGACTGTTGCTGCTCATCACTGCCGGTGAGCCGGCTGACTATGCTCTCCCTGCCCTCCCTTTTGAGCCAAGCGCTAAACTTTCGTTGGTGACTGGTATTATTCCGGGAAGTCGAGACCGGTCCGAACTTACTCAGCTCTTCCTTGGCCAAGCTATCAATGACGCGGGCGTCGTCGGGATAAGGATCATGTATCTGGCGCCCCATCAGGCGCGGCCCAGGTCCAACGGCTTGGAGTTCTTGCCCCTCAGGCGCGAGCCTCCTGAAATGAGACAGTGCTGACTTAAGACGGTTCCGACCATCCCCACCGCTTGCAAAATAATAATCCGCGATATCAACGGCTAGTGAATCTGGATCGTTTAAAAGCCGAGAAGCCATCGAATCTCTGTTCTCTGCTCGGAGCCAACGAGCGAACCCCCTAAGAACCCATAAATTGTTCTCGACGGTAGCCTCGGGAACCCTTCCGTCCCCTCGGCCGACGCTACCGTCGGGTAGAATTTCGTAGTTTCGGACTGCTTCCGCGAACTGGTTGATGCGGGACTCGTCATCGGGATGCATGTCCCAGTCGGCGGCGCGACCACGCTTGGCGCCGACGCGAACCTTGGTTGAGACCACGTGAGTCTCCGTTGCGGCATCGACGTCTTGCTGCCCCGAACCCCTCTCCGGCGCCAGCGACTGCGGCGTCACTCGCATCGAACCGCCCACGGATCTGCGACGCGGCACACGGTCGCCGGCGTCACTATCGTGCGAACCGAGGCGTAAGTCGCTCGGATCCTGTTCCATGTCTCGGCTCTCTGAATAGTAGTCCTCGATCCAGGCGTCCGTATCGAAAGCTCCGGTCACGCCTTCGATCCACCCACTTACTTCGCGAGAATCGTCATCGCGCGGCTGGTTCCGTCTTGGGTACATCGATGCCGGTCCTCCGGAAATCAAATTTGGAACCTCGATCCTAATGCCTGCCGACCGCCGCCCAGCATGCTAAAGCCAGATCCAATCATGCCCTCAAGGCATGGCCGAACACCATATGGCGACGGCTTGCCGACAATCGTCTGCACTCGACCATCAGGCCGGCACATGGCTTGAGAGGCTCGCCAGCTTGCCGCTTGCCATGCGGAGCCCGCTAAAATTGGCCTTCATTTAAGCAGTTTCGGGTGATGTGTGGAACATGCAGCGCGAAGGGTGCCGTCAGAATTTCCGATTCCAACCAATCTTTCCGCCGGCCTTTCTGATTTCGCCGCCTCAGGCAACGGAACCATTGCGGTGTAGCTGCTGACAGAACCCGTTGCGCGCCTGATAGTTATGCGACCTATGGGGCGGCGATCAGGATGAGACGCGCGCGACAATCTGGATGAGATTCTTATGTCGCGGTCGGGATGAAGTTATCATGTTGATTGTCGCTGGCAAGAGCTTCATCGTGGTCTGATTGCCGCTCCGCGACTAACCGTGCGGTGCCTTTGATTGTCGCGAATGAGGCTGGCCTGCCGCGCCGGCGTTTGACCCCCATGGGTGGAACGTCGTCGACAGCTTTCGACGTTCATTTCGAAGATCGTTGCGTGATGAACAAGTCGGTCCACCGCGGCACCCGCCCGCAGGTGTCAGGCGAAATGAGAAACTGACCCCCTAACGAAATGAAGAACTGCCCCCTCGTGTGACAACGAGGAGAGATGGATGACAAGTGCGATTTCAGCGCATCCTGCATCGTGGGGAACGATGCAGGGCGAAGATATGCTTGAGGCAGATGAGGTGGTGGCAATGTTGCGGCTGCACGAGCTTGGTTGGGGTGCCAAGCGTCTATCGAAGGAATTTGGATGTGCTCGCAACACTGTCCGTCGATATCTTCGTGAGGGTGGAGCGGTACCCTTCAAGAAGCCGGTTCGGAGGAGTGCTTTTGATGGCCTTGATGATTGGCTTCGTGAACGCTTCTTTCGCCATGATGGCAATGCCGATGTGATCCGGCAGGAGCTGGCGAGCGAGCATGGAATTATCATCGGTTTGCGTTCGGTAGAGCTTCGAGTCCGGGAATGGCGGCGGGAACTCAAGGCGCAAAAGCGTGCGACAGTGCGGTTTGAAACGCCGCCTGGTCGTCAGTTGCAGATCGACTTCGGGCAGACGCGTGTCTGGATCGGTGACGAGCGGCTTCGGGTAAACGTCTTTGTCGCCACGCTAAGCTATTCCAGACGCATTCATATCCGTGCCTCATTGAGAGAAGGGCAGACAGATTGGTTCGAGGGGATGGAAGGCGCGTTTCTTCGGTTTGGCGGCGTTCCCGTTGAGGTTTTGCTGGATAATGCGAAGGCACTTGTCGAACATCACGACGCGGTTAGCCGGGAGGTTCGCTTCAATGCGCGACTCTGGGCGTTTGCCCGTTACTGGGGCTTCGCGCCACGCGCTTGCGCTCCCTACCGGGCGCGAACAAAGGGGAAGGACGAGCGCGGGGTCGGGTACGTCAAGAAGAATGCTATCGCTGGTCGCCGGTTTGAGAACTGGGCTTCGTTCGAGGCGCACCTTGACCGATGGATACGAGAGATCGCAGACCGACGAGAACACGGCACGACTGGTGAAGCACCAATTGAACGCTTTGCTGCGGAGGCCGAAGCCCTTCGGCCGCTATCCGGCCGCGCACCGTTTGGACAACTACGCGACCTCGTGCGCAAAGTGCAGGCGGACTGCGCCATCGATCTCGACACAAACAGCTATTCCGTACCCTGGCGTCTCATCGGCGAGAGCGTCCAAGTCGTTGTATTGGCTGGCCGTGTAATTATCCGTCACGCTGGCCAGGTTGTGGCCGATCATCCTCTCTGCCAGGGACGGCGACAACGGATCGTCGACCGGGATCACTTTGTTGGCTTCGCGGGTAGCGAAGGACTGGTTCGCACCGCTCCAGTCGAGCTGGCACCAGCCGCCTTGCTGCGACCTCTTGCGGAATACGAGGCCGTTGTTGGAGGTGGCTGGTGATGACGACCGTCGATCACGATTTACTCATCGCGACACTCGATCGGCTAAAGCTGACGGCGATCCGCGATCAACTCGACACGTTGCTGGACGAGGCGGCCCGCTCGAAGATGACGTTGCGCGAAGCTCTGGCGTTCCTGGTCTCACGAGAGATTGCCCGGCGCGATGAACGGCGCATCTCGATGTCGAGCAAGTTGGCGCAGTTCCCCTTCGTACGCGAACTCGATGGCTTCGACTTCGAGGCACAGCCCTCGCTGGATCGAGGACAGATCAGGGAGCTGTCAACCTGCCGCTGGATTGCTCACGGCGACACCGTCCTATTCCTCGGACCTCCGGGCACCGGTAAGACGCACCTTGCTGTCAGTCTTGGCCGAGAAGCAATCCGCCAGAACTACAACGTTCAATTCGCCACGGCGGCCACTCTGGTTGCGATGCTCGCCAAGGCCCATAACGATGGCTCATTGGACAAGCAGTTGACAATCCTATCGCGGCCGAAACTGCTGATCATCGACGAGCTGGGATATCTGCCCTTCGAAGCTAACGCCGCCCACCTGTTCTTCCAACTGGTCTCTCGCCGCTATGAAAGGGGATCGATCCTGATTACCTCCAATCGATCGGTCGGAGAGTGGGGGAGCGTCTTTGGAGACCCTGTCGTCGCCACCGCGATATTGGACCGCCTGCTGCACCATTCGACGGTGATCACCATCCGAGGTGATAGCTACAGGCTTCGCGAAAAGCGCCGTTCCGGCCTTCTGCAGAAGGCCGGAACAGCGCTTGAGACAAACGAAACAGCAAATCAATGAAGGGGTCAGTTCTTCGTTTCGCCTACGGGGTCAAATCTTCACTTCGCTTGACAGCAGGCATAGTTTGATAGTTGCAGGATACGTGGTCGGCATCGAGTACCAAACTCACACGTTGGCTCATGATCGCTGTATGAAATGCATCCGGCGCCATGGGCGGGTTTCGTCCTGGCCTGAAGCCATAGTAGAACCCGCAAAGGATAGGCCGTCATAGACGGCACTAAGCACTTCAGCGACCGCGCCAGCATCCTTCGCACCCGAGGCTCTTCCCGCATCCGTATCTGTCTACACCTCAGATGCGACAGCCGTCGCCTCTTGGGATGCTGGCCAAACGTCACGTTTTGAAGGAAGACTGGCGACGTGCACATTCGATGTCGCCCCCGGCACTGGGGATCGTCTCATCTGGGTTGGCGCGCTGCACGTGGCCGCGTAAAAACGGATTCTCTCTCAACGGTTTGGTGCTTTTTCAAGAACCACTGGCATCTATTGCTCGATCCATCTCCACCCTATTGCAGGAAAAGGTAAATGTCGTTCTCCATGCCTGATGGCCCCAGAGTGGCCGTGTAGGGCACACCATGGATAGTGATGCTGGTCTGGGGGTTGTCCGCGCTCGGCAGCAACTCAAGCCAGGACATTGCAAGCCGAAGGCCAGCCGGTGCCGGTTGATTGCGGTGTTGCCAGCTCGGAGGGACAGCTCCTCCCAAGTCGTCCACAGGCAGCGTGTACTGTGGGGTGCCGAAGATCGATGCCCCCAAGCTTTGCTCCCATGGTGCGTCTGGCGGATTGACGCTTTGCACCGGTGAATAGGCAGCTGACGGCAAATCCTGCCGGAAGGTCGCTGTATTCCAGCTATCGGCGGGAAGCTGGCCGGGTTGACCCACTCCATGCCAAAACTCTGCGGGATCGGCGATCTGTGTGGAGGACTCCGGTTCAGCCGCCGCAGCCCCCGCTCGAGCACTGTTGGGCGCGGTGCTCAGACGTCGTTGGAGTTGCTCCCGATCGGCGACGAGGTTGTCGAGGTGCAGCACGGCTGGCCGGCCTCTTCGTGCCAGTCGTCTAACGAGCGCCCGCGTGCCGTCAACCACGAAGACTCCGCAATCATAGTCGTTGCGCTGTTGGGTCATGCGGACGGGCTCCAGACGGGTACCCAACCTTTGTGCGAGCATTGCTGCAAACTCGTTGTTCTGGCCCCGGAAGGAGTCATAGTGATAGGCAGCCGGCCCCTCGCGGTTGCGACGGTCAACGAGTAGCAGCGACCAATGGGTGCCGCGGTGATCAGGATCCGAAGCACTGGCATCGCTCACTGGAAGGAACAGGAAGTCGGCTGTATCTCTTCCATTCTGATCATTAACGATGCGCTGGAAAGCGCTCAGCGCGGTGCTCTCATCGCCCAGGCGCAGATGATAATGGGCTATCAGGGGATCGATAAGCCGCGTCCTGGCGGCGAGATCCGGATCGTTTCGCTGCAAGTCCTGCATTAGCAGCTCATAATCCGTCTGGATATGCTGGTCGCCCAGCCATTCGATATGGTCGAGCGACAATCCGCTGCGGCCTTCGATCGATGGATCAACCTGCTGCAGCGGCGAAGTTGATCTGAACTCGGCACGTGGATCCGAACGGCCGTCCAGACCGGCCGGTTCCCGGCCACTTGCCTGCTCAGGGGACAACCCCGACGCTGCGTTCGCCTCAACGACTTGCTGGTACTGCCGAAGCCGCTTGAAAGAGATAGTGTGTTTTCCCATGTCTTCGGTGAAGTCTTGGTAATCTTTTTTCAACGACCATTGCTGCTGATCACTGCCGTTGAGCCGGCTCGCTATGCTCTCCCTGCCCTCCCTTTGGAGCCAAGCGCTAAACTTTCGTTGGTGACTGGTATTATTCCGAGAAGTCGGGACCGGTCCGAACTTACTCAGCTCTTCCTTGGCCAAGCTATCAATGACGCGGGCGTCGTCGGGATAAGGATCATGTATCTGGCGCCCCATCAGGCGCGGCCCAGGTCCAACGGCTTGGAGTTCTTGCCCCTCAGGCGCGAGCCTCCTGAAATGAGACAGTGCTGACTTAAGACGGTCCTGACCATCCCCACCGCTTGCCCAATAATCCGCGATATCAACGGCTAGTGAATCTGGATCGTTTAAAAGCCGAGAAGCCATCGAATCTCTGTTTTCTGCTCGGAGCCAACGAGCGAACCTCCTAAGAATCCCTAAATTGTTCTCGACGGTAGCCTCGGGAACCCTTCCGTCCCCTCGGCCGACGCTACCGTCGGGTAGAATTTCGTAGTTTCGGACTGCTTCCGCGAACTGGTTGATGCGGGTCTCGTCATCGGGATGCATGTCCCGGTCGGCGGCGCGACCACGCTTGGCGCCGACGCGAACCTTGGTTGAGACCACGTGAGTCTCCGTTGCGGCATCGACGTCTTGCTGCCCCGAACTCCGCGACGACGTCTTGCCGCTGCTCAATCCGAACGCCTTCTTGAACCCTGACGCCATGCGCGACGTAAATCCGCGGCGTTTGCCCTGCGGCGCCGCGGCGACTTCGCCCGCCTCCGCCATATTGCTCGATGTCTTGCTCCCCGAGCCGCCGAATCGCAAGCTGCTGGAGCCCGCCCGAGAGACGTCTATGCTGTGGCGGGCGCCGCTCAACGAGTTCTCCGGCGCCAACGACTGCGGCGTCACTCGCATCGAACCGCCCACGGATCTGCGACGCGGCACACGGTCGCCGGCGTCACTGTCGTGCGAACCGAGGCGCAAGTCGCTCAGATCCTGTTCCACATCTCGTCTCTGTGAATTGTACTCCCGGATCCAGGCGTCCGTATCGAAAGCTCCGGTCACGCCTTCGATCCACTCACTTACTTCGCGAGAATCGTCATCGCGCGGCTGGTTCCGTCTTGGGTACATCGATGCCGGTCCTCCGGAAATCAAATTTGGAACCTCGATCCTATTGACGCCGGACGGCTCTCCTTCCCGTCGAAGCAGGACGAACAGTCGCCGATAGCCGAAACGCCGACGCTCGTTTGCAAGGTCACGCAGCTTTGCCCGCAGCGCCACCTCCGGCGGTCGGCAGGACCGATAACGCACCGTCTTGCGGTCGGCGGATATGATCTGGCAGGCCCGCCGCTCCGAAAGACCCATCACGGCCTTCAGATGCGTGACGGCTTCACGCTTGGCGGCAGGCCCTACCATTTTTTTGCAAGAAGCTCGCGGAGCGCCGCCGCATCCAGCATCTGTTCGGCCAGCAGCTTTTTCAGCCTGGCGTTCTCGTCCTCAAGCGCCTTCAGCCGCTTGGCCTCGGACACTTCCATACCACCGTATTTGGCTTTCCAGTTGTAAAACGTCGCTTCCGAAATCCCGTGCTTACGGCAGAGGTCGGCCGCCTTCGCGCCTGCCTCCTGCTCCTTCAGTACCGCAATTATCTGCTCTTCGGTAAATCTCTGCTTCTTCATTCGTCCGTCCTTTGATGGGCCGGACTCTAATCAAATCTGGAGGAAATTCGCAGTGGCAGGTCACCTTCACCACCTAAGGGGTCTACGTGGCTCCGCTTTTCCAAAGCATTTTAGAATATCGATTTTGCATGATGGCGACCAGTCCGGTTGCACTAGCATATGCGTAATCTGCAATTGGAGACCAACAACGGTGAAAACAGAACAGGCCCGCGGGGCGGTAAATTTTCCGAGACGCCTCTAACATTCAAGCTAATCTTAGCCCTGCCGCGGCGCAGACACCTCCGACGGACTGTCAGCCGATTCGACGATGGTCTGGCGAAGGGAGCCACGCTTTCGCGGATCCTCGAGGCTTGGGCTGAGGTAAAGGGATCAGGAGCGGCGCATGCAACGCGCACCGCCCGCTTCATCGAGTCTAGCAGTCACGTATCCGCTTTATAGGCCGGACATGTGAGCGCACCGTTCCCATGTGAAGCGACTGAAAAGAATGCGCTTCATCACACCTTTCACTCTCAGGAGAGACCGCCATGGATAACTCAGAACGATCGCTGCGCTACAACATTTCCGAGGAAGATGATCGCACCCGGGCCATGGCGGGGTGGATCGAGAATATGACCGGGGCACAAACGCTTACGGGCATGCCGTCCCGATCAACGCCAGATCCCCATGCTCTTTCGCCTTCGTCGCCAACGCGACCATACTCGCTCTCTTCCGAACCTCCAATTAAGGTGCTCGACAGATCGACATTTGCCAGAAAAGTAAGGGAATTTTACGGTGATGAAATCAAGCACATTTCCGTCAATCCACAAGAGTACTCGCCCTTCGTGTCCTCTAAAGCCCTGCGTACGGCTACCATCGCTCGACTCTACGGCGGCACCGACAATGATACGCCCAGCGCGCGATATTTCAGCTATGATCTGGGAGAACGAAGCGTTGGGCTTTTAAGAACAGAGGATGGATTTAGCATCGAAAACGAGCCGTGGCGGGAACTATTTCCCGGTCGAAAAAGAATCACGTCGATTGTAGACCTTCGCGTTACTCATCCGCTTGTCGAGAACGCAGGCGATATTCTGCTCGAACATCAACTTCAACTCGACGGCGAACAGCCGTTGATCATGTCACGTCCCGCTACGCCGGAGATGGGAACCCGTCTAGAGCAGATGGGTTTCGTTGATGTGGGTGAAAATCGCTGGGTGCTCGACCCTACGCAACATCCCGACAAGTGGACAAAGAATAGCAAGGGTGGATGGCAGCGCGCCGACAAACCTTGGAGTTATCTCTCTAAAACCGTGGAGTATCTTAGCGACGATGAAGCAGGTGTCGAGGAGCATTCGAGTGACGCCAGTGTCGAGACAGATTCATCCGATGATGACCCGTCTTGGTACTTCGAACACCTCAATTTGAACCGCGGCTAAAAGCTTGCCTCATCGTGAGGACTTTTTGCGCCGCCGGCTGAGTTGATACGCCCTTGTATTACGGGAGGACGCAGGCGAAGATTAGAGACTGCAATAATTGCTGCGACTCTCTGCGACGGCCCGCCTCATGCTGCACTCCGATCCTGCCGCGATGCAGATTGGCGGGGCTGGCTTCTGGGTGGTCCGCAACGATATCGCCGTTGGGGGTATCTTCTGATAATGGCCGTCGGGTTCGAAAACCTTCTGGTTGAGCCCCTAAAAGATCACCCAGGTACTCCCCAGGCGCCTCATGAATAACGACACCGAAGCGCTTGAACTCGAATCGCTCGTATCCGGACCCGTCGCCAAGCCCAAGGCGACCGTCCGACACGATGTCGATGAATGATCGACGTGCGAGCTGACCGGAAACCGCACGGTCCGGTCGACATCATCGGGACGCGCCCATGGGCCCCATCGGCACGCGTCGGCGAATAGCGGCGAGATCCGTCTCGTCGGCGCGTTCCAGTTCTCGACCATCGGCGTGCGCACATAGCCGAGCTCTTATGGCCGTCAGGCCCACTCGACGCGACGCCAACTCGCATGCCAAACTTTTCGTGATCAAGATCAGGCCCCTTCCAGGCAGCGTAGCCGTTGCGTCTGGGATCGCCCAGCAACCCGCCCAGCGAGGCCACATTGAAGATCACAGGGCCGCGCGGCAACGCCGCACCGCACCGTTCCGCTTCCAGGAAGATCCACGGCAACGACAATGTCGCCGTTCGCAAAGGCAGCGACCAGAGCGCGGCCAATCCCGCCTGCAGCGCGTGTAATGACGGCGGGTGTCTGCTTGCTTCATGGATTAGCTTCTCCTGCTCCGGCGTATGCGATCTAACGCTAAAGGAGCCAGATGACAGCAAGTTAGCACCACGTCCCGGAAAAGAAGAGTTCGGCACCAGCTGAACGCGCCGCTATTCCGCCTCGGCTTTCATGCTCTTTGCCGCTTCCGAGCGTATAGACCGGGTCGTTAGAATGCGATGTTCCGATCGGCTGCCTGAAACCGAACCGCTCAATCTCTGGCGACGCCGCCTGCTGTGTCTGCTCCTCGAGCCAATCATAGACCACTGTGCGGTCGGCAATTCTCCACTCCCCTTCCCTTTTCTGAAAATGGTCGCAATATCGACCACATAGGAGAAACCTGGCAACGTATGATCCGGCCGCAGTCCGGCCCTCGTTGGAGCGCAGTGAAGTAGCTCTCGACAGCTGCTTCAGTCGGGCTGATAAACTCAATCAGAACGTTGGTGATCTGGTGGATGTTGCGCGGTTCGGTCTTGAAGACACCAAGCGTGAACTCAATGAATCCCTCGGCGGAGCCCGTATACGCTCCGTGAACGTCCTGCGCATCAGGCCAGAAGGAGCTGCGCAGCCCCGCCTCGTCCGCCCGTCTATCCCGCGGCAATACCGATAGGACAGTCGCGGATCGTTTCGCGATCATGCAATTCGACCCATTTTCGTGGTCCATGGCCCGTCGCAAGTCTGGTCTTGAGTTGAAAATGGCGTTCTATGCATCTGCGAACGGACATTCGCGCCGTCGGCGCTTGACTTGGTCTCGCAATGCCACTTCCCAGGGAACGTCTGTGAACTCAAACAGCGTGCGTAGGACAGCAACTCCCGCGCAATCAAGGACCATTGGTGCGTTGGATTTTGTCTGCAAGAACAGCCAGGGCCTCTCTGCGCTTGTGTGGAAGGTAGCTAACGGTCCATTCGGCGACAATGCGGTCGACGAGTTCGCCAGAAAGAGCCCAATGTCGACTGGATCCCCGTTTGCGGCCGCCGGGGCTGCCGGTGCCTGTCTCGGCGAAGTCTCCTCCAAAGCCTGTGATCCGAACGATCCTGCCTGGCTCCCAATCGGGCTCGTCTGACCGAGCGGGAGCGGCTGATCGACGCGAGGGAGAAATCTGGGGCCAGGCGGCTCGCCTCTCGGCGTCACCCCACGTTAGGCTGGTTATGCCATCCGCGGGCATCAAATCGGGGTGAAAGAAAGTTCTAAGCCTGGTGTGGTCGAGCGGCCCGACCTGCCCTCCTCAACTCAAGCACTCGAGGCGAGCCGCCATTTTACCGGTGTAGGTCTATTGTCGAATGCCTGACAACCCTATGTCGGGTCGCAAATGGAGGGAACCGGACAAAAAACGCTAACCAATTGAAAACCTAAGCAATTTTCATTGGCATGGCCCTTGCTTCTTGAACCGCGACGTTAAGCAGCAACGGAGCCTTTAATGCCCCCACCAATGATTTCGCTCAAGAACCTGACCAGCACGACAACTATGAACCAACTGCTGGCCACAGCGAAGTCCACTGCTTGCGCCGCGTCATTGTGCGGTTCGTCCGCAAAGCCGCACCACGTCGAGCCGGCTGTCTGGGAGAAAATCACGGACCTTTCCTGCTATTTAGAAAAAGCGCACTACTATTTCGCGCGCATGCACGTCGTAGCCGCACCAGCTTGCAATATCCAGTGCAACTACTGCAATCGTAAATACTGCGCCAACGAAAGCCGGCCTACGCCTGACCAGGCGCTGCGAAAGGTCGTTGCGGTCGCCAATGAAGTCCCTCAGCTTTCCGTGCTCTTTATCGCCGGACCAAGCGATGCCTGTTATGACCGGAAGAAGACAAAGGCGACATTTGCACGCGGAGCCACAGAGGTCCCCGATATCAAGCTGTGTCTTTCAACCAACGGTCCGGCAGTGCCAGACCGTGTCGGCGAGCCTGCTGACATAAATGTTGATCACTTGACGATCACCATCAAAATGGTCGATCCGAGAGCCGGCGCGAAGATATCCGCGCCACTGCAGGGCCGAGCCGCAGCTCAGCAGAAGCCCGGATACAAGCAGACCCCGCGAGCACATAGGCATCCAAGTCTCGATATTCGTCCAACATGCCTGGCACTCTCGGGCGCAGCAGCGCTGAGCCCTTGGTCATCTCCCCGCGCAAAATCCCCGTTTGCTCTCTTTGATGCTTCGGGAGCATCCCGATCACCGCTTCTTGTGTCAGTCTGCTCCCGTCTCCAACGCTGCGGCGACCTCCTTGCGCAGCCATTTATGCTGCGGGTCGTGATGGCACCGCTCGTGCCAGATGAGCATGACCTTGTACGGTGCCGGCTCGAGGGGTGGATCAACAACCCTAAGCGGCAGCATCGCGGAAACTTGGGTCGCAACGCGGCGCGGGACGAGCAATACCAAATCCGTTGCCGAAGCTACCACCGCTGCCGTGAGAACGCTGGAAAAAAGTATGGGACTACGATCCGCTCGCAGGTTGGGCAAGTGGTCGTAGATCGGGCCGAAATGGTCGGGGGAGTCCGTACTGATGGCAGCGTGACGCAAGGTCGCGAAGTTGTCGATCGTCCATTCCTGCGCCAGCGCGGGATGGTCGTGGCGCAACAAACACGCGAAGCGGTCTGTATAGAGACTGCGCCGAAAATAGCCAGGCAGTTGCACGTCAATATGCCCAACGGCCAAATCAATATCACCTTGCTCAAGCCCCCGCACGGCACGATCAAACGGCAAACAGGCGAGTGTGTCGAGATGAGGGGCACGCTCGCGTAACCACGGCAGGAGGCGCGGTAGTACAGCCAAAGCTTGATGATCGGGGATCGCCAGCGTTGCCCCCCTCCCCCATTCTTTTGAGATTAGGCTGCGGCTTGTCACCATCTCTCGGATCGTACGCAGTGCCGACGGCAGCCTTTGAGCCAGGTGTTCGCCTTGCGGCGTTGGGATCAAACCCGTTGAAGACCGCACCAGGAGATCATCATTGAACAAGCCGCGCAGCCTTCCCAGTGCCCGGCTCATCGCCGGTTGACTCCGCCCGATGTGCTGGCCCGCGTGCGTCACGTTCCGGTATTCGAGCAGAGCCTCGAGCGCCACCAGGAGGTTGAGGTCTATTGATGCTAGGTTTAGCTGGTGTCCAGTGAGGCGCTCTCCTCTCCAATCTTGCAACATCTTTCGCCTATAAGCGAGTTGATCCGTCACCTCTTTTTCTACATAGCGTTTCATGACGTTCATTCCTCAACAATCAATTCCGGGTCCAACGTTTTCGAGTTCATCTCGGCGGTGGAGCGCGGGTGACAACCTCATGGCATTGTGCCATCACGCGTCCAAGGGGCGGCCAGATCTGTGTGACGATGGCGATCACATGGAACATCGGGGTGTCCCACAGGAATATAGCGCCCGTGTCGACTTCCCCGAGCCCGTTGCAACAGTCTCGGATCCGATGCTGGGGTGCTTGGGTGAAAGAGGCGCACGCGCTCGAGCACAGCGTTGCAATAGGCCTCGGTCGCATAATACGCGATGCGGTCGATGTCGCTCAGGTGAACACCTGCAGATGCGAGGCAATATTGAATCGAACGCGTTGGTAACTTGTTGGAGTGCTTGATCCGGTTAAGGCGCTCCTCCTCGACCGCCGCTATCACTCGCCCGTCGCGAACGGGAACCGCAGCCCCATCGTGCATAAAGGTGCTCGGTAGATCGGACGAATTTTCGTAATCTTTGCTTAGACCGCCACTGAGCCCTAGACACAGCATGTTGCTCTCCAGTTCGTTTCGGAAGGTAGGTCGCTCTGGCCTGGCCACCGGCCTTCGTAGTTTCATAGGGTGGCGCTTGACAGTGCAGCTAGAGCTCACGGGGTCGAAGCCGATACCATTAGTGACCGGCGCGGCGACATTGCCGACAACCGATCCTGCGCAACCTTCTTGATCATTGTTGCGACGCCGCACAGAAACCCGGGCCGAAGCGCTTGCAGCAGAACTGCCTAACCTATCCACATCACTCAATCCTTCATATTTCGGCCCGACAGCCGCAAGAAAACATCACGAGGTTTGGTGGCCCTGCAAAAGGCGCAGACCAAGTCCTCGCGGCTGCGAGCGCGCCTGCTCTGGCTTCTAGTGATTGTGGGAGATGCACTCACAGGTTAGTCGACCAGGGAACAGTGCTTCTTGTGAGAGCCCTATCAGCACTGAAACGGGAGAAGCAACGGTGAAGATTCTGCCCGATCACGACCAGCGTAAGATAACAATCGAGGCCAGGCAACTGACAGAGGGCTCCAGGTCGAATTTCCAGCATCGTCTCCGCACCTGAGGACCCATTTTTTTAGAACTCCACATAATCTACACAGCGCTCTTCAGCGTTTTCTAAGGGCAATCGTTTTGAGCAGTAAAATCGTTTTTGTGGATGGAATGCGTGCAAAAAGGAATGGGTGGATTCATAGCAAGGCGAGCGGCACTTTCAAACAGCGGCCGTGATGATCAACGTTTACGGCAAATCCGCCTCCGACGTCGGTGCCGACGACCGACCTCCGAAATCCTCGTGTATCGTCGTACCCGCAACACTCCTTCTCTACTCTGGTTTTCAGCCGATAAACCTAGCCGCAGCTTCGCCAGTCGGCACGTCGATAAGCGTGATCGGGCTTGCTGCAAGGAAACGGCGTTGGTTGTTGGTCGGCGCTGCCGCATCCAGCACCGCAAAACGTGGTGCGTTGGATCGCGTCATGATCCGTCGGGCGTAGGTGCGCAGCATCTGGTCGTTGAAGCGGCAGCCGATGAAGAAGAGCCTCTGTTGGTGCGCCGCTCCTTCACCGCTTCGCTGACCCACCTGAGCGGCGGAACTCCTTCCGTCGCTGATGAGGCCGTTGATGGCCTGCTCGCCCGGCCTTCCGGTGGGTCGGCCGGCATCGAGACAGGCGATTATTACGCGGCGGGCGCGGCGCGCGAGGTTTCGATGCGCTTCAGTCCATCGGTGATGGCCGCGAGCCCTTCCCGCAGCGTCTGCCCTATAGTGCCCGGACCGATGTCGATTGGAGGATTGTCAAGCATGGCTACAATGTCGCTGCCGTTGAGATAATCGAGCTTCTTCTGGACTGTGGTTCGGACACGCTCGGTCGCGCTCGACAGTGCCTCACCGTTGCGTTCGGTGATGGCGGAGAGCTGATCTGAAAGCTCTCCTCCGAACTGCAGGAAGATGTCGTCGACATACCTCCACGTTCCGCCGCGGGCTTCCACATCGACCATCTGGTTGATCTTGCTCTTTACCTCATCCCGCAGCGTCAAGGCAGTGTCGAGATGAGCCTGCCATATAGCTATGATACTTTCGACCGAGTTCTCGATGGATTTGGTCCTTTCGGGCTGGTCTGCGATGCCAAGAAGGACCAGAAGTTGATCATCGTTACCGAGCCGCGGGACCACCGCTGCGATCAGACGCTCCACAACCGCGCGCCTACGGGCTGCATCGCCTAGTTCCTTCGGCCATTGCGACGACACTATCTTCGCAATCCTCTCAGAATTCGCGTTCTCTAGCGGATAAGAAAGCTGTCGCTCCTGAGCCTTTGCCTTGATCAGACGGAACAAGGACTCTACTACCTCGTCTTGATCGAGAGCGCCCGTTGGAACTCTGTTCAGATCGATCCCATTCACCACGACCTCTTCGCGGCGGTCGCCGTTTGTCTCGCCCTGCCCCGCCCCATCGGGCATGTCATCCACATATTGAAGATTCCGCAGATTCTCAGGATAGGCCAGCATCAACAGAAGTCGGCCGGCGAAGTTGTGCAGCGTTGCCTCCTGCTCTTCCGGAGGCGTCGCAGCCAGCACACGTTGCAGCCAATCCGCGATCTTCGTGGTCAGATGGGACAACTCTGCGGTCTGTCCCGCGCCAATTTGCGCGCTGAGACTTACTGCGTGATTGGAAATGGTCGCGGCCGCGGCGGCAATGCCCTCCTTCACTTCCGGGAGAAGCTGCTCCAGGAGCTCAGCCCCGCCTTCACGCTTGCTTCTCTCTTCAGTTTCTTCAACACTCCCTGCAGAGTTCCCTTCCGCGCTATCGAGCGCCGTCATCGGCCGATTGAATTCTTCAGAGTCGTCGGGTGGAAGAAATTGGGAGTTCTCCTCGGCGTTCATCTCAAACTGCTGAATGTCTTCTTCAGTTAAGATTCCTGCTTCCTGCATGTCAGGCAACCTCATGCGGAAGTTCACGAAATACTTCTTCATCACCTTTTGGACCTGCGGGAACCCGGCCTTTCCACCATCAGCCAACTTGACGAGGATAACGCCGTTTTCGTTCATCCTGCCCGTGCCTCTCCGCAGAAGCGAAAAGTTCTCCTTACTACTATCCTCATCATCTTCAAAAGGCATGTTTTTCAAAGTTTGTGCCAATCCATTGAGCTTTTTCTTACTCACCAGGACAGCAGGCTTCCGCAGATCGCCAACCGTGCCGACCGCAAAGCAGAACTCCAAATCCGCTCTGTTCTTCGTCTGGTCGATCAACTGCAGAAATTTCTTCGCTCTTGTCCTATTGTGCTTCATTCCGGCCATTATATCTCTCCAGTTTCCTGTTCTAGATCAGTGTACGTCGGTTGATAGGGTGGGACAGGATCTGATCACCCAACTTCCCGAAGATCTGCCTGATGGAGGTGACCGCGCTCTCCAGCGGTCTAGTCGAGCGGGAAAGCGGCGCGCCGAGATCAAGCGACGATCGCCGCCAGTCGCAGCCGTGACCGCCTCCGATCCGGCCGGCAACCGACATGCCGACCTCTCCCGCCGCAGACCTGCGTGGGCGTCTCGTGACCCCATAGGGCTTTCCCAGCGCCAGTCGGATGCTATCCCGGCGTTCATAAGAAATCTGGACATCGGAATTCTGACAGCAGATTGCGGGACAACGGGCTCATCACGCTGTCAGGCTGGAGGTTAAAAACCGCCCAATGGCGACCGGACACCAGTCGTACCTGAATAAGGTCCCCTCCTCCCAATGGCTGCTTATCCGCCTCATTTAAGAGGCGAAACAGCGCCCAATGGCCGCTCCTGGAGAGGGTGGCGCCTTGAAAACCGATGAAAGCGACGGAAGCGCCGCCGACGCCGCCGGCCGTAGGCCAATGGAAATGCATGGCCGCGGCGGCCGTTCCTCGTCGATGTTCGAGGCGCTGGCCGTCGATGTCTACCACCACCTGGTCTGTCAACGGATCGGTCTCGGCGACGGTGAGCAGGAATCCAACTGACACCTGGCCGGCATCATCGAACATGGTGTCGCGGATCGTGGCTGCCCGTTGGAACTGGGCCAAGGTATTGCGGCCGATAGGGAAATCGACACCGCTCGTTGGCCGAAACTGCCACGAACCTTTGGATTTGTCGACGAATGGGGAAAGGTTCTCGGCGAAGAAAGTGTCGATCTCCGCCTTGCGGCCGAACAGCCGGGCGAAATCGCTCAAAGGGATATCCCGGCGGGATCCGCTCGCGAAGGGATACCGTCCTTCGGTAGCCCGTCGGCACAAATCGCCGGGGCCGCCCGCCCAACCGCTCGCCAACCCGCGCCTCATGCCGCTGACGGTTAGGTCCGAGCTGTGGCGGCTGAGGCCGAGGATCCATTGCCGGATGGGTTCGGGCAGATCGGCCGCCCCCGCCTCGATCTGTTGGATGGCGACGCCCGCCTGCCCGTTGTGTTCCAAGATGTTCGAACCCGCCAGCCCCTGCGCCTGGCTGAGGGAGCGATACAGTTCGCCGAGATCCCGGAGAGCACTGTCGATCGGCGCCTGCGCGCCCGCTTGGCTGTTCGACGGCACTTCGACCAGCTGGTGCAGCCACCGGAAATGATCGCCCATATAGAGCTGGACGTGAGCTTCAGGCGTGTCCGCGGCCGGTTGAGACCGGAACAGTGCCTCGAGCTCGCTTGGCAACACCTCGCCCTGGGGGACACTGTCACCTTTCGTCAAGCCGTCCTCGGGAGCCGGTGGTTGCTTGAGCTTTAGCTCCTGCGCCGCCGCGAAAAGGAACAGGCGCATTGGTGACGTCGGCGCGGACAGCGTGTTCAAGGTGCGCAGCGCGTCATCGATACCCCCAGACGGGCGGATGGACATATCGCCAATGAGCTGGTCCCAGCGCAACGCGAACTCCTGAGCGTAGAGATCCGCCGCCGAACGCCGCAGCTTCTGGCTCACATCACCGGCTGCAATCGGCGCGACTACCTGTGAGTCGAGAACCCAGCCTTCTGCAGCGACAGCGTCAGCCACTTGCGGCAGCAATCGCAGGAAGGTTCCGTAAAACCCCGCCCTCGTGTAGATGCCAGGAACCCCCTCGCTGAGCGGCTGTCCCGATTTGCGAGCCAGGACGCCCTGCGCCAGCGGCCCGGCATGGTCGGCCAGACGCCAGGTTGGCGCCCGCGAGGCTTCGGGACTGGTCGCGATGATGTCGAGGACGCGGCGCGCCATCGAGACGGTCTGGAGCTTCGCGCGGCTCCTCTCGATCAGTTCGCCATTAAGCTCACTATGGGGCAGCGGCCCTTCCATGAGTGCATCCAGGTGATCAGCGAGCGCGCTGCGCAGGCCGGCATCGGCTTCGGCCGGAAACATCACTCGCCAGTCGGCAGCCATCCAGTTTTTGACGACCGCGCGCTGGAGCGGACCCTGCTGACCCAGCATCAGGTAAACCTTTAACGCCTGGTAGACGAACTGATCATCGTCGTGCCGCTCGACCAATAAGGTTTCCAACCGGAACATCAGCCGCGGCAGCAGGATGGTGTTCACGGCGCGGCGGTACGCCGCGAGCGTCTGAACCTTGATTTTCTTACTCTGGTCGAGACCCGAACTTGATAGGCGGCCGCCCGCGCTGTCGCCGTTGGCATCACGCAGCCGCTGAAGCAGTGGCAGGATGGGTCGAAGATCGCCACTCTCAACCCGGTCGAGCTTCAGCTTTTCAGCCCCTCTGGCATAGCTGCCAGCCATTAGGCGAACGCTCTCGATCAGCTGAACATTCCGAATATAGCTGAACGTCCATAAGACGCTGGCGGTAACAATGACCGCCGCTATCGTCGTGTAGGCGCCATACCGGATCCGCCGCTGGCGCCGATCGAAGCGGTGATTGGCATCGACGAGCCCAGCTTCGGCGAAAACGACTTCGCGCAGCAGCCGGCTGATGAAATAATTACGGCCCGGGCCACGAAGCGCTGTACAGGGCGGCTGAGCGATCTCGAAGGTCTGAGATCTGGCGTTCGCAACTCGATCGAAGGGCATGCCAATTTGCGTGCCGCTTAAGAAGTAGACGCCGCGGAGCATAAGCGGTTCCTGGAACGAATTCCCGCCAAAGGCTTCCTTCAAGAACTGTTGCGTCAGGTGCTTGAGGCTAGCGACCTGCTGTGGGAAGCCGAACATGAGCGCACGACGCTGGAGGTTGCTTTCGTGCTGCATTCGTTCAAGCAGCCTTTCGTTTAGGCGGCCAACAAGCGCATCGTATGCTGCGGCAAACGCCATCGGATCGCCTTCGTCCTCCGACGCCTCTTGCGCAAAGGTGAACCCCCACACCGCCTCCCGCCCCTCGCGACCCAGATCGTCGAAGAATTCAACAAATCCCGCCAGCAGATCGCTCTTAGTGAAAAGCACATAAATCGGCAGTTGCAGGCGAAGCTCCCTGTACACTTCGAGGAGCCGCTCACGGATACAGCGCGCGCGATCGGCGAGCACTTCCTCGGATGTAGAATTCAGCTCGCTGATTGCGATCGTGACTAAGGCACCGTTCAGCGGCTGCCGTGGCCGGGAGCGTCTGAGCATACGAAGCAAGCCACGCCAAACCGCTTTGTCCCGGTCTGCATCACCCTCCTGTATCGTGTAGCGCCCAGCAGTGTCGACGAACACCGCGTCATCGGTGATCCACCAGTCGCAGTTTTCCGTACCCGCTAACCCACCGGCGGCTCTCAGACCGGACCTCGCCGCCATCGGAAAGCTGAGCCCGGAATTGACTATTGCTGTGGTCTTCCCCGAGTTGGGCGGACCGATCATCACATACCAGGGCCGCTGATAGAGCCACCGCCTGCTGATACCTCCTGCGTAGCGGCGCCCCTTGAGTGTGGTAAGGGTCTCGCGGAAACGATGACGAATCGCCTCCAGCTCTCTTTCAGCAAGCGTGCTGGCTTGCCCCACACTTCGGTCGGAAGGCCTTGGGTCTCCCTTCTTCTGCTCGGCCCCACCCGCGTCCAGCGCTCCCGACACTCGTGATTGGACGAGGTCTTCAAAATAGGCCTGAACCTTGTAAAGCTGGGACTGGATCAAGTAGATCACGGTGTATCCGACCGGAATCAGCATCGATGCCGCGATCTGGCTGCGAAGGCTGTCAAGCGGCGCAAATCCTCCGACCGAGATATGCGGTCCGAGCGTGAAGATTAAGGCACATACGATCGCCGCCCCGCCGACACGGAGCCATTGCCACCTAAGCGCTTTCTTGATTGACTGCATGGCTTGTCTTCATTGTGTCTTTGTGATGATGATTTGAATCCGACGGTTCCGCGCGCGGCCCTCGGGCGTGTGGTTCGAAGCGACCGGTTCTCCGCTCCCTCTGCCCTCTTCTCGCACGCGGCCTGGGTCATCCATCATGGATTTGATAATCTCGGCAGCTGCGCTCGCACGCGCGAGCGAAAGGGAATCGTTTGAAGGGAAGGCGAGTGATTGCACCGGAATGGCGTCGGTGTGCCCGGTCAGGAGGACCGATCCCGACTCACCGTTCAGAGAACGACCAATTCGTAAAAGAAGCGGCAGGAACATTTTCTTCACTTCCGGACTAGCAGAATCGAACATCCCGGAGGCGCGAATGATAACGACGATCTGCTGTGGGTCCTCGGACACAGTGACAAGCCCTTCGCGGATTTCGGGCTCGAGGAAGTTACGCAGTCGGTCGCTGCTCATAACAACCTTTGGTGGCAATGCGATTCTCGCCGATCTGACAACGCCGTTCGGCGGCAATGTCGCGATATCGTTGAAGACAGCGTCGGCGCGGGCATTTAATGCATGCAGGAGTCCGGTATAGATCGAGAGGAGTAATCCTGCCCCAAACGCTACGACGGCCCAGATTGGAACGATTGTGCGGCGTGGCTTCGGATTATTTGAGTTCCTCCGCCAGTGCGGGGATAGTTCGCGCTCGAAGTCACCACGGGCTGCTCGGATCAGGCGGTAGACGTCTTCGCACAGCACACTGAGCTCTGCGGCTCCTCCCGCAGTGACGCGGTAGCGGCCTTCGAAGCCCAACCTCATGCAGTAGTAGAGCAGCTCCAGCAGTTCTATATTGATGGCCGGTTCATTTTTCAATTGCGTCAGCAGATCGAAGAAGCGCTCGCCGCCCCAGGTATCGCTGAACAGCGATCCCACCAAGCTGCGCGTCGTCCAGACGCTGTTGCTGCCCCAGGCTGTGTTCAGAACGATGTCATCGATGGTCGCGCAGAGGGCGTATTTGCAGACCTTGATCGCTCGCGAGGGCAATCCGAGCGGCGTGATCCGACGCTCAAAAGCATCGATCTCCCGCAGCACCCTAAGGCGCAGTGCTTCAACGTCGATATGGCTAGCACTGCTCTTGAGCTGAGCGCTGAGACCCAGCAGCGCCGCCGCGGCCGCGACCAGTGGATTAAGTCGGTCGAGCGCAAGCATCTCCCAGGTAAGTTCGTCCGCCACTGGCGATGACGGCGAAGGGACAGCCAACTGCTCCTCGGCGTGAAGGAGGACGAGTGGCTGGGATTTTGGCATCGTTTCCTCAATCACCATCATCAACCCGCCCACTTCCCTTCGGAGCGGACGCTCTCATCGTGGGATCGGCGGGCGGGTCGACTACGCTCTCGCACTGGGCGCGCGAAGTCGGCGCCGAAGCTCCGGAGCAAATCGGTTTCGATGCTCGATACGACGTCATTGAAGACGCGCACGTACGCACTCCGGTTTCGCGCCTTATGGTTGCGGTGCAAAAGGGAACGGGGCCGCCCCATCGCCTTCTCGATCCCTGCTAGGGACAAGCGTGCACGGACGCTGGACAGAGCCTTCTGCACAGCCGCGAATGACACGTCATGCGTCCCACGGTCGGTGAAGGCTTGCTCAACGGCCGGGTCTCCGCGGAGGGACCCGCTGGAGTCATTGCACAGAACTGCGCGCAACGCCTCACCGACATCGGGAACGAGACTCAGGGTTTTTTCGTCGGAACTCTTATTTCTGAATAATTGTTCGCCAGCTCTCGCTCGGAGAGTATGCTGTGCAGCGCGGCGGAATACAGAAGCATTTTCCCTGCACGATCCAGCACGCTTACGATGCCGGCATTCCGGACATCTGCCAATGATAAGCCGCAGGCGGCAAGGAAAGCCGTGACCGCCGCTCGATGATTCTTGGCGAGATGATTGCTCCACCTTGGGTTGCGTCAAGATGGGGGCCCGATCTGGCACACTGTCTGCGTAGATATCCCACGGACTTCTCATCATGCCCGCCAGCGCGTCTAAACGAGTGCCTAAGAACGGCAATGGTAGGAACTCGCCGTCCCTCAGGTCCAGCAGCGCTTCTTCACCCCGGGTGCAATTGCCCGCCAGGAGCGACGAGGCCGTTTCGAGGGGGCCAAGAAGACTCAACTCCTCACTTGTCGCTGCAAGTTGTCCCTCCGGTTCGGCGGCACTCTCCGCAATGGATATCGAAGGCGACACCGCGACGACATCGGTCATATAGGCGCCGATCTGAATAACATCGCTGGTTTTCCGGGCGACCGGCGCCTCTGACGGAAGCGGCATCGCCTCGTCATTTTGACATGTGTCGTCGCGGCCTCGGTCGATCAGTACGTATCGCCGTGCCATGCACTCGATTGAGCAGTGGGATTTCGAGACCATCTGCTGATCATCCGGCAGAACCAGGCTGTTGCCTGCTCGGCTGGTAGTCAGTCCACCAGCCGCGTCGCCCGGCACGAGATATTCCGGAAAACTACATCTATTGCTGTGTACACGTAGCGTGAGGGGCATTGGTGGGCTAACTCAAATGTGGGTTCTGTCCGGCTCGGATGGCCCAGAGAGCCATTTCGAGATTTGGGAAGTCGCCAGCAACGTGCAGCGCCAAGCCGGCGGATTGGGGCATATCCTTCCAGAAGCGGCTATTTTGATCGATCTCGAAATAGCTGAATCCAACATGGAACGGGATCTGACGCGGCGCGACCGGTAGGGGATTGATGATAATGCCGGGCAGTGCGACATTGACGAGTTCCGTGATTTTCTCCGCCGGGCCGATCTTAATCTGAGACGGGAACTCGCGCCGGAGGCGCTCGACCTCAATATCAGCCCGAGCAGCCAGCACGAAGCTCGAGGTCGTAAAGAGAGAGCGGTCGGCCACCTCGGCCACATGGACACCGTATTTTTGCCGCTGCAGCGGTACGGGGACCGCAGTCTGCTCAATCACTGCACCCAGCGAAGCCCGGATCGACTGCATCACTGGCAAAAACGCCTCCGCGAGAGAGTCGTGCTTGTAAACACCAAGGGTCGGGGCACGTTTATCGACGCGGGCGAACGTGGCTAGTTCACCCGCCAACTGGAGCATGAGAACATACAGCGATTCCGGATTTACAACGGCGGCCTTGGATAGGTGGCAGAAGTACGGCTCGTACCGATTGATCGCCTGCAGCAGAAGGAAGTCCGCGAGCTCTGCAACCCGGTTCGTTCCCGACTGGGAGACCCGAGTGGCCAGAGCTTCACCACGATGGTGAAGCAGGCCGGTGATCTCAGTGATGTAGTTCGAGAGGACCCGGGAGCTGGCGCAGTCGGGGGTTGGCGGCACGTGCGTTTCGTCCAGAATGATCTGTCGGTCGGCCCGGACCTCTATGATACGGGCGATTGGGATGCAAGTGTAGCCAGACCGGTCTGCCGCGTCCGGCAGCAGTCGAAAATCCAGCCTCGCTACGTCGATGGAGGCGCTGCCTCGCTCGCCAGCGTTGGTGTCGACAACATCCTCAGTGGAGACTGCGAAGCGGATAGGTACGTCAATTCCCGCTTGCGCGTCGGTTTCAAGAGCGCCGGGTTGATAAAACGGTACCGCCAAGTGAATAAGCGAATCTCGAAAATCCGGCGGAACGTCGTAGGGAGTTGGCTGGTTGGCTTCGTCAGGAATACTGAAGGGCATCCCGTCCTCCAAGACGCCGCGAGCCGCTTCGATGGCGATCTTACCGAGACCAAGCAGCTCTCGATTGAGCCGCAGCTCGCTGATACCCCACCCGTACCCATGCAAAACCGCCGTCCTGCTGCGCACCAGCTGTTCGACGTGACGATCGGCCTGCTGAAAATGCTGCGGGCGGAGGAACAAGCCCTCCGACCAGACGACCCTATTATTCCACGACATTCAAGACTCGCCTCGCGTCCACCTGACAGAACGGCTTTCTCCGTAAAAGTAGCAGAGCTTCACTGCCCCCTTGCATGCACATCTGATATCCAACAATGCGCTGGTAGAAGGGCATCGCGTGTCGGGACAGCTCAGATATGCAAGCGCCGAAGCTCATCAGGATTGGTCATGAGCCCCCTTGCAGCGCGACAAGCAAGGGGTCTCATCTAGACTGTCGCTCAGTAGCCCGTTGCCCTCAGAGCCTTATTGGTCGTTCATGTTCACACTGACCTACAACGCGCCAATTCGCCTGTCCTGTCACTCGTACGGGATGAATCTCGCAAATGACCGCCCGGAAGCCTTGAGACCCGGCGCCGCAAGTACGGGGCCAAAAGAGCAGCGCAACAGGCAAGGTGACACGTGATGCGCATTGCCTCGTCGAAAATGTTCCTGAATACGCTGAGGCAGTGCCGCCGCCAACATCGTCTTCACGCGCCGCCGCCCCTAAAGCACCTTGACGACCAGTTTAGCGATTAGACAACCACCTCCTGGACACGATCCACGAACCGGTTGCAGTCCCGGTTCGCGCCAGGTGCGGGATAGCAGCCCTGGCGGCATGGATCATTCATGCGGCGAAGATAGGCATTTCCACATTTGGTGATGCCCAATAGCTAGCGAATGGGATATGCGCTGCGCCTCATGTTGGCGCGCGAGCACATGCAAGATGGCACGGTGGAGATCGACCGTTTTCATCTCGGTGAGCGACCGAGAATGGATCCGGACGGTCTACCGCCTGGACGGGGCCGAAAAGGCCTTTCGATACATGCAGGGCGCGCGACGGCGAAAGGGATCGAACCGCAACCTGCCTGATGGGCGGTGAGGCGTTCATGGCGATTGGCAAGAGCTTTGCTACGCATGAGAACGTAAAGCATTCGAGCCGCGAATTCGTCCAAGTCGCCGTCCACTCGGTGGGAGGTTTCAAGTCCCGGGTCCGCCGCACCATTGCCGGCGTCTTTCATCATATCAGCCCGCAGCATGCCTTGTCTTTCCACGAGATCGGCTTCCGCTGGTCACAGCGCATTGTTACGGGCCAGGCAGTGCGGATACTAGTCACGGGTGCCGCCGGCGCTGCGATTGCTGCAAGTCTTTCGCGCTATTACCGGCCGGCAATGCGCAGAAGTCCGGATGCCGGGATCATCGTTAAATCTCCCAGCCTTTTGTGATAAGGCCGCGTTGTTTAGCGGAAGCCAGCAAGGAGTTCGAAGACGAAGGCCGACCTCACTGGCGCCGCAATTGGCGACAGTTGCCACTACCCTGGTATCGTTGGGCCAATCCCACCATAGAAGAGATCATGTCGATGTTTCGTCGTAACCGGCTTGCGCGGCACCGGCGGCCGTCAGCGTTGATAGCAATCCGTGCCGATCGCCACATCAAGCACGGACCTCCGGTCTGGAGAACGGGTCGTCGCTGCATCTCTCGAAGGATCGCCGCTGTCGTTATGGGTTCACGCAGGAGCTGCGCCATAGCCGCTCACTAACCGGATGCGAGCATATCACCTGTGCATGCAATCCAATACCGGGACTGCGCTAGTTTGAATCGCGGGCTCTTCTCCGTGGTTTTTGAGGTTCTGCTGCAATGATGCGTTTACGCTACCAGTTATCAACGGCCTGGCCATGTCTTCGGGATCTGCCGGCCTCCCGTCACCTGAGCTCGATTCCGCAGAGCCGCCCCATGCCACAACAGCAAAAAACGGGACCCACGGTGATTGAGCGGCGTCCGAACGAGGCTCGGCAAGCTGGAGCGGTCGATGGTCGCAGTCGCGCCCCTTGCACTCTGGTTAAGTCGCTTGAGCCCCTGATAAATTCTGACCTTCCGTCAGCAGTCGGTGCCCGACAGCTGACCCCTTGTTTCCTGAAGGCCATATCCCAGGGGGGTGAGCATGGTTGACAGGGACCCTCGGACTAAGGGGCAGGGCTCTTCGCGGCCGGATGAGGGCCGGCACCCAGCGGATCAAAGAGCGCAGTCTTCAGTGGCGCGTGTCGATCAAGTGGCCGACAACTTCAATTCGGACGACATCTGGCAAGAGAATTCGGTATTGCGTTACGTGGAAAGGCTAAGCGTCGACCAGCCAAGCCCGCCGACCGAGCTTCAAAGCCCTGAAGAACAAACCCCGCAAATGATGGCTGACATGACGGAACTGACGAGAGTTCCGGTCGTCCCGGCAGAGACCGCGTTCAACCTCACGAGGACAACAGATGAATACAATAATGCCGATCGCACTATTCACCTCGTCGAGGGCCAGCCGCTGGAGACTGGCCCTCAGCGCGGGGGGCTGCATGGCCTTGGGAATTTAGAAGCCTCAGCGGTTGCCGGGCCCACCGAGGTGCCGGGTGGAAGAGAGGAGCATTCGGCCATGTCCGAGGTGCCCGCGGAGCCCAGCGATCCGACCGGTGGCGGGCGCAAGAGGCGGACTACTGAGAAGGACGCAGATCCCAGGCCCAGCCGCAGGCAGACGTTATATGCTCAAAGGCCGCTGGCGTTGGCGCCTGATCTCAGCGCCGCGAATGCCGGCATAATCGTGGGGGCCTCAACGGGCGATCTCGTCAATCGAGCGGCGTTCCGGACGGTGTCGGCCCAGGACCAGGCGAGGCTGGACGAAATCGCCAGGCAGACACCGCGGCAGTCGAGGCAGAGCAAGGGGGCGTGGGCGGACGCGCTGAAGGCGGCCCATCCCAATCTCAGCGCCGCCGATGCCGCCGTAATCGTGGGCGTCGTAAAGCGGGTTATCGCCAGGAGGGCGGCGTATCGAACGGTGTCGGCCCAGGACCGGGCGAGGCTTGACGAGATCAAGGCGGCGACACCGCAGCTGTCGGGGCAGAGCAAGGGGGCGTGGGCGGACGCGCTGAAGGCGGCCCATCCCGATCTCAGCGCCGCCGATGCCGCCATAACCGTGGGCTCTTTTAAGGACGATATTGCAAGGAGGACGGCGTTCCGGACGGTGTCGGCCCAGGACCAGGCGAGGCTGGACGAAATCGCCAGGCAGACACCGCAGCTACCGGGGCAGAGCAAGGGGGCGTGGGCGGACGCGCTGAAGGCGGCCCATCCCGATCTCAGCGCCGCCGATGCCGCCATAATCGTGGGTGCCGTAAAGCAGGATATTGCTAAAAGGGCCGCGTTCCAGACGGTGTCGGCCCAGGACCAGGCGAGACTGGACGAAATCGCGGCGGTGACACCGCGGCTGCCGGGGCAGAGCAAGGGGGCGTGGGCGGACGCGCTGAAGGCGGCCCATCCCGATCTCAGCGCCGCCGATGCCGCCATAATCGTGAATGCCGTAAAGCAGGATATTGCTAAAAGGACAGCGTTCCAGACGGTGTCGGCCCAGGACCACGCGAGGCTGGACGAAATCGCCAGGCAGACACCGCAGCTACAGGGGCAGAGCAAGGGGGCGTGGGCGGACGCACTGAAGGCGGCCCATCCCGATCTCAGCGCCGCCGATGCCGCCGCCATCGTGGGCGCCGTAAAGCGAGTTATCGCCAGGAGGGCGGCTTTTCAGACGGTGTCGGCCCAGGATCAGGCGAGGCTGGACGAAATCGCTAGGCAGACACCGCGGCTGCCGGGGCAGAGCAAGGGGGCGTGGGCGGACGCGCTGAAGGCGGCCCATCCCGATCTCAGCGCCTCCGATGCCGCCATAATTGTGGGTTCCGTAAAGCATAATATTGTAAAAAGGGCGGCGTTCCGGACGGTGTCGGCTCAGGACCAGGCGAGGCTGGACGAAATCGCCAGGCAAACACCGCGACAGTCGAGGCAGAGCAAGGGGGCGTGGGCGGACGCGCTGAAGGCGGCCCATCCCGATCTCAGCGCCGCCGATGCCGCCACAATCGTGGGCGCCTTAAAGGACGATATCGCCGTGAGGGCAGCGTTCCGGACGGTGTCGGCCCAGGACCAGGCGAGGCTGGACGAAATCGCGGCGGTGACACCGCGGCAGGGGCGGAGCAATGCGGCCTGGGCGGACGCGCTGAAGGCGGCCCATCCCGATCTCAGCGCCGCCGATGCCGCCACCATCGTGGGCGCCGCAAAGGACGAAATCGCCAGGAGGGCGGCGTTCCGGACGGTGTCGGCCCAGGACCAGGCGAGGCTGGACGAACTCGCTAGGCAGACACCGCAGCTGCCGGGGCAGAGCAATGCGGCCTGGGCGGACGCGCTGAAGGCGGCCCATCCCGATCTCAGCGCCGCCGATGCCGCCGTAATCGTGGGTGCCATAAAGCAGGATATTGCTAAAAGGGCGGCGTTCCGGACGGTGTCGGCCCAGGACCAGGCGAGGCTGGACGAAATCGCGGCGGCAACACCGCGGCAGGGGGGGAGCAATGCGGCCTGGGCCGATGCGCTGAAGGCGGCCCATCCCGATCTCAGCGCCGCCGATGCCGCCACCATCCTGGGCACCTTTAGGGACGATATCGCCAGGAGGGCGGCGTTCCGGACGGTGTCGGCCCAGGATCAGGCGAGGCTGGACGAGATCAAGGCGGCGACACCGCAGCTGCCGGGGCAGAGCAAGGGGGCGTGGGCGGACGCGCTGAAGGCGGCCCATCCCGATCTCAGCGCCGCCGATGCCGCCATAGTCGTGGGTGCCGTAAGGCGCGATATCGCCGTGAGGACGGCGTTCCAGACGGTGTCGGCCCAGGACCAGGCGAGGCTGGACGAAATCGCTAGGCAGACACCGCAGCTGCCGGGGCAGAGTAAGGGGGCGTGGGCAGACGCACTGAAGGCGGCCCATCCCGATCTCAGCGCCGCCGATGCCGCCATAATCGTGGGTGCCTCGAAGAAACGGATAGCCAGGAGGGCAGCGTTCAAGGTGATATAGGACGGCTCATGACTCATCACCACATTCCCTAGGAACTGCACCATCATGTGCGTTGGTTGTCCACCACGGGATTGCATGAGCATGTGAGAGCGCCGAATTTTTCTTCAGTCTGGAGGCCAATACCTGGCTCGAGATCGATATTTAGGGGCACGACGGCCGGCGCATTCCGGCTGACTAACACGCCGAGAGCGACCTCGTCTTCGACGGTCGGGAGCGCAGAATGTCGGCTCGCATGCCGCTGCGACCATCAGCCCGCTCCTCGCAAGATTGGCGCCAAGGCCGCCGTCGAACGATGGCGACGAGGCAAGTTTTTCCAAAACTTTCTTTAGCATAGAGGTAGAAGGATCGCTACAGCGGGGTTGCAGTGCGCGGGCGGCTAGGGTGACTAAGTGCGTGCACTCCACGACCGTCAGACGGGGTCGGTGTCCGTCAATTCGAAATCGCAGGGATCTGCACGAGAGACCGCGTGGTTGCCCTGCACGACTAATGGAAGCAGGGTCGACAGTCACGTTGGGATGCGGTAGGTGCGCGATAGAACGGGGGATTGGCGGCGGGACTCGATTCTTTTTAGAAGATCACGCAAAACCGCATCACACCCATTGTCAAAAGTAAATACCGCGACGATGGTTATTAAACTTCGACTTCCGTCGAAAACGGCAATGGCGCTCACGAAGGAGGCCGGCCGCTGCGAAACCCCGCCATCTCCGCACCCCACTCCTTCGCTCCAACTGGGAGCAAAATGAATGAGGCAACGTGCGAATCTCGGGGAGCATCGTTACATGCGGTCAATACGGATCTCATCCAGATTGTCGCCCTATATGCCTCGTGCGGCGGTCCGGCGGAGCGCAGGAGATATAATGCCGTTGAAGTGCTCGAGCCGTTCTACCACTGACGCCGGGTCGCTGCACGCGCGATGGACCCGCCGGCTGGCCGCTCGTTCGATGAGGGTCCGCGCGCCGACACCCCCAAGAGCGATCGCCGAGGACGCCATCCACCTTATGCAGCAACTGGCGCGGAGGCGGCCGCGCGAAGACTTCGTAGTTGGAGGCCTTCAGGCTCACGTTTGCAACGGTACTCCGCAGGTTGCCCTTTGCAACGACTGCCCGACGATGTCAATTCAATCTGGCTGAGCTTGTACCGTCAAGTTTATCCAGTTTGGGGTTCGCTCCAGCGGTGGGTTGCGCATCCGCGGCGGCATCGGCGGGTTTAGGTGCGGAGACCATTCCGGCTGCGCAGCACTGCATCACGTCGCGGGTTGCCGATCTGGGCGAACTCTGCAGGGTTAGTCAGCCGAGGCCAGAGTGCTTGGCTTGCCACGCTCCTCGATAACCCGATCCAGTCCACAGGCGACCGCAGGCCGGAGAGCGAAGTATCGGCGACGAGAGTCCGGCTTTCCTCACGACCATCAGAAGCCTGAACCCGCGCCAACGATCATTGGCAGCCAGCGGGATCAACACCAACGCTTGCCTTTCGCTCGTTTCCGGCCACGGCGCTTGCGCATCGTGAGCTTCTCCTCCCGATGGACCCGGAAGAGCTTCTTGTTGTTCACAAGGGTGTCCCTCGCGCCTGAGCAGCACATAGCTGCGTCAAGATCCGAAGCGGCGGCATTCACGCCCCAAGCATTCACGACATATACGAATGTCGATTGTGCATGAGCAATCGCGTCTGCTCATTGCTAAACATTGAGAAACAGAGGCGCGACGATCTTTTATGTCGGGAAAACTGGGATTTGGGTCATGCTCGATGCAGATCATCTATTAAAACCGATCAGCGACGGCAACGCATGCGGGGATGCTCTCGATTACGATTTGAGCTTCCTGGAGCTGGAGATAGCGTCGCATGGCAAGCCGCACCAGCAGATAGGCGACTCCATCGCCACCGAGGAGGCTCCCGATTGGACAGAGGTGTGGCGGCTTGGCCTCGACCTTTCTGCCCGCACTAAGGATCTAAGAGTCGGCATCTTGCTCACACGATCCGCCCTCAGTCAGTTCGGCTTCTCTGGTCTAAGTCGGGGGCTTGAGCTGCTCGCGGCCTATGTCGAGCTCTACTGGTCAGAGCTACATCCGCGACCGGATCCAGAAGATGACGAAGATCAGACCGTTCGCCTCAACGCTCTAGCGAGCCTCTGCGATCTCTCCGGGCTCTTGGCAGAAATACGCCAAGTCCCACTCACCTCCTCCAGGCAATTCGGGACTTTTACGCTCCGCGATTGGGCTGGTGCGCTACGGTCCCAATCTACGGAAATTGATCGTTCGACCATCGAGCACGCCTTCATCGACACCGACCCACTGCAGCTCGAGCAGATCAGCACTGGTCTCCACGCCAGCCTGGCAGCCGCCACCCATCTAGACGCGAGTGTTCGGCAGCACGTCGCGAGTGACGAGGCCGTTCGATTCGACCCTCTGATAGTGCTACTCACCCAGGCCAAGGATCTGGTCGACGCCCATCGGAAAAGGGCCCAGCCTGCAGCCCCGGCATCTCCATTGCCAGACTCTAGCAAGGCCTCTTACCCCGAAGTGATCCGCAACCGCGATGACGTTGTCGAAATTCTTGGCCGCATTTGCCACTGGTACCAGGTGAATGAGCCCGCGAGCCCACTGCCAGCCCTCCTGGAGCGCGCGCAGCGACTTGTCTCGAAGGACTTCATGGCTCTTATCAAAGAGTTGGCGCCAGAAGGGGTTGCCCAATACCGTTCGATTGCCGGTCTGGCGGTCGGCGAGGGCACGTGACGTGCGCAATCTTCCCTATCAGGAGAGTGGAACACATGACAAAGGCGAGTAGTCAAAAGTTCATCGCGCGGGTTCGTCCGCCTCGCGTACAGATCGAATACGACGTCGAGACCTATGGCTCTCAGAAGAAGGTTCAGCTTCCCTTCGTGGTCGGCGTGATGTCCGACCTCGCCGGCAATGCTGCCGAGCCGCTTGCCCCTGTCGCGGAGCGCAAGATGATGGAGATCGATATCGACAATTTCGATGATCGGCTCAGATCGCTGAGGCCCAGGGTGGTGATGCGGGTGCCGAACCTATTGACCGGAGAAGGCCAACTCGCTGTCGACTTGACGTTCGAGCGGCTCGAAGATTTCTCGCCGGCGGCCGTGGCGCGCAAGGTCGACAGCCTTAGCAGGCTGCTCGAGGCGCGAACGGAGCTCTCCAATCTGCTGGCCTATATGGACGGGAAGAACGGTGCCGAAGAGTTGCTCACCCACTTCCTCGCGGATTCGGCACTGCTAAGCGCCCTCGGCAATGGCATCGAGACTGAGAAGCCTGATGCAGTGGTTGCCGCTCCGCCATTGGCATCCCCAGACACAGAGGAGAACTGATCATGATGCCTGCAGATGCCACAGATGTACAGGTCGCCACCGTTGATCTCGGCGATTTCACCCGCATGCTTCGATTCGAGTTCAAGATCCGCTCGGACCACTCCCGTGACTTGGTGGAGAGTGCCGTCCGAACACTGGCCGAGCAGGCACTTCAAAACACGTCGCTGATCAGCGACGATGTCGTCACGACTATCCAAGCAATGATTGCTTCGATCGACCAGAAGCTTTCTGCACAACTCAACGAGATCCTCCATCACGAAAATTTCCAGCGCGTGGAATCAGCTTGGCGGGGCTTGCATCACCTTGCCATCAACACCGAAACCGATGAAACGTTGAAGATTCGCGTTCTCCCAGTTTCAAAGGTGGAGATGTCCCGAACTCTGCGGAAATATAAGGGTGTCACCTGGGATCAGAGTCCGCTATTCAAAAAAATTTACGAAGACGAATACGGCCAAATCGGCGGTGAACCCTATGGCTGCCTGATTGCCGACTACTATTTCGACCATACCCCACCGGACGTAGAGTTGCTTTCGGGACTGGCGCAGATCGCGGCGGCGAGCCACTCACCGCTTATATCTGCCGTCTCACCACATCTGCTGCAGATGGATTCTTGGCGTGAGCTTGCGAACCCGCGTGACATCACAAAAATCTTCCTCACGCCCGAACATGCCCCTTGGCGGGCGTTCCGCGAGAGCGAGAACTCTCGGTACGTGGCCCTGACCTTACCACGCACCCTTGGCCGGCTGCCCTACGGGGCCAAAACCAACCCGGTCGATGAATTCGCCTTCGAGGAGGACACAGACGGCGGCGACAGCGAGAAATACCTTTGGACGAACGCAGCCTACGCCATGGGCGTAAATATCACGCGCTCGTTCAAGCTCTATGGCTGGCTCTCCAGAATTCGTGGCGTCGAATCCGGCGGCCTGGTCGAGGGTCTGCCGGTACATACCTTCCGCAGCGACGACGGTGGCGTCGACCTAAAATGCCCCACTGAGATCGCGATCAGCGACCGCCGTGAGGCCGAACTGTCCAAAAACGGTCTTCTACCGCTGTTGCACCGCAAAAACACGGACCTCGGCGTATTTATTGGCGCTCAAACTATTAACAAGCCGGTCAAATACGAAGACCCCGACGCGTCAGCGAACGCCGAACTCAGTGCCCGGCTACCCTACATCTTCGCAACCTGCCGCTTCGCACATTATTTGAAGTGTATGGTCCGGGACAAGATTGGCACGTTCAAGGAGCGCCACGAGGTCGAGGAGTGGCTCAACCAATGGATTCAGGGCTATGTCCACCCCTCGCCCGAGCTTGGGAGCGAAGAGAGTAAGGCACAGCAGCCGCTCTCCTCAGCCGAGGTCAAGGTGGAAGAGGTCGAAGATAATCCCGGATATTACGTTGCGAGATTTTACATGCGGCCACACTACCAGCTCGAAGGCCTAACCATCTCTTTGAGACTTGTCTCGCGCCTGCCATCCGCCCGCAAGGACTGAGAAAACCCGCAGATGATTGTGCTCCGTTCTCGGCGCCAAAACTCCGGAATAGCTGCCCCGGGCTGGCCGATGCAATCCAGGCCCAATCAGATCAACGAGAAAAGGAAAGTCCATCATGGCGTTCGACGCGGTTATAAAATTCACGCAAGCGTCCAAGGACGGCATTTTGCCCAAGGGCGAATCTATCATTCTAAAGGACGGTATCACCCTAGCGGACGAATGGAGCTTTTCACTCGAAAACAAGCTGAACATTGGGCCTCATACCGCCGGGGCGGGCGCGGGCAAGGCCGAATTCGAGGTCTTCACTATCAAGAAGCAGGTGGATACGTCATCGCCCTCTCTGTACGTTGCCTGTGGTCGCGGCGCCCACTTCAATAGCGTCGAACTGAAACTTTTCAAAGCGACGGGGAGCGGACAAGCTACATCAGAATCGAACCTGTTCTTGCACTGGAGTTTCAACATGCTGGTAGTCGAGAAGGTCGAGTGGTCCTATGCGGAAGAGGCCCCCGAGGAGACGATCACATTCCGGTTCGGCGCCTGCAAGGTCATTTATTACAGGCAGGATGAAAAAGGCGCTCTTACCAAAGCTGGCGAGGGCATCTGGAACCAAATCGCGAACAGCACCGACTTCAATAGGCTCGTCGGCTGATGGGGCCATCGGCAACCCGGGAATATTCGGGGCTGCGCGCGAAAACGACAGATCGACTCGTCGCCATTGCACCTGGAGATTGTAACATGGGCAGAGATGTTAAGCGGGATCTCGTGCAACCATCCCTCCTGGACCGGCTTACGGACGATGAGCCGCGCAGCTCGTGTGAAGCGCAGGACAAGCGCAGCTTCTCTGTTCGCCAACTGGAAGAGGTGATTCTACGCGATGTTTCCTGGTTGTTGAACACCAATCAATTGGGTGCAACCGTAGATCTACAAGCGTACCCTCACGTAGCGGCCAGTGCACTTAATTATGGTGCCTGGCCTCTCAGCGGACAAATTCGCGAAGGCATGGATAAGAGCGCATTGCGCGAAGCGATAATCGAGAGCCTTCAGCGCTTTGAGCCGCGTCTCTTACCGGACACCCTGAAGGTCACGGTCCTGGACGATGGTCAGGGTTGCGGCACTTTTCGCTTTAGGATCGAAGCCGATCTGTGGGCGCAGCCATTGCCGGTGCGAATGGTGATGCGTACGGAGGTAGATTCCGAGCTCGAATCCGCCCGCGTTCATCTCGGTACAGAGATAAGCTGATGGATCCCCGGCTCCTGCGACTGTACAACGACGAACTTGCTTATATGCGCGAGATGGGGGCCGAGTTCGCCCGTGCATTCCCGAAGGTCGCCGCCCGGCTCGGGATGGAATCAGCGGAGGTCGCCGACCCCTACGTCGAGCGGCTTCTGGAAGGCTTCGCTTTCATGGCGGCGCGGGTGCAATTGAAGCTTCAGTCTCGCTTTCCGGAATTCACCCAGCACCTCCTGGAGATGGTCTATCCGCATTTTCTACCGCCGCTCCCCTCGATGACGATCGTCCGTTTCGAGCCCGACCAGGATGCCGGACGACTTGAAAATGGATACCTCGTGCCGCGGGGAACCAAGCTTTTGGGCCGTCTTGCTCCGGGCGCCGTCACACATTGCGAGTTCCGCACGGCCCATGATGTGCATCTCTGGCCAATTGTGGTGAGCGCTGCCGATTATTTTTCGACGCCGGGGCAGATCGCCGCACTGGATCTTCCGGCCCGGCAAGATGCGAAGGCTGCTTTGCGACTACGCCTTCGCACCACCAATGGCATGCCGTTCAATAAACTCGGACTAGAGGCTCTCACACTGCACCTAACAGGCCCCGGTGGCATCGGCGCCGCACTCGCCGAACAGCTTCTCGGTGACGCATGCAATATCATAGCCCGTCCGGTCGGCCGGCCTATCCCTTGGCAGGAAAAGATTCCGGTTCATGCGCTGCAGCAACGCGGTTTGGAGCCGAGCTGTGCTCTCCTGCCCGAGGTGCCACGCTCTTTCGACGGGTACCGTCTCCTACAGGAGTATTTCGCCCTCGCGGAGCGGACGTTGTTCGTCGAGGTTAGCGGGCTGGCAGACGCAGTAGCCCTGTCAACTGCCGAGACCCTTGAGATCGTCTTCGCACTCAGACGTGTCGAGCCACGGCTGGAACGACAGCTCGGGCCCCAAAATATCGTTCTCTTCGCAACGCCCGCGATTAATCTCTTCGAACGCCAGGCAGATCTCGTCCACGTGAGCGACAAGAACACCGAGCATCATGTGATTGTTGACAGGATGAGGCCGCTCGACTTTGAGGTCCACTCGATCCTCGAGATGAGCGGAGACGGGGCGAAAAACGAAGCGGCTCCCGTGAGGTTCTACCCGTTCTATAGCATCAGCGCGCACGGTCAGGAGGAGCAGCATTCCAGATACTACGCGATCCGCCGGGAGCAGCGCCTCATGTCGGAGCACCAGCGTCTAAATGGCGCGCGGACTGGCTACATCGGCAGCGAAACGTTCGTTTCTCTAGTTGATCGCCAGGCGGCTCCCTATTCGGCGGAACTCCGGCATTTGTCTGTAAACTGCCTGTGCTCGAACCGGGATCTGGCGCTGCTGCTGCCGATCGGCCGGGACGAGACAGACTTCACCCTGGAAATCGGCGCTCCAGTTACCGCCACCCGGTGCGTATCGCCCCCGAGCCGACCGCGCCACTCCTTCGCCAATGGCGATATCACTTGGCGATTAATTAGCCATCTTTCACTGAACTACCTCTCGATCAGCAATTCCGATAGGAACGACCACCGGGGCGCAGAAGCGCTACGTGAACTCCTCCGCCTCTACGTCGATCCAGTCAATGCCTTCGCCTCACGGCAGATCGACGGGATCCGGGAGATTCGGTCCAGGCCTGCGGTCAGGCGATTGTCCAGCGGTGGACAAGCCGCCGTAGCACGTGGGATTGAGGTTGGTATCATCCTGGACGAAGCGGCCTTCGAAGGCGTTGGCATCTTTCCGCTCGCCTCCGTGCTCAACCAGTTCTTCGCGAAATACGTATCCATCAACAGCTTCACCGAGATGGTCGTCTCGACGCTACAGCGCGGGGAGGTAATGCGATGGCCGACGATGGCCGGCCGCCGGGCGATCCTTTGATTTCGGGGGCACTCGGCGACTTCCTAAGCTCGCTCAGGGCCGAACCGCATGCCTGCGACTTCTTCCAGGCTCTGCGGCGGATCGATGCAATCTGCTCAGATCGGCCTCGGCTGGGAGAATCGAGCGGTCCCAGCCTGGATCGCGTGCGGATCGCCCAGCAGCCCTCCCTTGCATTTCCGACTCGATCGATCGCGGGCGTGACTGCGCACGAGGAGAACGACCCCGTAATCTCCACCTACGCCTTCGGCTTGTTTGGACCCCACGGTCCCCTCCCATTGCATCTGACGGAGTACGCCCTTCTCCGGCAGCACAACGCCGCGGATGAGACGCTGATCCGATTTGCTGATACCTTTCATCATCGAATGGCCTCGTTCTTCTTCCGCGCATGGGCGGAGGGCGAACCGACCGTGAGCTATGACAGGCCACAAGAAGATCGATTTGCCCTTCAGCTCGGCGCGCTAGCCGGCTTCGGGATGACCTCCCTGCGCGCGCGGGATGCTATGCCTGATCTGGCCAAACTCCACTTCACCGGCCGTCTCGCCTCACACACCCGCAACGCCGAGGGGCTCGCTGCCATCCTCGCCAGCTTCGTCGAGGCGCCGGTTGATATCCGTGAATTTGTCCCAAAGTGGGTGGATCTGCCCCGCATATCGCTCTGCCTCCTGGGCCGCGACCCGGCCACGGGCACGCTGAACAGCAACGCTATTGCAGGTGCGAGGGTCAGAGTGTGGCACCATCGGTTCCGACTCATTGTGGGTCCCCTCAGCCTGGCTCATTACGAATCGCTTCTGCCCGCAGCTCCCGGCCTTAAGTCGATAGCGGAGATCATCTGCAACTACCTTGGAGATGAACTTGACTGGGAGATTAACCTCGTTCTCCGTCAGGAGCAGGTCCCGGAAGTGCAGTTGGGTCGCTGCGGCAGACTCGGATGGTCCAGTTGGATGGGCAAGAGGAAAACGCGCCAGCACGCCGATGACTTGACAACTACCCCGACTGACCGGGACCCACCGGCTGCCGCATGGCGCTCTCCTGAAACGGACATCCATGATGCGGCGGGCCCGCTCGACCTTCTTTTCGGGCGGGGAGAAGATCTCCTTGGCGAGATCGATCTGGAACGGGTGAATGGCCCACGTAACCTCGATACCAAGTGCGGCGGCACGGCGGGCGGCGGCTTGGAAGGCCCGTTATGACAAGCATCGGAAGCTCGACTCTCTTCAGTAAGCTCAACGCAAACTGCAATGGGACCGCCAAGGCCCTTTGCAAAATTCGCCGTGACGCCTCTTTGGAACGTTATCGCCATTTTGACGCCCTTGAGGCTTCAGCAGCGGAGAGGCCTATCGAGCCGACGATCGCGGCGAAACTCGACCACCGTGGTTGTCCGCTCGGGCGCTGCGCCCTGGGCCTGGTTGAATCTTCCAGGAGACACGTCGTCGCTAGCACCGCCGGAATCCGCCAACTCATCGATGTTACAAGGCCGCATGGCGAGATTTGGGTGGGACTTAGCGTGGGTGAGTTCCAAGAGACCCACACGCTTTCTTCACCCCGCCCTCCCCCGCTTGGCTCTGACGATGCGGGCCAGCAAGACATCTTGGCTGAGCAACGGTCGGCGATTTCGATGCACGAAATAAACGCTTTTCGGCATCTTCGCCGATGGCTTCGGCAGCATCCTACTCACGCCATCGGGCGCAACCGCGCCTTCTCATCAAATCTGCGGAACACACACCACCATGGTCGAGTCAAGAATCGAGAGTCTCTTAAGGCACAATCGTTTTGTTGCGGTCACTTCGGCCGCGTCCGAGTTGAATGAAATCTCTCTCCGGCGGCTCAGTGGCACCGAGCGGCTGGGGGAACCTTTCCTCTACGAGGTGAAGCTCGCCAGCCGCAATCCAGTTCAGAACTTTGCTACGATCCCCGGTCAAAACCTGACAATCGGCCTTAAGCTCAAGGACTCGCAAACGCGCTTCTTCAACGGTGTTGTTACGCGCTTCCAATATCTCGGCCTCGACGATACCGAGCACCTCAACTACGTGGCGCAGGTGCGGCCGTGGATTTCATTGCTCGAGCATCGCTCTAACAGTCGGGTCTTTCAGAACAAGACGAGCATCGAGATCATCACCACGATTTTTCGAGAACATAAAGGCAATTTCAAGAATCAGACCGCCCGACGGTTCCCACAGCGCCCATATTGCGTCCAGTACGATGAAACGGATCTGGCCTTCGTCAGCCGCCTCATGGAGCAGGACGGCATCTACTACTATTTTGAACATGCTGAGGACCAACATGACCTGGTGCTGGTCGACAACGCCGCGAGTCACATGGCCTGCACGCCTGAGATCGTAGAGACCCACCACAATCTCAGGCCTGCCCGAAGTCTTTACCAAGAAGATGTCATCCTGCATTGGGACGAGGTCGTATCGCTACAGCCGAACAAGGTCGTTCTCAGGGACTATGACCATGAGAAGCCGATGGCAGAACTGACGTCTGTCGCGCGTGTTCCTCCCGTGAGGACAGGCGGCATTCCGCCATGCAAGCTCACGGGAAGCGCCATCACCCGACCGCGGGAGAGCGTGGCGGTCAGAACGGGCGAGACCTCGTCGGCAAGCAGCGGCTGCACGGCAATGCGGGAGGTCTTCGAGTATCCAGGCCAGTATACAAAAAAAAGCGATGGCGATTTCTACGCCACCATCCGTGCCGAGGAACTCGCCTGCAACGCTTATCGCGCGCGGATCGAAAGCACTGCGCGCCAGATAACGACCGGGTCATTATTCAAGGCGGCAAATCCCTTCTACTACGGCCAGGTCGGTTCCCGCCCGAAACCCACCGATCGCTTTCTGGCAGTCGGACAGGACTTCACTGTCATCGGTGAGGTGGGGGACGATCTCACTGCGGACACCGTGGGGGGGAAGGGCGAGCGGTTCCTCTATCACAGCAACGTAGAGATTATCCCCGCGACAACCCAGTACCGACCGAGGCGCCGCACACCGGCGCGGTTGATTCACGGACCGCAGACGGCCGTCGTCGTGGGCCCCGAGGGCGAGTCGATCGCGACGGATAAGTACGGCCGTGTGAAGGTTCAGTTCTTCTGGGACCGAGAAGGCGGAAAGAACGAGAACAGCTCCTGCTGGATTCGGGTGGCCCAGAACTTCGCTGGTAAGGGTTTTGGCAACCTGGTCGTCCCACGGATCGGCCATGAGGTCGTGGTTGATTTCATCCACGGCAATCCCGACACGCCCCTGGTGACCGGCGTCGTATACAATGGCTCAAATCTGCCGCCTGAAACCCTGCCGACCGACAAAACGCGGTCGACCTTCCGGACGCATACCGATGGCGGCGCCGCTAATGCCTACAATGAACTGCGCTTTGAGGACAAGCAGGGCCGTGAGGAGGTCTATTTGAAGGCCCAGAAGAATCATACCGTCGAGGTCGGGAATATCTACAGCATCGACGTCAAGAGACACTTCCTCCTGACCTCGGGCGGCGCCGCGCCCGACTCCCCTGCCGCAGCGGCCTTAGGTAGCCGCGTCGAGGTAACACCCGACAAGATCCGCCTTGTAGTATCGGGCAGAACCGGCCCGCAGGCCATCGAAATCAGCGGCGATGGGATCGCCATTATCGGCACGATGATTGGCGTTATGGCAACACCTCCGCGGCTCGGGTCCATCGTCTCCATGCCGCCGCCGACACCGGGTCCACCCACGCCGTCGATAATGAAGCTTATTGCGACACTCGGGCTGCCGCCTGTTACGCCCGAGTGACACGATGTCAAGGTGAACTGGTTCTGGGCCTCGGCTGTCCGGAAGTCGTTGCCTTTAAGTCGGCAGGGCCCTGCAGGCGTAGAGAAAAAGCGTAACGGCTTCGGCGTCGTAAGCTGACCTACCAAATCAACGTGACACTGCGAGATTGCCCGAAAATGAGGAAAGGTTATCGCGCGTGAGCGTTTGTTCCGGGAACTTGCGCCTCAGTTAGATGGAGTTGCCACGCGAAATCGGCCGCAAGCGGCTCCAAATGCGTCTGGTTTAGGTCTCCACCAAGCTGGAACTGGTGGATGAAATACCTTTATCACTCGGCGTCACGAAATTGCGATCAGGGCGCGGGCGGCGCAAAAATCAGCGTTCTCGATCTGGGCGTTACAGCGCTGCTTTGCAGGGCGGGCTCTCGCCTCGAAGCGCTTCTGGCGGAGCGTGGCCGCCTCGAGCAGCAGTCGAAGCCTTTCACCATGCTCGAAGGTGTCTCGCTTCTATTTGCGTTTCGAGTTCCTGATAGGCGCTGGCCATGCCTGTCAGGCCGAGTTTGCGCAGCATGTCAATGGTGGGATTGTTCAACGTCGCGATAAAAATCATGCGCTGTCCAGCTCGAGGGAGGACGCTGGCCATGCCCCCGAAGCATAACGGGATACGAATTTGGTATTGGAAGGAAAGGTCGCGACGGAAGTAACATCAGCAGTGACGCAATGACCTAAGGAACGACGCAATGTACGGCAGAAGGCAGGGGGGTGTTGGCAATAGTTCCGAACAAGGCGGTGAAGACACCTTTAACTGGGTTGAAGGCTTGACTGGCTCCTCGTCCGGCGAAGCGGCACTGAAAGAAATTTTACTGGCCTGGGCGGAAGACGGGCAGCAGGAGCAGGACGAGGACCGGCACGAGGCAATGGCACGGATCGAGGCCTGGACGGAAACCCGCAATTTTCGTGCCCCCCTGAACTTAACATCGCTGTCCCTAACGGCACTGCCCCCCACCTTACCGGCCGGCCTCCAGCGGCTCAACGCCAATGACAACCGGTTGGGCAGGCTGCCCAACAACCTCCCGCCCGGTCTGCGAAAGCTCTCTGCCTGCGACAACCAGCTGACCACGCTGCCTGAGGTTCTTCCGGACATGCTCGAGACGCTCTACGTCGACGGCAACCGGCTGACCAGATTGCCGAACGAGCTTCCTTCCGGACTAAAGTATCTCTACGTCAACCACAACCGGCTGACCAGTTTGCCCGATAACCTGCCGCCTGAGCTCAGGGAGCTTCATGTCACCCGCAACGAAATCGCGCACCTGCCGGAGAATCTCCCCCTCGAATTGACGGATCTCCGCGCCGAACTCAATAATATAATTCGCCTGCCCGAGCGCCTTCCTGCAAAGCTCACGAGGCTCGAAGTCCCTCACAATGAACTGACTAGCCTACCCGAGGACCTCCCGGCCACCCTAAAGTGGCTCAGCACCGACAGTAATGAACTGACCCACCTGCCCCCTAACCTGCCGAGGGGGCTGGAGGAGCTTAGCGTTCGTGGAAACAACCTGAGAGGACTTGGCGACGGGCGAACTGCACTGCCGTACATTCTGTCGCAGCTTCCGCCTCATTGCAAAGTGTACCTGAATAACAATCCGCTGCCAGATCGACTGCGGGCGCACCTGAGCGCGCAAAGCGGGACGAGCCTTCCGCAGATCTTTTTGTGATGCTGCCTGACAAACGGGCCAAACTAGGTCCCTGCGTTTTGAGTAAAAGGCCTTTTGCCGAAGCCATGGCGGTGGGGTGCAGGCCAGGTATGACGCGTGCGGATCAAAAACAATGAGTTTGCAGGTTTATGCCGCTCGCCGGAATGTGTTGAGTTGTGGAAGCAACAGACGTCTCACTGAAGACTATGGCCGGAAAGCCCAGGCTCGGCACTTGTGTCCTTCGGGCGACCTTGCATGCGAGCCAGTTCGTACAAAGGATTACCCGCTATCGCGTACCAGGAGGTGCGACGCTTACGGCCTAGAGGCATTGCCGCCGGTTGGAACGTTCGGAAGCTGGACCCAGATTTCAACAGGCCTCAAGCGCATCCACCATTTCCACATGGTCCACCCCCAGCATCGCGTATTCGTTGATCTAACTACCCGAGACTCCAGCCTACGGGCCTATTTGCATTCGTCGGCGATCGACGACTCTGTCGCCTATTAGTTGAAATAGGGTTTCGTGGCGAGCCAGCAGAGGAACAGCCCATGGATGAGAAAAACAGCCCCATTGTTTGCATCTCGGGTGTAGACGAACGAAAGCTCGGCGCCGCTCTAATCGCGGTCCAATCGGCATTTAGTGTCGCGATTGCGGAACTATCGAAGCTTCACAAAGGGAACAGTCCTCAGTGGTTCGAAGACCTGGAGGAGGTGGTAATCGCTAACGCAAAAGGCACAGTCACCGAGGGCATCTCGCTGGATGTCGAGGTGGAAAGCCTCAAATTCGGCATCGACGTCCTTCGGGCGATCTTAGATGTCAGCCGCGTTGAGCTAGGCTTTGCAGCAAAGGAATAACCTTTCGCCCAAACGAGGTCTCGATGCTATTTGGCGCCGGAGATGTTCGATGCACACTCGAACCTTCGCATGAGTACCGCGCTCGTCGCCAAAGTCGCCCGCATCGTCACCAAATGGTACGGTCGTCCGACAAACCAGGAGGTCTTGCCGCAGATGATCGACGATACGACCTATGCATGGCGCACCGGCGTTTTTGAGGCAACGCGCGTTTTCCATGCGGAAGACCCGGGCGGACCAACCTTCATCGGGGGCAATTTGCGCAAGCCGGACTCCCATGGAAGACAATAACTTGTCGGACGCTGGGCGCACGAGACTGAGGGACTCAGCGTTGAAGATGTGCCGACAAGCTCGGCATTAGCGATGCACCCTGTATAGCGGGCAGCGACCGCCTTGCCATGCTTGAAGATGCCCTGAGCCGACACGCCCACAGTTGATAAAGATGTCGACTCAGTACCGCCGGCCGCTCCTCACCTTCTACCTTGCTGAGCCGCCAGCCATTGCGGCTCGTGGCAAGGATTTTTCGGACTCTTCCCGAGAATATGCACAACGCGACGCAGCGCTTGTCGACCCGCTGTTTCGTGAAGTTCGCGCTCGCCAGGAAATGGTGCGTGATGAGCCCTTTGTAAGAGTCACCCTTGCGCCGGCAGTCCGAGACCTCCCCGTTCATCTGGTTCGTCGTCTGGAATCGCAATCGATCGATGATCGACCTCCGCCCCTTCGTCGCAGGGATACACATCAAGTGGCATTGACCTGGACAGCGACCGCTCGCGCTGGAGCGCCGAATACCGGCGGCGCATTTCACCGGACGCAATCGACCCTGCCGTCCAAAGAGCGACCAGTTCCATGAAACCCGGGTCTTCATCGATCCGGATTCCTCGCGCCTTCCAACGCGCGATGACCCGCTCGGCTATGTCCCTGCGTGAATCCATTACCACTTCCCTGCCCCCTGCCCCCTGCCGCCTACGCGGTTAGATACCAAGATGGTGGGTTCTTCGCCAGTTCAAACCGTCCAATATGTCACGCCGGCCGCCCGCGATCCGTTTTCAGGAGCTTGTTAGCTGGAGCTATCGAGATCGCAGGACACACTTTCCAGCTCTCTCCCGACCTGATGGTCCCCGTCACCATCTTTTCCGTCCATGAATAAGGTAGGCCGCCCCCGATCAGTCCAGGCGATTTAAGTGCGAGTCCGCTTTTACGTCGCCTTGAGGTCCGTCAGCACCTTGTCAAAAGCATCCTTGACCGGCTTTGAGATTTCCTCCACCGCCCTGCTTGAGAGCACCCGGACTTCCTTGGCGTGCTGCAAACTTGTCTCAACGCGCTTGCGGAAAAAGGTCGACTGCTGTTCGAGGATCTGCGACGGCGAATTCGCGCCCAGCAAAGCTTGCAAATGTGAGAAGCTGGCCTCGGCGTCGGCCTGCAGTGCAGCGATCGTCTTCCACCACAATTCGTTGCCGAATAGACTTGTCGTTTCGAGGATCGGAGGCAGCATTTTCTGTGTCGCTTCAGCGCCGGACGCAAATTTCAAAAAAGCCTCTGTCACCTTCTTGTTCCCCTTTTCAACAGATGCGCCGAACTGATCTGGCACCTTGAGCGACGATGACCCCGGGTTTTCGATCGTTTCAAAGGATCTTTCGGAAATCTTGGTCATTGCATTTTCCTTCTCTTTGAGTTGGTTGCAAGCTGTGACATCGGGATTGACCCTTCCGCCGGCGGATGCATGGCCGCTTGGTAGAACGCGGATCCGATGACGAACGGTCAGGTGGCCTCCGTTCCGTTCGTTTCATGAACCGGCATAATGCAGACTGCTTTCTGCCGCTTGTAACCAGGGATCAGCAAACACCATGCCAACTGCTCCGACGCGCCAAGAAGATCATTTTCTTTTATCAATGGGCGGGTTGAGGGCAGGTTGATGTGTATTTGACGGAGAGACCGGCGAACAAAACGTTCCAATCACGACAAACCTGACAAAAGTGGCGGATGCCCGACATTTGCGAGAAATGTCGACGGTTGCGCTGGGGACAAGGGAATTCACGTGGACTTCAAATCGCGCCAAGGATCATGTGCCTGTTCGTGGCTAAGGGGCGTTACCCGGAAAATCAAAACTCGCGGAGCTCTCCGCTATTCCATATCGCGCCGCGATATCTTCGAGCGCTTCCTGAAAGACGGCCGCGTCGAAGTGGACTCCACATGTTGAGCGGGCAATCAAGCCCCAGGCGTTAAGAAAAAATAGCCTGTTTGCTGAAGGTGACGAGGGCGCGACATACTCCTCATCTGATGATGTCTATAAAAGAGGATTTTGAACCGGATCCTGAGATATCGGACGCCGGGATCGCCTGGCATCGGCTTCGCGGCGCACGGTTTCGTGTTGAAGGTCGGAAAGCTGGATGATCCACGGCGCTCCGGTGCATAACTGGCGAGCGGGAAGGACACCGCTGCTGACCATCCGGTAGGCGGTAGCTCGACTCACCTTTAGAATGTCGGCGGCCTCGTCGAGGGTTCTCTCACCGCGTTCGGCCCGTTCACCTTCTCGATAGACGGAGATGCCGTGGATGTTGCGAAGACTGCAGACGTGGCTTCGCGTCCAGCTGGCGCCATGCCCTGTCCGCTTGCCGGATCGATTCAAGATCGCTGCGATCGACAAATCGGGCAACTGCCTCGCCAAGTTGCGAACGAGATCGACAACATCAGCCTTAACTGCCCAGCGGGTCTGGCCGATCTTGTTTTTCTTCCCCGTCATCCGGGTGTGATCGCCACCCTGCCAATGAATGACGAGCGCCAATGTGTCGTCAACGGTATCGACAATGATTTCTTTGATCAGCAGCCGAATGATCTTTTCGCGTGTCTCGATAGACGCGTCGGGACCTGTCCCATGCCTTACTATAGATCGCTACCGAGCATCATCAATCTTGTACGGTCGTCGGCCGATAAAGCAGGCGTGTTACGGTCGGTCGAGAGCATCTCGAACTGGACCTCGAGATCACGCAATAGGATCAGCTTCTCATTCCAGCGCCGCTCCAGTTCGCCGGCGACCAACCGATTGCCCGGATCGACAGCATCATACTGGCGGGGCGCCCTGGCAGCCTCGTATTGTGCTTGCTTGATTAAGTTCTCGAGTTGCTGTTGATTGTCGCTATGACGCTGCGTGTGCGCCTCCATTGCCCGCAAGGCCGCCTCGATTCCCAGAGGTTGCAATCGCTCGAGCACCTCCTGCGCCACGGCCCGATCGACCCGCATGCCGCCGAACCCGATACAGTTGCCGACCGCCATGGCGCCGAACGTGCCGCGACAAACATATCGCTGCGTATTGCCGCCTTTCCCGGAGTATTGAATGTGCAATCGGCGACCGCAGCGACCGCAACGGAATAGTCAGGCAACAAAGCTTGGCGCGCAGTTCAACGAGTTTGGTTGCCGAAAGGCGCGGCGCAGCTACGATCTCGATCGAACTTGCCGCAGGATCAAACATCCATGCCGGAATTTGAAATGAACCACCGTGTGCCAGAATGAGCAGATAGTGAACGCCTTCGTGCTCATGGCTGCCGGTTACCAAGACGGTTTGGTCAACCAGTGGATGGAAGGGATAGGTGACCCTTGCTTCAAACGTCGGAAATCCGGCATTATGAACCCGGCTCGGAAGGCGGCGGCAGGACTTGGGCGACGATCGCGACGCTGCTTCAAACTGCATTTTGCCGCGCGCGGCAAAAGCACGTTTATACTGACCAGCAAACTATGCCGATTAACCGACTTTGCCAACGTTTCCGGCACCATAGCAGCCGCCTAGTCGGCATAGCTTAGGGTCTCTCCGTCGCCAAGGAGAGGACACATGAACGCAACTCAGGATCGCATCGCCCTATGCAGGAAGCTAGTCTACAGTCCACATCGGGACGACGATGCACGTGGCACTCGCTAAGCCTGTTTCGGGATCTGATCGACTGGCATGTCGGCAATGGAATACTCCGCAGGATTTAAGCGAGGTTCAGGTCGACCGCTTCCCTGAGCATCGTTTCAAACACTGGAGACCCGACTCGGGCGATTGATCGGCGCTCCGCCGCTCGCCTTTGGCGTTACGGGAGAATGGCTAATACCGACCGCGCTTCCTATTCAGCGCAGTGAGCACGAGAAGATCGACGATGCTGGCCGGTCCCAAAAACGGGATGGCAGCTTCTAGAAGTCGATTGAACGGACCGGTCGGGACCGGCGTCCGCACGCGGTGCCCCGCGGTCTGTGGGCCTCTGAATTCTGTTCTGCAGGTAAAGTCAGCCGACGCCGTCGCGTATCGCGACTTTGGAGCTCGTTGGGTTCGCTCGCCAGCCCCTTCCTCATGCGATGCGGCTCCGCCCCTTGCAAGAAACGCTCCGGCGTCCCAATACTTTTGGCTTTGCTCGACGGCGCTGTATCCCGCAGCTTCGATAGCCTTGCTCCGAAACGCTTCCTGCGGGGTCGTCAACTCCTGCAGTCAGGCGCCTTCCGCCGCTGCGTTATGATCCGTCGGAGCCAGACTTTCAGCGGCTGTTTCCGCCGCTGACTTTATGGCTGCGGACCCTCACGGTTGAACTCTCCAACCCGGATTAGTGCCGGTCGAGTTCGGCTTCGACCTTCTTGCGACTGTTGCCTACGTTCTTCACGGTCTTCTTCACCGCTTCCTTGGAAATGCCTTCCTTCCGGGCTTCGTACTTCACCTCGTGATCCTGACCACCTGCGACGCGAGCACGATCCTGGCTGCGGGCTTTGGATGTGGTTGCCATGGTGAGATCCTCCTAATGTCGGTCCTTACGAACGGGCGCCGATTCAATAAGTTCCGGCCTCCGTTATGGTGAGGCGCGCTTCGGCGATGTCGCGGACGCGCTGCACATGGCCTCGGGCGAGATGGTTCACTTCGACGATGAGATCGCGCAAGGCATATCTGCGACCGCAGTTAATCAGTAGCGGACAATTCTTCCCAGGCAGTTGGTACGGCTCGTCGTGTGCCTATGAGCAAACCCATGGATTGATTGTCATAGAAAGCAGGACTAGAACAACAGCGCTAATGCAGGAGCGCTCGGCATCCGAACGCAGAACAAGATCGCGGCGGAAGCCACGCAAGAGCGTCGTCTGCGAAGAGAAACCAAGCGGCTCGGCAGGTTGCGGCTAACCTCTGACCGAGTCGGCACCACGAAGGAGCCAACCCATCGGGGACAGATCCCCCTCAGCCGCTACATCAACGTGATTTGGAGTTTGGAATGGATCAATTTGCTACCGCCGACAACACCTCCGCAGCCGCTCGTCGCCGCGAAGCCAGGATTGCGAAGGGCTACAGCCTTGAGGACCTGGCCATCGCCACCGGACTTACGGTCGAGGAAATCGCAGCGGCCGAGGAACCCCTTCAGATCGTGCCTCAGCACCACCTCGAGCGCATTGAGCATGTGATCTCATAGCTTCCGTCGCCACCGGCACGCGGTCCCGGTTTAGGGGCCGCAGTCAACCACGGAGGGCGCGGAACGAAAGATCGATGCTCTATGGGACGTCCTAGGCGCATTGATGCTCCGCTTCACGCCGACAGAATGCGCAAACTACTTCAGGGCTGCTGGATATGAGCCGGATTGAACAGGATTTGCTCTAGTCGATATTGCGTCCAATTGAAGTGTCATCCGCCATTTTAAGATAACTGCAGAATCACTTAAAGAGAACATGGCACCAATGATCGCACAAACAACCGGTCCGCTTCTGCCAACCGACGCAGTTCCGATTGTCGCGATGTTCTTCTACGATATGGCGCAACTATCTGCTCGGTGGCTTAGGTAAGCCACCGCCGTTCGCGGCTTGTGGCTACTCATCCTGCCGGGCTGCGCTGTCCGTCGCGTCACGCGCCGCACCCAATCGATCGCGATGCTGATGCCAATGCGGAAGCGCTTGGACGCCGCCCGGCACCACACCCCTCCTGTATCACCGCTTCTACAACTTCTCGCGGTTATTCGAAACAGGTCTCGCCATCCAGCTCAGCCTCCTGACCGGCCAGAAGGATGAATCTGATTTGCGTCATAGGGAATCCTTCTCACGGGTCTACCTAAAATCATCCCGCTCTAAGCTTACGCGCACAACTCGCGGTTCAGCATGAACTCGCAACATCTGTTTTACGGTGCGAGGGTCATACCTCGATGCGATCGTCAAGCAGCCCGATCTGTCAAAGCCGCGACTATCTCTTCCAATGCAAATCTTAGGCTATCACTCAGCTTTCGATCTTTTTGCCAAACGACGACGTAGTGATATATTGCCCCTGGATGAAATCGGCGGAACGCGACGCCGAAGTCAGCATATTCTCTCGCGATGATCTCGTTCGTAATCGAAACGCCGATCCCTGCCATAACATAGCCAATGTCGTGGCCATTGGCGTCATATTCCACGGCGATGTCAGGAGCGGTTCCCATATATCGAAGGGCATTGACGCTCATTTGGTGAGAGGCAAATTGCGGGTCGATATCAATGATCGCCTCACCGGCAAGATCTTCGGCAGTGACAAGCTGCTGTGCCGCAAATCGGTGGTTGACCGGAAAAAGACATACGTTGGTGGCCGAGCCGACCGGCACCCAATCAAGAATGCGCTCATCAATAGGCAATCGGGAGATGCCAAGATCCGAGCGGCCGTTTAACACATGATCTGCAATCTGCTCATACGTGCCTGTTTTCACCTGAACGGCGTAAGAGCGGCTTCTCTCCCGAATCCTTTTGACCACTTTCGGCAAGGTCGCGAAGGAAAAAGTGCTTGGCGCCGCGATGCCGATCATTCGCGTATCGTTGTTCCGCAGGAAGTCGATTGACGGTCCGATCCGATCAAGTCCGGCAAACGCCGCGTCGATTGTGCGTAGAAATTCCCATGCCTTGACGGTGGGGATCAACCTGTTGTTTTCCCGGCGGAAGAGCGCGAAGCCGACAGTCTCCTCTAGCTGCTTGATGTTTTGGCTGACCGCCGGCTGGGTTATTCGCAACATCTGCGCTGCGAGCCTTTCCGAGCCGGCGCGCATAACCTCCCGCAATATTTGAAGGTGGCGGATCTTCACTCCGGAGTCGGTGATTTCCATGGCCGGGAATCTCAATCGTGGTCGAGCGACGCGCCTCATAAGTTGCGCTTATTAAAACTTCCTGAATCTTATAAATTGACGGCGGCAAGTCAAAGTATATTTTTGACGTACGCCAAACTTAGAGCGCTGGTTAAGCTAATAAATCCAATCTACCCTCGGTTAAATCTCGGCAAGCTCTTAGTATATGTCGGGAGAATACCTTTCCGATTTCGGTGCGCTCGCAAGATATTGGAGACTTGCATTGTACGCATTTGTAGATCAATTTTTATCTGGATTGAAGAACACACTTTTAGTGTTTGCCTTGAGCTGCGCTTTCGGGACCCTATTAGGTTTGCTTATTGCCGTTCTCCGCAACTCGACCCGCAAGTCGGTTTCATCGTGCATGCGGGCCTACACGGGCATCATCCGGGGTGTTCCGGAACTTCTGATCATCCTCCTAACGTATTTCGGCGGAACCGCCCTTTTGAGCGCGATTGCCGGTGGCTACATCGAGATTAATGCATTTGCGGCCGGTGTCGCGGCACTGACCGTCGTGTTCAGTGGGTACGCCGCGGAAATATTCCGTGGTGCGATCAACGCGGTTGCACCAGGCCAACGAGAGGCTGCAGCAGCGCTCGGGCTTTCGAACTCGCAGATTTGGTTTCTGATCATCATTCCCCAGATGATCCCGATCGCTCTGCCGGCATTCTGTAACCTCTGCATCTCCTTGATAAAGGATACATCGCTGATTTCCGTCGTCGGGCTGACGGATGTCATGCGCGTCGCCTATATAGGCGCAGGCTCACTGCGCGCTCCACTCCCCTTCTATCTCGCAGCGTCTGCAATCTACCTCGCCCTCACAAGCCTGTCCCTTCTTTCGTTCCGGTTATTGGAGCGCCGCTATTCGCTCCCGGCGATGAAAGGTTGAGGCAATGAGCATGACCATCGCGCTTGAAGCGTTTCTCACCCTTCCCCGCGGCCTTCTTCTCACTCTGGTTCTGACATTCGCATCGCTTGCCGCAGGCTTCGCCGTCTCGGTCCCGCTCGCCTTCCTACGGGCATCATCAAATCCGTGGGCTTCCGCGCCCGTGCTGGCATATACCTATGCGTTCCGCGGCACGCCACTTCTGGTTCAGCTTTTCCTGATTTACTATGGGATTGGCCAGCTTCCCCTCGTCCGCCAAAGCTTTCTATGGGCCGTGATGCGAGAGCCGTTCTGGTGCGCCTTCATTGCTTTCACCCTGAACAGCGCCGCCCATACGACAGAAGTTCTGCGCGGCGGGATCCAGGCGGTCCCGCGTGGGCAGATTGAAGCGGCCAAAGCCTTGGGCCTTTCCCGTTTCCACACTGCCCGTCTTATCGTGTTCCCTTTGACCCTCAGGATCGCTCTTCCCGCCTATGCAAATGAGGTGGTTGGAATGCTGAAGGCAAGCTCCCTTGCAAGCACCATCACGCTGCTTGAGGTGACCGGGCTCGCCCGACAGCTGGTGTCGGAGACATTCGCCCCATACGAGGTCTTCATTGCCGCGGGGGCTTTCTATCTGCTGCTTACCCTCTTGATCACGCAAGGTTTCCAGATGCTGGAGACGCGTTGGACGCCGACGGCAAACCGTCCACCGCCGACGCAACCTGTACCTCGAAGAGCGAACGGAAAGCCGCCTCTCGCCTCGGCTGAAACTTGACGCCAGCCCACATCCCGGACGCCAACAATCAAACTCAGCAATGAAAGGAACATCGTCGTGAAACGAACACTTCTGCTTGCCCTGTCTCTTGTCGTCTGCGCCAACAACGCGGGAGCAATGGACAGGAAGACACTGACAATCGCCTCTGAAGGTGCTTCGCCGCCCTGGAATGCCATCACCCCCCAAGGGGAGCTCGCCGGCTTTGACATCGACGTCGGCCGCGATCTTTGCCGGAGGATGAAGTTCGAGTGCACTTTCGTGCCTCAGGACTGGGACGGAATCATACCGGCGCTCACCGTTGGAAAGTTCGATGCCATCATGTCGGGGATGGCGATAACTGAGAAGCGGAAGAAATCGATCGCTTTTTCCAAGCCCTACGCCGGAGGTTTCAACCAACTCGTCATACGCAAAGATCTCGATCTTCCGCCCACGGATACGTCGGCCGAGCTCGACCTCACAACTATCGACCCTGAAAAGCAGGCAAAGATTGAGGAGCTTCGAGCCGCTCTCAACGGCAGAACTCTAGGCGTATTGCGATCATCGAATTCGGAAGCGGTGCTCAATGAACTGTTCGGAAAGGTCGCGACGATCAGGAGCTACGATTCCCAGGACAACATGCATCTCGATCTCGTAGCTGAGCGCATCGATGGCGGCCTTGCCGACTATTTCACCTGGAAAGCCTTCCTCGACAGCACGGATGGCGGGATTGCAACGCTCTACGGCCCGCGGCTCTCCGGTGGCCTGTGGGGCCCGGGTGTCGGCGTCGGGCTTCGGCAAGACGACGGCGAACTGGTTGCGGCATTCGATAGCGCCATCGAGGCCGCCACGAGCGACGGAACCCTGAAGCGGCTGAGCGAGCAATGGTTCAAGATCGATGTTTCGCCGCAGACATCGAACTAGACACTGGCTCTACGACACGCATTTCCCCCGAAGCCATAGCGCGTGAGCAGTCGGCAGTCCCAAAGATCGAAGGTAAACCATATGTCCGCACCCTTTTCCATTGCTGTCACCGGCCAGTCGCTCATCCGTCATGATCTTCGAGCGATCGGCGATCCACGGCTCGCTGAGATCGCCGAGATCCTCAAAGCAAGCGATGTTGCCTTCACCAATCTCGAGACGACTATCTATGGTCGTCATGGTGGATGGCCGCTCAAAGGCAGCTATTTCGGCGCTGCAGCGCCGGATGTCTTGGCCGCGTTGAAGGAGCTCGGTTTCAATAGCCTGGCTCTGGCGAACAACCATGCTTTCGATCTTGGACCGCCGGGGATCCTCTCGACGCTGGAGGAGGTTGCGGCACACAATTTCCTGCATGCCGGCATCGGCCACAACAAGCATCACGCTTCCACGGCACAGAAAATGACGTTCGGATCCCGAAATGTTGCGCTGATTGCCATGGACGCTGGGCCAGGCCCGTCTTTCATGTACGCTGAGGACGCAACTGAGGGCAGGATAGCAAGGCCCGGCATCAATAGGCTGAAGGTCTCCAGGGTATTCGACCTGGAAACGGGAACATTCAACCTGCTTCGCTCCATTCAAGAGCGTCTTCTAAGTTCGCCCTTGGAGCGCGCGAACTATGCCCAGCCGGAGAATCCGCCTGATCTTCATGGCCAAGACGAAATTGATTTCTATGGAACCGTGTTTCGCAGATCAGATGAAACGGCTCGCCGCATCGTCGTGGACCGGCACAGCGCCTGGGCTCACCTTTCGGCGATCGCGGAAGAAGCGGGCCGCGACACACTCGTCATCGTGTATTTGCATCATCACCATTGGGAGCCGAACTGGCAGCAAGTCCCCGCCTGGGTGCGAGAATTTGCGCACGATTGCGTGAACGCGGGCGCAGGCCTCTTTGTCAGCCATGGCGCTCCGGTCCTTCAAGCGGTCGAGATATATCGGAATACGCCAATTTTCTACGGCCTTGGCAACTTCCTCTTCCATACGGAAAAGGACGAACAGGAATGGAGCCCGCCGGAGGTGTGGAGAAGCGTCATCGCGACCTGCAATTTTGAATCTAGCGGACGGCTGGAGAATATCCGCTTGCGCCCGATTGTGATCGGGGGAACCGAGGCATTATCCAATCCTGCACGCGATCGCCTCCCCTTCCCTGTGCTTGCCGATGGCAGAACGGCGGCAGATATCCTTGACGATCTTGCCGACCGCAGTACCGGTTTTGGCACTGTGCTTGACCGAGAGAAGAACGTCGGCCAGATCGTTTTTTAGATGCGGAATAAACCTGCAGTGCGCGACGAGAACTTTACGAACCGCTGACCAATTTGCGGCCGCGCTCTTGTTGGTCTTTTCATGGGGAAACGTCCTTGTGTTCTTCCATCTCTTCATCGACAATCGAGCTGACGAGGGCAACGACCCGGCTGCGCACACGCGGAGAAAGGAGCAAAACGTCGTCTATCAGACGCCGTCCCTCCGCCGTGGAAATGTAGGCAATCTTCTCATCGATCTCTGTTATGATTTGCTGGCCCTGAGTGGTTTCGGGATCTGGAAGACCTTCGAAAAACCTCGAAACAGGGATCTTGAGGCAATTGGCAAGCTCGTAGAGCATCGAAGCGCTGACGCGGTTCTTACCGCTTTCATATTTTTGTACCTGCTGCAAACTGACCCCGATGCCGGCGCCGAGATCCCCTAGGGATACATTCGACTGCATTCGGCGGATACGGATTTGCTGTCCGACATGCCGATCAACTGGATGCACCAACTCGCGCGCTACATTCGACTGTTCGGCTTGCGCAGGCCTCGAAGTCCGGACCTGTGCTGCTGCATAGCGCTTCATGGTGGACACCCCGATGGAGAGTTTCACGCGGTGCGCCCCCGCGGAATAACTCGCTCAACCCACTGATCGGGGAGTTAGAACACCGTGCTAGACGGCCCTGTGGCCTTTAGTTCCGAGGAACCTGGACATACGCCACAGGCTCCTCGACCGAAGGTCAAGGAGTGTGGTGCCGAATCGGCCGACACCAACCGCTAACAGGGGGTTCTAATCCCCAAGGCAGCGCGTACTGCCTCGCTGCCAAAGTTAGTTGAAATCCGCCCGCCGCGCAACCGAATTCTTTACAAGATTCAATAGCTTCGCTTTACGCGCGGACACTTGTCTCAAAAGCGAGAGGTCACGCTTCGGGCGGTAAAGTGGTCAGAAAACCAAAGGAGGTGCGATCAGCGGAACGCCCATTGCGAGGATTGTCTGCCCACTCTCCCGGAGGAATAGGCTACCGCAAGCTCCGCCCATAGGGGGTCCTGGGTGAAGCTGGAAAGGGGCCCGCAAGCGTCGATAATGCTCATCTTGCCGAACTGCCCGAGAAGCGTTTCAATTCCCCCACGGCTAAAAGCATTCAACAGCGAAAATGGCTCGCACGGCGAGGAGATGATGCGATGGCCCCAAACCCCCGGCCGTTCGTCCTTTGACAGTGCGTTGAGAAGCTGTGTGTCACGATGGTTGTTCCTCAACGCCTCGCAGAATGCCCAGCGCATCAACGGATAATAGATCGTATGCCGACTTCCACCCAGGACACGCACGCCAGGCAGGATCGACGTTACGATGAACATCAGCAGAAGGTTCGGAACGATCCGGCCAGTTCTCAGGGCCTCCACAAGACTTGGCGGCGAGAATTCAACACAGACATCATCTGTCTCCTTCGACCGGAGGACCCTGCCATCCAGCCAAAGTGGAAAAAGCCGCCCTTCAATGCAGCCCCAGAAAAAATGCGTCGAGTTTTTCAGCCAGCCTCGCCAAGCCGTGTCAGCGAGTTGATCGATGAAATGGATGAGGCGCATCGCGAATGCTCGGTCCTCGATCAACGAGGCTCGCAGCCAGGACCGGCCATCGGAAAGGTGGTCCGCGACCAGATCGGCAACGTCGCTATCATCAAGCTGAAGAAAGTCCACCTGGCTCTCAGAATACCGCTTCCAGAGGCAAAGATTTGCCGCTTTGATCGCCTCTGCCGCCGACTGGAATTCGCCAAGAGGCAAAAGGTCTCGCAAGTAGGAAATTGCCTCCGAGTCATCACCGGGCCTGTCGACGTTTTGAAGATGGAATCTGTAGCAGCCGTTTCTGCCAAGAATGCTGTAGGGGATCATTTTGCTGCGCGACAGGCCGAAGACATTGACTGCATCGCCATCGACGTGGAGCCAGGCCGGACCCTTGCGACCGCGTTCTACGAACTTCACTGTCGAGCAAGCGTAGGAGATATAGGATGTCCTGCCATGCGCGCGAAGTCCCATCAGGGAGAACAGATGGGTGTAAAATGCGTCAGGCTCGATCAACAGGTGGAGGTGGGGGCCACACTGCAGCACCGGAGCGACTTCGATTTCGGCTTGAAAGCGCGTCACGGCCCCTGCTGAATAACCCTGACGTTGCGCGACGGCCGCCACGCGTGACCGCAATAGAGACATTGCCTGGCTTCGCGCGACGCACCCCGATTGATCCGATCCAACCGAGAAAGCCGCCTTTGCGTAGTCGTTCAGCGATGCCTGCTCAAACTGACGCAACCAAGGGAATAATTCAAAAATGAGGGCCAACACCTCACCTTTTGAAACCAGGTCACTATTGGGCGACGTCTCCATCCTCAGACGAACCGCCTTTCCACCGGCGCTCCCCGATCCATGTTAAAGTGAAAGAAGAGCGCGACGGTCACCATCAGCGCCCCGAAGAGGCCGAAAATCCCCGAAGGTGGAATTGCGTCTCCGATCGTCCCGATGATGCCATACGCAAGAAGCCCTATCGAAACACAGATCGTGTGGATCTGGCTTCGCGCCCGCCCCAACATGTCAATCGAAACAGTCGATTGAACCCGTACATCGATCAGGATTCGCGTGACATTGTAGCAGAAGCCAAGCAACACCAGTTGAACGAGCGCGGACAAAAAGCTCTGGAAAACAGGAAAGCCCAACAGAACAATGCCAGCGAGCGCCGACTGGAAGAGGATGCTTTGTCGTCGCGAACGCGCCCTTCTGAGAAGAAGGGTTGAACAGCCCGCAATCGAACCGAGGGCCCAACCTGCCTCGAGATAACCGAACTCTAGCGCCGACCCCATGAGTTCACGGGTGACATATGCGGCGCCCAATACACTCACAAGCATGCCCATCGCATAGGTCAACGCATACATGACGGCGGTGGTCTTCAGTGAGTGAACGACGAAGGTCATCGGCAACAGATCCATCCGACGAATGCTCTTTGCCTGCAAATCCGATCGAGAACGAGAAAGCGGCAGTCGGCCGAGTGCCAGCAGCCCCAACAGTGATAGGCCGAAAAAGGCGCCAGGGAGGATCGACGTCAGATTCATCCCGATGGCGGTTAAGCTGTACCCGGTGACGATGGCGGCGATGAGATTGCCCGCCTGCATCGCAATATAAGACGCCGAATTGAATGAAGTGAGGTTTTTAGGACGAACGATGTCTGGAATGATGGCCTGCAGCGCAGTCGAATAGGTTCTGTCGAGGAACGCGAAGATGGTCCACGATAGGCAAAGAACATCAAGTGGGTGACCGAACGAGAGACCAATGCCCGTTGAAAATATGAGGATCAACCTGGATAAATCGCAAGCGATACAGACGAAGCGACGATCAAATCGATCAACTAGAACCCCACCAACATTGCTGGTGAGCAACTCGGCGGCACTGCCGAGCGCCAAAAGGATGGCGAGAGCGCTCGTGCTCTTGCTGACATCTGTCGCAACCCATGCCGCCAGCACGAAGTAGACATTGCGGCCGGTGGCCGACGCCAGAACACAGAAGAGATAGATGCCGCGAGAGGCATAATACCCCATGCCGCTGCTTTCTGTCGCGCCCACTTCATCCACACTCCCTACTGGCAGGTTCATGGGGACATGCTATTCTTCTGAATAGCTGGCGGCTTTCATGAATTTGATATTATCTCTCGTCCAGAACCAGCTATTCTTTCCAGAGCGCCCGGTACTCGGCAGGGGAAAATCCCGTCTCTCGGCGAAATCTGGTCGAGAGGTGGCTCCCGCTGGAGTAGCCACAGGCGATTGCGATCTCGGTCACGCTGATCGCAGTTGTGCGGAGAAGGTCGGTCACGCGTTCAAGCCGGCGCTGGTTATAGAAGCCATAGGGCGTCGAGCCTTGCGACTGCTTGAAAGCGCGGGAAAAATGCTCGTAGGTCAATCCCGCCTCTTCAGCCAGAGCGCGCACGCTCGGAGGTCGATCGATGTGAGCTTCAATTCGCCCTATCACCCGCTTGAGAACCGTAGGAGACAATCCTCCTCGAGACAATCTGCCAGATGTGCCGGAGCGGCGCTGCAGAAGTCCGAAGATAGCCGCTAGGTGCCCTTCAACGATCAGACTCCCTACGGAATCGTCGTGTGAAAGTTCTCCGGCAATCTGCCGCGCCAAGCATTGGATTGGCAGATCTCTAAATCCAAGCTCCGGACGTAAGGTGCCTACGCGCGGGAGCTTGGTCGTGAGGTTGGAAAAAAAATCCTGCGTCACGGTTATCATAAGATAACAACCCTCAGCATCGCCTTCATCCCAACCGCTCCAATGGCAACCGGGCGGAATGTAAACAAGCGAGCCGTCTGGACGCGGACTGAACTCGACTCTTCGTCCGTCCACAAAATTTTCGCCGGATGCCGCCGTACCCCTTATGTTGAGGAAGATCAGGTGGTCATCCGCGACAACGTCGATAACCTGTCGCCCGAGACTGCGCCGGCGAACGACATCTGCGCGGGCATGGCTCCAAAGGCCTTGCTGGTGAAGAATGATCTCCCCTTGTGACTTTTTCATCCTCTCGGGGTGAATTGATGGAATGATCCCCACTCGAAAGCTGCTCCCCTGAAAAACCGGTGTGGTAGCGACCCTACCTCACCCCAAGTTGTCAACAAGCCAGGCTTTAACCTCAGGTCGAATTTCATGTCAATTTCATGAAAACCAATCAAAATCGTGGATGCGAAAACATGACGTTCGCGATCATCTTCTGCCGACATCATCGCTGACGGCACAATCTTTTCGGGATGCGCGATTTCCCTCCTGAATCCCAAAAACGCGATGGTGCGAGAGAAAGGCAGGCTTTCGCATGCGTGAATTTGCCGACTTCATTGAGGAGTGCGACCGCGCCCCTCGCCTTAACGAGCTTTCTGAGTTTTTTTCGACCACCGCATCCGGTGAGGCCGGAATGCCTATCCGTCCGCCCGAGCTCGATCGCCGCTTGTTTCCAGTGGACATGACGTTCAGGCGCTTTTCAGCCCTTCATCCGCTGCGCCGAGGTCCATTCGATAAGCACTACTTGAGCAGCATACCCTACCGCCTCGAAGAGGAGTGCCGCATAGGCGGCGCGATCCTCAAATACGCGCGGGCCAGAAAGGGTCAACTGCAACTCTACACGCTAGGTACAGCCGAGGGGACGATGGCTCGTGTGATCGGCGAACTTGGCAAGGGCAGGATAGAAACGCTGTCATGCAGTCCCAACGTCGAAAACCTTAGAAGCTTCTATGCCTATGGCGTTCCTCCTCATGCCATGTTTTTTCACGGACCATTTCATCATTTGACATCGCAAAGGGTCCAAGAAGACGTGAAGCTCCGAAAGTTTGGCAGCGGTTTCGATATCATCCTCGAGGACACGACTTTCCAGATGTATTCGCCAAATCGCTTCGATCAGATCCGTTTCGTCTCGCAGCATCTCAAGACCAACGGGCTCTTCATGTTCGTCGAGAAGTTCAGGCATGAAGACGACGAGGAATATCGGCGGCGGGAACGCCAGAAGGACCATAGCTTCAAAGCTCGCTTCTTCAGCGCGTCAGATATTCGCGCGAAGGAAGAGACGGTGCTGACGCGAATGGATCGAAACGAAGTCACCCTTTCGGAGATGAGCGAAACACTACGCCGGTTCTTTGGACACTCATTCGTCACCTGGAACAGCGGCAATTTCTACACGCTTGTCTCCAGCAACAGTCAGCAGAATCTCGACCTATTCCTATCGAAGCTGTCCCCACCCGCGATTCCGGCAGAATATGTCTATGCGGACCTTCCCTACCGCCTTTATCCGGAATCCGAGGCAAGGCGGCTATCGGGGCGATCCTGGACCCTTTAGCGATTCCTCATCTTCACCGTCGCGTGAGCGCAACTGCGTCACGTCTTCACGAACAGGCAGGAACAGCATGAAGAAATCAATTGGCGAAGTCCGTCACTTCGTTGAGCTGAGCCCGCCGTGCAACGCGCATCTGGTCCTGCCACGAGCGCCATCATTCGCGGGTGAGGAAGATGTTCCAAAGTGCGTGCACGTCGCCGAGGCGTGTGTCGCAATCTCGCGCACGCAGCACGTTGCCGACAAGATCTGCACGCAAATCGAGGACTTCTACCAATCCCTCGTCTCCGTGGGACCTGACAGACTTCTAGCTTTCGAAGGTGGAGGCGCGATCATAAGGCCGACCAGTGAAAGCCTGTTCTTCACAGTTTCAGCGCGAGACCTCGTCACTTTCTGTGGCATCCGCGCGCTGCTGGAAGCAGGCTTGTTTCTGGCCACGTCCGTGTCCGAGGGGGCTATAGAGTGGCTTCACGCAGACAGCACGCGATCTGGTGAAACCTGCAATCGCCTCTACAACGACCGTTGCGGAACGGATGCACAATAATTTCGTCCGCTTCGCCACCCAAAGAAAGATCGATCTTCGGACAATCGGGTGATAGTGCTTTTTCAATCAACCATACATTTGTCCGCTCTCTTTTTCCCGACCCTCAGAGGTTGATGCCGCGACTGCGGTTGGCGGTCTGTTGGCGCCGCTCCACTATGATCTGCTCGCTGCTCTGCAGGCGGACAGTCTGCTGCAGGACCTTCAGCCGCTCCTGCATCGCCGCGAAAGCTCCGCGCTGCGCCGGTGGCACTACGTTGGCGATATCCTTATCGCCTCGGACGAGGGCATTGCGACCAAAGCGCTCGTCGAGCGCTCGGCTGACAGCGGCAAACTCCCGGCCAATGCCCGGATCGAGGGAAGCGGCGGAAACACTCAGCTTCCTGCTGTCCTTGCTCACCTCGACCGTCAGGTGCGCCAACGCCTCTTCCGCAGCTTTCGAAAGAGCTGGAATGGCAACCGCCATGCGCCGCCGTTCGTCCGTGATAGCCTGGCGTTCGGCATCGAGGGCATTGAGGTGGGCCGCACCGAGCGCGCGCAGGCGCGCTGCAGCTTCCGGCACGGCCGCCACAGCCTCTTTCCGCTCTCGGCCAGAGGTCAGCATCCGGTCCATCAGGCGATCCGAACCACGCAAGGCACCATAGGCGGCAGGATTGTTGGTCACCGCGGCTCCAATGCGCTCGGCGGCAAAACCTTTCTGGAGAAGTTCCTCGATCTTGCCGACGACTTCAGCCGGATCGCGCCAGATTGTCGTTGCCGCGTTCGCCAGTGCCGCACGCTGCTGGCGATAGACAGGCGAAGCAAGAGCCCGAGATCGCGCCTCGTCGTCGATCGGAACCTTGAACTCGGTGACGGCGGCAAACATGGGCGGCATGATGATTTTCTCCGTCCCTGGCTCTTTGCTCAAATCGGCACTCGCGCCGGCGACGACCTTCGAACGATCCCGACGTTCGGCGAGGTGCTGCTCGTCGGCAAAGCGTCGCACGGCGTCGAACAAGCGGGTCAGCTTTCCGCGCCATTCATCCGTCAGGTCCTCCGGCATGCGCTCGACAATGTTGCGTTCAGCGATCGCATCCGCCTTCGCGCTAAATGCGCTCCAGCCAAAGCGGGCCGTCAAAGCTTCGCTCACCGCCTTGATCTCCCGCACCACCGATCGATCTTTGGCGGCGAGCGCAAAGGCCGTCTTATAAGCATCGTCCCCGCCCTGGCTGCGCACCGCCTCGATTTCCATCAGACGTGCCATGGCGCGTTCGGAGAGCGCCGGGATCGACAATGACATATGCGCGCGGCGCGTCTGCTCGCGCAGTTCGAACCGTTCGGCGTTCCTGCGGAACTCGGTCGCATGGGCACGGGCCATCGGAAGCAGTTCCTTCACGGCCGCGACAGCGAGATTGCGCTCTTCACGCGCCGCGCGTCCGTCGACGATCAGCTCGGAGCCACGCAGCCGGCCAAGCCGACCAGGGGCTGCCGCAAGGTCGTCGGCGAGCCTGCGGGGTGCGACCCCGATATCCGACGCCAGTGCATTCAGGGAGACGAGCGCTGCATCCGGATCCCGGTAGATCTTCTGCAGCAGCGGCCGCAGGATCACCTCCCGCTCCGTCCAGGCCGGCGACGCAAGCTGCGCCAACCGCGCATCCTCCTCGACGCTGCTGACAAAGGACGTGGCCGGCGGGATCAGATAGCGTGTTTCAGCAGCACTTGCGCCCGAGACGGAGTGGGATGCAGTTCGCGCGTCACTGGACGTCGCTTCGACCATCGTCTGGCTCCGCTCTTCATTGTAGGCGACCCGCCGTTCCCGCTCGATGGCAAAGCCGAGCGCCACGCTTGCCCTCTCCCAGAGCTTTTCCACCTGCTCCCGCTTTGCGGCAATCCACGCCCAGCGCCGGGTAAGGCTTTGCTCCATCTCGGCGGCGGCAAGCGAGAGATGATCAAGCCCGCGGCGCCGGGCGAAGTCGTTAGCGTGTGCGCGGTAACTGGCCTCGCTCTCAAAATCGAGCGTCGTCGTCTTGGCACCGGAGCGCGACAAGCGTTCGACGAGCGGATTGAAGAGTTCCGGCCGATGACTTTCCCGCTCGATGCGCTCCTGTCGTGCGCTAGCGGTCTCGACCTGGCTGGCCGTCCAGACGTTGCGATCGACCTCCCTCTCCTCGTAATGCTTGTGACCTGTCTTCTCGTCGACTACGGCAATCTGGACCTTGACCCGCTCGACACCATCCTTTCTGAGCGTCACGGTGTCGCCTTCCTGGATGCCGGCCTCCTCGAGTGCCTTCGGCAGGCTCACGCCCCAAAGCCGATGGACGGTTCCGTCGTCCGCCCTGACGTCGGCATAAGGGCTGTCGTCGGCATCCTCGTCATCAGGCCGGAATTTGGCTTCGCCGGTTTCGACAAGCTCGCCGGTCACACCCGTGGCATGATCGACACGCGGCTTGCGTCCCCATTCAGGTTTTGCCGCAAAATCTTCTTTGGCCGCATAAAGATCGACGCGGTCGCGATGCCTCGTCATCGACACATAGGTCAGATGCTGGTCCATCATCCCGGTTGCCAGCACGAAGGTGCGATCGACGGTAGCGCCCTGCGATTTGTGGATCGTTGCGGCATAGCCGTGATCGACATGTCGATAGCTGTCTTCGCTGAAGACGAGCTTGCGGCCGTTGTCGAGCAGAACCGAAAGCAGCGGATCTCCACGCTTGTCGCCGGTGGAGACGACGGTGCCGAGCATGCCGTTCTTCACATACTGTGGCCCGGAGTGCTTGGCGCGCGGCTCAAGGAAGCGAGCGTTCTCCAGGAAGATGATCCGATCGCCGGCGGCAAATTCCCGTACGCCCCGCTCGCTCCGGAAGCTGCGGCTTTCACTGAGCGCTCCCTCCTGCGTCATCACCGATCGCAGCGCCTCGTTCAACTTGCGAACATCGTCGTTGGTGTGGGCGAGCACCAGCAGTTCATCACCGCGAAGGCGGCCATCCCCGCCCTCAGACGTTGATCGCTCTATTGCCTCTCTGCGCGCAGCAGCCCAGTCGGAGACGATGCGATCGATCGTTTCCTCGCGTGACCCTGCCTCGACCAGATGGCCATGCCGGGCATAGGCGTCGAGGCCCTTCTCGACCTCGCCGCGGGCAAACAGCCGCGAGGCATTACGTGCCCAGGCCTCACGCTGGCGGCGCACGCCGACAAGCTCTGCAAAGCCGATGCGTTCGGTAATTGCCCGGAAGGCAGCACCGGCCTGGATCGGCTGCAGCTGCATCGCATCGCCGACCAGCACGACCTTTACCTCAGCCTCCTCGGCAATCTTCAGCACACGGGCCATCTGCTGCGAGGCCACCATGCCGGCCTCGTCGATCACCAGCACATCACCGCGATGGAGCGTATCGCGCCCATTGCCCCAGGCCAGTTCCCAGGAGGCAAGCGTCCGCGACTTGATGCCGGAACTGTCTTGCAGCCCTTCCGCGGCCTTGCCGGCAAGGGCTGCACCGATCACCCGGTGTCCCTCGCTCTCCCAGGCAAGACGTGCGGCAGCAAGCAGCGTCGATTTGCCGGCGCCGGCAAGGCCTACAATAGCGGCAATGCCACCATCACCGGTGACATGACGGACAGCATCGACCTGCTCTGCATCGAGCCGAAACGGATTCTTTGGATCGCCGCTCTCCACGCGTTCGATCGCCACCGTCACATTCCGCTCGGAAACACCGAAGCCGCGACGCTCCGACAAAACCCGCGCCGACTGCGCCATGTCGTATTCGATGCGCAGCATCTCCCGCGTCGTAAACACCGCGGGCTCCGACACCTTTCCTGTCTCTGCCTCGATCTCCTGCGGCTTCAGTATGACCAATTGGTCCGACGCCATCAGCCTGGCGCGGATGTTGGCAAAATCGGTGGGATCGTCGACGTAACGGTGCAGCGCCCTGGCGATATCCCTCTCGTCGAAGGTAGAGCGTTCATTGCCGAGCTGCTTCAGCAAAAGCTCCGGCTCTGAAAGCAGCCGATCGGCCATCTCCTGGCGGCGGGCGAGATCGGCCGGCGCGAAGTGGAGCTCCCTGCCCTTCCTCGCCAGCGCCGCCTTCTCCGGCCCGAGATGTTTTTGCGCGATCCCGTCGAGGCCCTGTTCGGCATAGGAGCGACCGTCGAGGCGGATGTCATGTCCGGCCAGCGCCAGATGCCGGTTGGCCGTTTCCGCCCAGGCGATCTTCCACGCTTTCATCGTTTCCTTGTCGCCCGCCCAGACTTTGTAGACGATCTTGCCGTTCGGGCGGTCCGGCGTGACGACACGCAGCGGCTTGCCACCCTCACCAAGCACTGGAACCTTCTTTGCCCCGAACCCCTCCTCCGTCGCCGGCCGGAGCGTCGTCATCAGGTGGATGTGCGGGTTGCCGTCCTTGTCGTGATAGACCCAGTCGGCGATCATTCCTTTCGAGGTGAGATTGTCGCGGACGAATTCGCGCACCAGCGTGATATTCTCGGCCCGCGTCAGCTCCTCCGGCAGCGCGATGATCAGTTCGCGGGCGAGCTGCGCATCTGCCCGCGTCTCGAAGGCGTCAACGGCATTCCAAAACACTTCGCTGGCCTTGCTGACGGACTGACCTGATATCGCCGACCGCAGCCAATCCGGGATCTCATCCGGCAGCGCCAGTTCCTCATACATCAGTTCGCCCGCCCCACCGCGATAGCTGAACGACGTTCCCGCCTGCTCGTCCATCATCCGGGCGCGGTGGCGATAGGCGGCAGCCGAGACGATGCTGCGTCCCGATCCCCTGCTGATCACCTGCGCTCTGACGAACATGATCGCCACTGGCGTCTCCAGACTGGCCCAAGCACGTCGCGACAGCGACGTATATTGCGCCCTCAAACAGATCGGACCGAAGGGCCGATGCCGCTTTTCTGGTTGCACGGTAGCGCATTTTACTGTTTTATTCTAGTTAGTATAATCGCCCCTTCGACATCAAAGCAGAAAAGGAACCAGGAATGGCGACAAAATCATCGATTTCCGATCTCGACGCCCAGATCGAAAAGCTGCGCGAACGCAAACGATTGTTGATAGTTAAATCGGCCGAGCGGTTTGCCCGCGCCGCGACCAGAACCGGGCTGGCGGAGATGGAGATCGCCGACGAGGAGATCGATCGGATCATCGAGGAAATCGCCGCGCGATTTCGGAAGGGGGAAAGGAAAGGCGCCGCTGGCCCCACTCCTCAAACGCGTCGACCAGCAGATAGCGGCGCTGGAGCGCAGGGGCAGGTTCCAAATGACGGCTGACCGCAAGCGCGACACGCGCGAAAAGATCCTGCTCGGCGGGATCGTCGTCAAAGCCGGGCTATCGAAGGCGGATCGGGCGTTCCTGCTCGGCGGCCTCATAGAAATGGCAAGGCTCGTCCCAGGCTCCATCGAGCATCGGCGGCTGCGCGATATCGGCGAAGAGGCTTTCAAGGTCTCCTCTCTGAGGAACGGTTCATCGCATCTCGAGGAGAAAGTAAGATGGGCCTAAGAGGGAAACCGCATCCGAGCCTGTTACTCGTTTTGGTACCGATCGCCGTCACCACGATCACAATCTACATTGTTGGCTGGCGATGGCCGGGACTCGCCGCCGGCATGTCCGGGAAGATAGAACACTGGTTCCTGCGCGCAGCACCTGTGCCGCCTCTACTGTTCGGACCTCTTGCCGGACTTCTGACAGTTTGGGCCTTGCCGCTGCATCGGCGAAGGCCGGTCGCCATGGCAAGCCTTTTGTATTTTCTCGGTGTTGCCGCGTTCTATGCGCTGCGCGAATTCGGCCGGCTTGCACCTGCTGTGCAGGCCGAAGTGATCACATGGGATCGAGCGCTGTCCTATCTTGATATGGTCGCAGTCATCGCCGCCGTCGCCGGCTTCATGGCAGTGGCGATGTCGGCCCGCATCTCCGTCGTCGTCCCAGATGAAATAAAACGTGCCCGGCGTGGAATATTTGGAGATGCCGATTGGCTGCCCATGACGGCAGCAGGAAAACTGTTTCCGCCGGAAGGGGAAATCGTCGTCGGTGAGCGCTATCGGGTCGACAAGGAAATCGTCCATGCGCTTCCCTTCGATGCAAACGATCGTAGCACCTGGGGACAGGGCGGGAAGGCGCCATTGCTCACCTACAGACAGGACTTCGATTCCACCCATATGCTGTTTTTCGCGGGATCGGGCGGATACAAGACCACCAGCAACGTCGTCCCGACGGCGCTGCGCTATAGCGGGCCGTTGATCTGCCTCGATCCCTCCACCGAGGTCGCACCAATGGTGGCCGGACACCGAGCCCGCGCCCTCAAGCGCGAGGTCATGGTGCTCGATCCGACGAACCCGATCATGGGCTTCAACGTGCTCGACGGGATCGAAGCATCCAAGCAAAAGGAAGAGGACATCGTCGGCATTGCCCATATGCTGCTGTCGGAAAGCCTTCGCTTCGAAAGCTCGACGGGATCCTACTTCCAGAACCAGGCGCACAACCTCCTGACCGGTCTGCTCGCCCATGTGATGCTCTCGCCCGAATATGAGGGCCGGCGAAGCTTGCGCAGTCTCCGCCAGATCGTTTCCGAACCGGAGCCCTCGGTGCTCGCTATGCTGCGCGACATTCAGGAGCATTCCGGTTCGGCCTTCATCCGCGAAACGCTCGGCGTCTTCACCAACATGACCGAGCAGACGTTTTCGGGCGTCTATTCCACAGCATCGAAGGATACCCAGTGGCTGTCGCTCGACAGCTATGCCGCGCTCGTCTGCGGCAATGCCTTCAAATCGAGTGATATCGTTTCGGGCAAGAAGGACGTCTTCCTCAACATCTCCGCATCGATCCTGCGCTCCTATCCGGGCATCGCTCGTGTGATCATCGGCTCGCTCATCAACGCCATGGTGCAGGCCGACGGCGCCTTCCAGCGCCGGGCGCTGTTCATGCTCGATGAGGTCGATCTGCTCGGCTACATGAGGGTGCTCGAGGAGGCGCGCGACCGCGGCCGCAAGTACGGCATCTCGATGATGTTGATGTACCAGTCGGTCGGGCAGTTGGAGCGGCATTTCGGGAAGGATGGCGCGACGTCATGGATCGATGGCTGCGCTTTCGCCTCTTACGCAGCGATCAAGGCGCTCGACACGGCGCGCAACGTCTCTGCGCAATGTGGCGAGATGACGGTGGAAGTGAAGGGCAGTTCCCGCAACATCGGCTGGGACACGAAGAACAATGCATCCAGGAGATCCGAGAACGTCAACTTCCAGCGCCGGCCGCTGATCATGCCGCACGAGATCACCCAGTCGATGAGGAAGGACGAGCAGATCATCATCGTCCAGGGGCATAGTCCGATCCGCTGCGGCCGGGCGATCTACTTCCGGCGAAAGGAGATGGATCAGGCAGCTAAGGTCAATCGTTTCGTCAAACCGGTGCTATGATCGTGGTTTTATGAGCGGCCCACCTCGTCCTCGCCGGCATAGGCGTCGACGGCGTTTTCGAGTTCGGCAAAAAGCTCGTCGGGCATCGTTTCGATAGTGCCGACGGTGCGTCGGTCTGCCTGCCTGATCAGTTGCTGATAATCTTCGATATTGAGGAGAACCAGCCGGGGTTTGTTCCGCTGGGTGATCGTCACCGGATGGCGCAGCGCCTCGACGATGATGTCGCCGGATTTACGTGAGAGGTCACTGGTTGAATACGTCCCGCTTGGCTTCGGCATATGGGCTTCCTTGTTGCTATCGCTGGGATTTACAGCATTTACAACATTACTGTGATTGTTGTGAAACTTCGCAGCCGTCCTTCCTCGGCTCACTTGAGGGCCATCGGCAACTGAGAGGCAACCTCGTCTGTCGCCTCTCAATATGTGAGATGGTGCTGCTACCACCATGACCAAACGGCGCGCCCCGCATAGACCGGGATGCGAGTTGCCAACGTGATATCCTTGATGATCGGCGCCAGCGAGCCGAGTTCGTCCGCAATCAGCGCAACGAGCTCAGGATAGTTGATATCGACGCCAGTGTCGTCGGCAGCCCAAGCGCTCATCCAATCGCCGCCGTTGACGCGGAATTCACGCGTGTCGTAATCAAATTCGAGTTCGTCCAGCAGATTGATAGTGAAGCGCCCGAAAATCTCGATCTCGCCCTCCAGCTGATATTCGGCGAATTCATCCTCCCCGATGAGAACACTTCTTTCCAATTCCATGATGACGCGGATCCGATCGATTGCCGCGTCGAGCCCCTCAACCAGGCGATCGTGAAGCTCTCGTGAAAAATCGCTGTCGCAGCCGAAGCGGTTTGCCAGGACGACGAGCCGGAAGCCGGCAAGCTTGGTGTAGAGCATGAGGTTCTGATCGGTTGTCACAATGTGATTTCCTTCATCTTGATGACGGAGATCGGCCACTCTGTTGCAAAGAGGGGTCAAGGACCGCGGAACGCGGCTCGCAAGCGGGGGAACCGATTTTTCCAGAGCGCAGTGAAACGCAGCAGCGGAAAAATTGGGGGAGACGCGCCGTCCTTGACGCCGGATTTGCTGGAGTAAAATTGGACGTCAGAGAGAGAAGAGACCCGCGGACCCGAAGGGGACGCGACCGTTTCCGGCGTGAGCCGGCAGCAGGTGTCGAGGATAGAACCCCGCCCTGCGGCTAGGCAATTCGCTCACGTCATTCCGCGAGAGGGGGCGTGACCGGAGGCGCAGACGGTGTTCGGGCTCCGTGAGCGGAGCGAATAGCACCCGGCAGGCGATTGGCCGGCTCGCCCAAATCCATGATCTTCGGCTTCGACGATCATCACAAAAATGAATCGGTGTGGGCCGATCGATTCATAAGTGTCGTTAGACGCAAAAGCTGGAAGAGGCGACTCTCCGTCATGCTCACTCAACCCTATCAGCTCTACATCGAACGCACGGACGCGACGAAAAACATGGCGCGCTTCTACGCGCTCGCAATCGAACCGACGTTGTTCGGCACACCTTGCCTGACGCGGCGATGGGGACGCATCGGAACGATCGGACAAGCCATGGTGCATCACTTCGACAGAGAGGAGGATGCAGTCCGTATGTTCCTCGAACTTCTCCGATCAAAACGGGCGCGCGGCTATAGGCCGAACACAAATGCCGGACGGGAACCCATGGTCCGGGCTGTCCGCGGAAGTCTTCCTGGTCCTTGCCGGTGATTATCGGCGTGAAGCGCAGCTTCGGGTCGACGCGCCGGTCGATCCGGCGCGCCGGCCCAGGCGAGGAGGCAAACGCCGCGCCTCAGAAGGGTGGCGCGGCGTCGATGGCGCCCTCCTGCTCGGCGATAGCCACCCTCAGTTCGGCCCGAGCGATCTCCAGCTCCGCTTCGATCTGGCGGCGCTCAGCCGGATCGGCGTTCCTGAGCTCGGCCCGCAGTTCCTCAACCTGAATTTCGAGTGCAATCGTCATCGTCGTCATCTCCTGAAATGTGAAAGATGACGCCCGGGGTCGTGAGGATCGGGCCGGGTCAAGGATCGCGTCAGCGACCGGCGGAGCCGGCGAGCGGAGGAACCGATTTTCTGACGGTGCCCTTCAGGGCGCCGGCTGAAAATTGGAGGGGCCGCGAAGTCCTTGAGGCGGCACGAGCCTCACGGCAGACTTCAAGTATCTGGGCAGACAGGGTCCTTGGTCTCGTGTGGCACGACAGGAGGATTGAAAGCGGGCTCGATGCCCGCTTTCAATCCCGCTATTGCGCGCAAAACTTGAGATACGACGAAGCCGGCCCCGATTGCTCGGGGCCGCTCGCTTTGTTCTTCAGTTCGGGCTGTTCCAGAGGATCACCTTCTTGCTCGGATCGCCGCCGGGTGCCGGTGCGAGATTGCCGAAGATCACACCGATCTCGGGGGCCTCAAGCTTCACTGAGAGGTATTCCTCGCCGGTCTGCCGCGCGATGCGGTTCCAGGCGGCGCCGATCTCGAAGCCCGTCTTGCGGTGAATGACGCGGTAGTCGGGCGCTTCTTCGCTTGCCTTGCTGGCATTTGGGACGATGGCGATCGGGGCGTTGACCCGGATCGTGGCGAAGACGCCTTCGAGGATGCCGTCGGTCTTCTGCGTGAGCGTTGCGATCGTGGTGGCCATGGTTGTTGTCTCCGGTTGCTCGGGACCATTCCCGATGGCGCACGAAGAGACGGCCGACCTGCTGCGGTCAGCTCGCCTGAAAATTTTGCAAAATTCTATTTTCCACCAGGACAAGCGAACCGAAATCGAATTTTGCAAAAATTTCGGGCGAGTCTTACCCCTTCAGGGGTTGGCCGCAAAAGCAGGCGGTCGTCTATATGAGCGACATAAAACGGGAATGGTTCGGGGCAATCGAAGGCTGCGACAAACCATCATGGCCCCCTGGTCCAAGCACTGGGGGATATTGCCGCGCACTCCACGGACGCTTCGCCCGCATGTCGATCAACATAATCCCTCGCCCACTCCCGGCTGCGGCAGGCTGTGAGCACCTCGATAGCATTTCTGCTGATCGGCGAGGTCGCCGCGGCACCGCATTGCCGTCTGCAGACCGTGCTCCAATCCCGGGTGAAGCTGTTCACGCGGGTGTCGAATGAGTGATCTTCCCCAAACGTGCCCGCTCCCAAGCACCTGAGCCGCCGATGGGTCGCCAGGTACATCGCCATTGGCAAACACGCACCCGGAACAATCTGAGCCGGCTTCATCCGCGGAGCCAAGCTCGGTGAGATCACAAGGCAACAGGATCGGAGCAAGTCACAAACGGAATGCCATAAAGCGCGACATTTTGATCGTCCGAAACCAAATACGCTCCCTCCGCCACGGCTTGCGCCATGAGCAGATGATCGAAAGGATCGCGGTGATGAAGTGGAAGAGCAGCGAGAGCGATAAGATGCGCGTCCGAGATATCCAGCCGGTCGAAACCTTGATCCGGCAAAATCGCAACAATCTCTTCGATATCGGCATCAAGTTTGCCGATGCGCAGCTTCACAGTGATTTCCCAAAGGGAGACAGCACTGACGAGGACATCATTCTCGGGATCGCCGATAAGGCGACGCGCATGGTTCCCTAGCTTCTCGTCGTCGTTCAGCCACCACAGCAAGGCATGTGTATCGAGCAGCAGCCTCACGTCCCGTCTTCCATGGACTTCAGAACATCCGCCGGCAGACCATCGAAGTCATCGGCAACTTTGATCTTTCCGCGCAACGCGCCTGGTTTCCGCATGACGACGCCGGCTGACGGCGGGCCGATTTCGGCGACAACCTTGTGATGGGACGTCAGGACGAACCGCTGGCCGTCTTCGACCTGCTTGAGGAAAGACGTCAGGTTGCCGCGAAATTCCCGCACGCCGACACGGCGGGGAGATGGTATCTGCTGCCGAGATTGGGTCATGGCGAAGCTCCGTTTCAACGGCAAATGTGTACACAATTTTTACGAAATGCAAGCATCTCCTTCAGCCGTATGGACAGATGGCGCTTACGCGCCATCTCCCGCCGCTTGCCAAACGGAGATGCCAAGTCGGCGAGCCTTGTCGGCCAGATTGCCGGTAATGCCGGAGCCGGGGAAGATGACGACGCCAGCCGGCATGACCGAGAGCATGTCGTCATTGCGGCGGGAAGCCAGGGGAAGAAACCTGAGCGACCCGCTGAAGGCCCGCCCGCCGCATGGTAAGGGTCGCCTCTCGGCAGGCCCGCGGGGCGGGCGCCTACCCGTGCGGCGACCGGCAGAGACCGGCCATCCTGTAGGCCCTCACGCCCTCACCTTCCCCGTCCGGCTCGATCATGCGGGCAGAAAGGCCAGAGCGTTTTCCAGAACGAGCTGCGCCCTGAGATTAGCGATGAGCCGTTCCGGGCTGAGCCGGCGCAGATCCTCGTTGAAGTCGCCGAGCTCCGGGGCAAGCACTAGCGGCAGGATCCCCAGCGCCTGGGCGCGGCAGCTCAATCCCTCGATACGTGCCGGCCGGCCGCATCGACGTCAGCTGCGATGTAGAGACGCCGGCAGCCATCGGGCAGTCGGAAGGCGGCAAGGTGATTGGCGGTTCAGCGCCGGCCGGCTCGAAGGGCTGGGTAGCCCGCGATTAGAACTCACTTTATGCTGGCGCAGCCTCTACATTTTGACGGGCTGACGTCTAATCAACGCACCGTTGACTTCTAATTATCATGATCGTTAATTTTAATTTTTGGAGGCTGGAATGCACGTATCTTCTTTCCTGCCTATGGCGTTGAAATCGGCCCCAGCGGCCGTAACATTTACATACTAACTAATTTGCGCTAGTAAAGTCCGCGAAGCTCATGCTACGCCTTCCTTTTACGGCTCGATCAGCCTTTGGTCAGGCAAGGGAGGAACGACGTGCGACAGTTTTTGATCGGCAACCAGGCGTTCGACGACAGTTCTCCAGAGTTTCTGCCGCAGCTCGAACGCGCTTACGAACAGAAGCTCAGGCCATTTTGCCCGTGTCGGCAACCGCCGGTGCCGATGTACATTGCCCGGATGGATGGCCAATTCCTGATCAAACGCATGCCGCTCTCAGGCCGGCAGCATGATCCCGGCTGCTCGTCTTACGACCCGCCGTATGAGCTATCCGGCCTCGGGCCGTTGATCGGCAACGCCATCCAAATCGACGCGGCGACCGGTGCGGCAACGCTGAAACTCGATTTTTCGCTGTCGAAACGAGGGGGCCGATCGACGTCGACATCGCCTTCGGAGCCGTCGGAGACTGTGCGAAGCGAGCCCAAGAAGCTCTCGCTCAGGGCGATGCTCCATTATCTCTGGGACATGGGGGAGCTGACGGAATGGACCTCGCTATGGGCCGGGAAACGCGGCTGGGGGCGCGTGCGCAGCAGTCTGGTGAACGCGGCAAAGCAGATGATCGTCCGCGGCGGCCCTCTCAGCGATATCTTGTTTGTCCCGGAAGTGTTTCATCAGGACGACAAAGAGGGGATTTCAGCGCGGCGTGCGGCTATGTTGGCCGGTGCCCAGTTAACCGGTCCCGGTCCGCGGAAACTGATGATGACCGTCGGAGAGGTAAAGGAATTTTCCTCAGCGCGCGATGGCCAGAAGATGCTGGTGCGCCACCTGCCTTTCCCCTTCATGCTCGATGAGGGTGCGTGGAAACGGTTGAATGCCCGATATGAAACCGAACTGGAACTGTGGCGATCCAACGAGGGGTTTCATCTCATCGTCATCGCCACGTTCGGCATTTCGGGAGCGGGGATAGCTTCGGTCGAGGAAGTGGCGCTGATGGTGGTCAACGAGAACTGGATCCCGTTCGAAACCATCCATGAACAGCGTCTCCTGGAGCGGCTCTCAAGCCTGAAGCGAAGAAGCGTGAAAGGACTCCGGTTCGATCTTTCGCGCGACCAGCCGATTGCCTCCGTGACCTTACCGGAGGCAAAGCCAGCGCCGATCGCCATGTTCATCGTTCCGACGAAGGCCGACGAAGACTATGACGTTGCACTGAATGAGATGATCGCCGCGAGAGCCGAGATGACGCCGTGGATCTGGCGTGTGGCCGACGGCGAAATGCCGCGGCTGCCATGATCCACACCAGCCTCCTTGGTCAGCGACGTAGGCGCCCTAAAAGGAAGCCATCGCCCGGGCGATTTCGAATGCGTGAAGCTATATCCCGGTCAAATCGGCCCAGAGAACTCTCTGCCATTTCTGCATAGCTGCACTGCACAAAAAATGTTTTACCAAGCGGTCAAAATATGAGCATATTGTCTCCAGTTGATGCAGTCGATGGTTTTCCTCCCAGTGCCATCGTATCAGCTGTTCCCCTCTGGAGGTTATTGACCTTCACACCTTAAAGGGCCCTGGTTTTCCAGCGGCCCTATTTTTCTGCATAGTTGGTGAGGCGGCCCCTTTGCATTGCACGATCACATCGGAAGCGGAGCGCTTGCCGTTGGCGGTAACCCACGCTTCAAGTTGGCGGGTCGAGCTCGTTCGCCGCGCGCTCCTATGGCACCCGGAAATCGGAGATGGAAAGGGGAAGACATTTCAGTTATTGCAGTTATGAGCGACTTGCCCTATATTCATGGTCAGAGGTGTTCGCCATGACCAGCCATGTTCTTCAATTTACCAAGTTGTCTGATCGCGACCGCAAGGCCGTCGCGCCTATGCCAAATCTGGCGGAGGGCGACCAACTGGAACTACGGATTCGCCGTGAAGGTGGACAACTTCAAACCCTTTTTCTCCCTGCCTCGGCTCTCGCGCCTGTCGAGGCACTCCTCGATCATCTGTTGCGCGGTAAGCGCGTTGCCGTGCTCACGGAAGATCAGGAATTGAGTCCGACCGACGCCTCCACCATCCTCGGCATCTCACGTCCTCTCGTGGTGCTGCGCATGGATCGCGGCGATCTGCCCTTCCGCTATGTCGGCAAGCACCGCCGAGCCAAGTTGAAGGATGTTCTCGCGCTCAAGGCCAAGCTCGATGCTCGCCAGGAAAGCCTCGACGCGCTGGCCGAGGACACAGAGGATCTGATCGTCAATCATGGCCTCTAAGCCGCCTGTTGCGGTCTATGATGCCTGCGTCCTCTACCCTTTCCATTTGCGTAATGTCTTGGTCCAGTGTGCTTTCGACGGTCTCGTCGACGCACGCCGGACCGACGACATCCACGCCGAGTGGATTCGCAATCTGGCCATTCGGCTCACCCGAGATACCCTTCTGGAAGCGACCCGTGATCGGATCAAGGACGTTTTGCCCGATGCCGATGTCGGCAACCATCGAATTCTCATCCCCGACCTCTCGCTACCGGGTCCGGATGATCGTCATGGTTTGGCTGTAGCCATCGCCGGAAAGGCTTCTGTGATTGTCACGGGGAATCTCAAGGATTTCCCAGCCGCGGACCTTCGGCCTCATGGGGTGACCTGCGTATCGCCAGACAATTTCCTCGTGGGCCTCCATTCCACCTTTTCGAGCGCATTGATCGACAGCATCAGGCGCGCCCGTTTGAATTTACGCAAGACGGTGCCGGCGGTTCACGAATTCATTGATGCACTGGACCATCAGGGGCTCCGCGCGTTTTCAGTGGTCCTGCATGACAAGGCCGCACAATTGGACTGACGGTCGAGACCGACAGAATTGTTAGAGGCCCGGACGCAACCCGTTAAGCTCGATCCGACGAAGAGCGGCCGAGGTCAGTCGCGACGTCTCGATAGTAGATCTCGCTCACCCGAAACCGGCCGTCGATCCGCTTGCATTGGATGATGATGTCGACCGCGATCGTCAGCATCTCGCGGATGTCGTGCCGTTCGAGGTCCCCACCACCCTCCGACTCCTTGACCAGCAAAGTCAGCTGCTCAAAAGCGAGGCGGGCCGAGTCGGCATGGACCGTGGTGATGGAGCCAGGATGGCCGGAGTTGACATTGCGGATGTAGTAGAATGCCGTCCCGTCCCGCAGCTCCTGCAGCAAAATGCGGTCGGGCCGCATGCGCAGGCAGGATTCGAGCAGGTCCTTCGCGCCGACCTTGGCGAGCCCCTGCCCGCCTTTGGAGTAAAGGAGCCGAACATGGTTGGGCTGCGGGACCACCAGCTCGGGAGTGTCTTCGATCGAAATAATCCGCTCGCTTTGCGGAATGTGGCGGATCAGCGCTTTCGATAGAGTTGTTTTTCCCGACCCGGTGGCGCCGGAGATGATGATGTTCTTTCTTGCAAACACCGCCTCCCGGAGAAACGCCTTGTAGGCACCGATGCGATAGTATTCCAACAGCCTATGGTCTGATCGTCGCCCGTCGTCTTGGGCCGGCACAACATCGGCGAACAATCCCCCATGATCGAGATCCTCCAGGGTCAACGACACGGAGGATGGCTTACGGATGGTGATGCTGACGGTTCCCTTCGTCGTTGCCGGCGGGATGACGATCTGAATTCGCTCATCATCCGGCAAGGTCGCCGACAGGATCGGTCGCGTCTCGTCGATCGACTGATTGGAGAAGCTCGCGACCGAGCGGGCGAGACGCATCAACCTGTCGAAAGAGAGTTCGGGCATCTCATAAGTCTGCCATCCCTCCCTACCCTCCGTGACGACCTGCCCCGGCCGGTTGACGATGACCTCATAGAGCGTCTTGTCGCGCAGGAAGCGTGATAGCGGCGAAAGCAGTTCTCGCACGACGCCGGAGTCGGCAGCTTCAGTCATTGCCGAACCTATTTTGTCACGAGCTTCGAGGAGGGGCCGAAATCCCCAAGCACGGCGCGGTCATAGACGCGATTGCGGGGCTCCGTCACGCGAAGCCGATAGACGCTGGAGAAATCGAGATCGCGCGCCACGAAGATCGAAACGAGCTCGCCCTGATGTTTCATGAGCGTCGGCGGAATGTTGATCGACTGCTCGACGGCGATCGCCGCTGCCTGCTGACCGGCGCTGGCGGTGTTTTGCGCGTTGACATCACCGTCCTGCAGCCGGCTGCTTGCGTAGGAGCTGGCATCGCCGACAATCGACAGGAGCATTGCGCTGCCAAACCGCTCCCACCAATGGGTGTCGACATAGCCGTCGATGCCGGCGCGGCCGAGCGCATCGGTTGCAGGCGACGCCAAAGTGATGATCACGCCTTTCGGTGTCTTCGCCCGGCTCCAGAGGACGAACAGACGCTTTTGTCCACGCCGAATTCCGCCGCGATATTCACCGACAATCTGCGTGCCTTTTTCCATCAGCACAACGCGGCCGTTATCTGAAAGAACGTCCCGGTTGATGACGCAGCTCGTGAACCCCGGCTGATCGGAGGAGAGCGCGGTCTCGAGAACGCAGGGAATGGATGTCCCCATGGCGACGATGAAATCACGATTGCCCAACGTGCCGGCACGCGATCCCTGCAGTTGCGTCGGCGTCAGCAAGCGGTTGAAGTGCTGGTCCTCGTTTTCGCCCTGCGAGCCGAGGTCTGCTTGATTGTTGCCGAGCGGCACATAATTCGAGGCCTGATCCGACGCCTCGCCCTGATCCTGCCGCCGCGTTGCCGGCGATTTCTCGCCGCCATAGGCGATGACCGGCGCACGGCGGGCCGCATCGAGCAGCTTGTCGCCGTCGGTCGGCGCCTGCTCGGCGGCGACAGGCGTCGGGAGCTGGACCTGCGGCGGTGTCGCCACCGGCTGTGGCTCCTTCGCCGGTTCGAAATCCGATGTCTGCCGGATGACAACGCGCTGCTGCTCGGCACCGTCTGACGGCTTGTCCTGCCCTCGCATCGACCAGAGAGCGAACGCGACAAAGACGACGATCGCCAAGGCGACAGCGCCGCGTTTGAGGATCGGGTTATTGTCGAGCCGGCCGCCGGCCGACGTCTCGGCGCGCTCGCCCGGAATCTGGGTAATCTCTTCCTCGGCCATGTTACCTCCTATTGCGCCGCGCCGGGCGGCACTTTGACGACGCGCTCGACCGATGGTGACGTCGTGTTGGTCTCGGGATTGGTGCCGACGCGATCGTAGGCTTCGTTGAAGACGCAAAGCACGTCGCCGCCACGGCGCAGTATGAACTTGCGGCTGATCGCGTGAACGAGGACGAGATTGCCGTCGACTGACTTCGGAACCAGGCTTTCGCTGCCGTCGGAGTTTTCCATATAGATCGCCGGCATTTCCTGGTTGCCGGCAAAGGCGAAGGTGGTGACCTTGCCGTTGTCATAGACCGCTTGCGGTTCGAGCGCCTGGGACCCTTGCGCCGAATAACGCCAGTTGCGCGGTCCATAAGCTTCGTGAAGGGCAAGCACGCGATCTGCCTCGCCGGCCTGTGCCGCCTGCGCGCGCGCAGCTGCTTCCTGCCGGCGCCGCTCCGCCTCATCAGCGGGATAGCGGTATTTTACATAGAAATAGGTGTTCTGACCGGCTTCGACGCTGCCGTCGCGGACGGTGAGTTCCATCTGATAGCTGCGGGTCGAGCCGTCCCGTCGTGTCGTCACGACCGAGATATTCGTCACCGGCTGATTTTCCCTGGGCTTCAGGAACAGGATGTTGCCGGCCGGCGCCACTTCCCAAGCAACGCTGTTGCCAAGCGCCACATGAGCGATTTCCTCGTCGGCGGCGAATTCGATTTGCACCGAAGACCGCAGCGTGCCGACGACTTTGGTGATGTTATAGGGCTGGTAGTCGACGAAACGGATGCGGCTGTCCTGCGCGGCGCCGCGCGGCGTCTCGAGGGCGAGCGCTGCAGACGAAAACCCGGTGGCCAGGATGAGCGGAAGGAGAAAGTGCGGTCTCAATTGATGGCCTCCGGATCGGCGCGATATTCGCTGACGACGAAGCCGAGCGGATTGGTCAGCCGGTCGGTCGAGGACATCGGAGCGTTGGCATAGGAGAAGGTCAGGGTCGCAACCCAGTGCGTGGTGCGCACCTCGTCACCGCGGGTCACGGTCCTCATATAGCGGACGGATGCCACATTGGCGTTGATCAGCGAGATGGAAACAATGTTGATCCGCGACGTGGCGCTGCGGCCATAAATGTTCTGCGGGGAATCGGGATTGCTGCCGCGGTAGACTGTGGCAAATCGAGTCTGCTCCGGCTGCGTCGATAGCAACGCGACAGTGCGAAAGTTCTCCTCGCCTTCACTCCAGACATAGCCTTCGCGGGCGCGGACATATTTGGCCGCGAAATATTTGGTGACGGCCTCGTCGTAGGTGCCGGCGGTGGATGTCAGCGCCGAGACCACATCGACGATGCCGGTGGAATTGTCGACCCGCACGACGAAGGGCTCGACGGTTTTCAAAGGCGTGAGGCCGGCAACAGCAAAGACTGAAACGGCAGCAAGGATGCTCGCGCAAACAGCGACGAACCAGGCAATGCGGGCGGAACGCTCGACCTGGATCATCCGGTCCTGATCGAACCGGCGGGCCTTGTCGAAGTAACTTTTGAGGTTATCCGTGGTCACCATGTCACTCGCCCTCGCATGGACGGTAGGAGCCCGCGACATCGAAATGCGCGAAAGCGGCCGGCGTAACTGAGGACGGCTCCTGCACATAGGCAGCGGCGTGACTGGTCGGCTCAGCGGGAACGGCCCGGGTCGCCGGCTGCTCGCCTCCACTGTCCTGCCATTGCCACATGGCGCGGTTCAACGGCCGGCGGGAATAACCATCACATTTGGGTAGCGGGTGGGACATCGAACCGCAGCCTACGAGACCGGCGGTCAGCAAAAACGACAAAACGATTCGGAGCATCCAAAAAACCTGTTCAATTGTCTGAAGCGTTGGTGACCGTCATTCGGTCCGGCCTGGAGTCAGGCGGCGGCCGACGGAACGCGCGCCGCGGCCGGCCGCTCTCACTGTGCGGGATGTCGCCCAGGCGAGCGTGCTTTCATGCGCATCGCGGGCGGCGCCGTAGCCGTAGGTGAGCGACGCCCCGCCCGCCGCAAGAGCCGAAGCAATGCCGGGCAGTTGGTAGAAGACGTAGAGGGCGGCAACGCAAATGGCGCAGAGCGCGATCGGCCGCATCAGCACGTCGCTATAGCTTTCGATCGCCGTAAACGTCGTATCGATGCAGGTGATCAGCAGCGAGCCGATGGCAACGACCAAGACCTGAAGGATGACGAAATTGACGAGCTGGCCGATCCAGGATTCCGTGAATCGGCGGGTCGACTGGAACATGGCGAGCGCGATGAAGATCGGACCTATTGCCAGCACGATGGCAAGCGCCAGCCGGGCATAGAGCGAAACTATATAACCGATCGCCGCGACAAGAAAGCTTGCGCCGATAACCAGTAGGCCGCCCACGCCGGTGACGATATCGATAGGCCAGGAGCCCCGCGACCATATCTCTTTGGCGCATTTCTGGCCCTTATCGAGCAGGCTGTCGAAGGTCGACGCGCTCGGCGCCGTGCCCGAATTCAGCGCCTGCGAGATTTCGCGCGGCAGCGCATCGAAAAAGATATTGGTGACGTAGGTCTGATAGTCGCCGGCGTTCCTCACCAGCATGACGATGATGGCGAGCTTCATCGCCCGGAAGGCGAATTCGAGGATCGGTTCCTGCACGGAGCCGCGCAGAACGAGATAACCGTAGAGCACGACATAGAGGGTGAGTGCCGCCGTCAGCGGGCCGCTGACCCAGCTGGCGATATTTGAGGTGCCGGAGGAAATGAAATTTTCGAGCGGTGTCTTGAACTGTCCGTCGACGAAGCTGAAGACCTGATACATCGTCAGCCTCCCAACGATTTGCCCATCCGCTCCAGCCGCAGCTTGCCGTCGGCTGCCTCGGCGTTGCGGCAATTGGGCGTATCGCGGAGTTCTCCGGGATTGTTACGGCATTCGCCGATAATCCTAGCGAGCAGAGCATCGTCCGCCATGAGCTCATCGACGGTGTAAATCTTATCCGCCTGTGGGGAGCAGGCCGCCAGTAAAAGCATGGCCGTGCCGGAAAGAAACCACCTCATTTGAGCGCCGCTCCCATCGTGTCCATGCGCTTGCGCCAGTCCTCGGCCTTGCGTTGGTCGTCGACCTGCACCTGGGCCTGCTGGACCATCTGCAGGCCCTGCATGCGCAGGACGTCGGTTTGCAGGAAGGCGGTCTCGGCCTGGAGGCGGGCCTGCAGATCGGCGATGTCCTTGGCGTCGGCAGCACTGGAGATTTTCTGGCGAAGCTCATCGATGCCGTCGATGCGCTTGGTCGCTGCATCGTAGATCTGCTGGCCGAGGCTCATCTGCCCGGCGTTCTGGTTCTGGATGCGCGACAACTCCTGCGCATAGAAATCGTCGGCATCGGTGCGATAGCTGGAGTTGTCCTGGCGGAATTTCGAAGCGGAACTGCCGAAGACGCCGCTGCCGGAACCTTTGAGCAGCCCCTCGATCGCGTTAAAGTCCTGTGGAAGCGCCTTGCGGATCGACGGATCGTTCAGCAGATTGGCGACGTCGGCCATGTTGGTGATCTTGTTCAGCGAGCCGTAGAGCTGCTGGGCCTGCTGGAGCTGCTGGTTCAAGGTGTCGAGCTGGGACTTCAGCTGCGTGATGCTCTCGATCTGCTTAGCGATCGATGTCTGATCGATGACGGGGATGCCTTGGGCCGATGCCAGCATCGCCGACGCCAAAAGAGCGGCCGATACAAACAACGGCCGCATCGTTCCTGTTCGGATCAT